>NZ_LT906441.1:0-310749 GCF_900186975.1 Cutibacterium granulosum
ATGAGCCACACCAGTCCCGCCATCATCCTCGACGATGTTTCCATCAGCCACGCCGGAACCGATGAACCAACGCTGAGCCATGCCAATGCCATGATCGAGGAAGGAGATCTGGCCCTGGTCGTCGGGCGCACCGGCACCGGGAAATCCACCTTGCTCTCAGTGCTCAATGGGCTGATGCCGCACTTCTCCGGTGGAACGGTGAGCGGTGAGGTCATCGTCGCCGGCCGACGTACCAGCACCTGCCGCCCCCGCGATCTGGCCGACGTCGTCGGGGTCGTTGGACAAAACCCGTTGGCTGGATTCGTCACCGACACCGTGGAGGACGAGATCGCCTACGGCATGGAACAGCTGGGGATCTCGCCGTCAATCATGCGCAAGCGCGTCGAGGAGACCTTGGACCTCATGGGCATCGCCGAGTTGCGTAGCCGTCCGTTGCTCGACCTGTCCGGTGGCCAGCAGCAGCGGGTGGCCATCGCCGCCGTGTTGGCCGCACAGCCACGCATCCTCGTTCTCGACGAGCCGACGAGCGCACTGGACCCCACAGCTGCCCAGGACGTCCTGGCCTCAATCACCACCTTGGTCAACGAGGTGGGTCTCACCGTGGTGTTGGCAGAGCACCGTCTGGAACGCGTCATGCACGCCGCCGACACCATTCTGTGGTTGCCCGGTGATGGAAGACTCGTGCAGGCCGATCCCAGCTCGGTGCTGGCCCAGGCTGATGTCGTGCCTCCGCTGAGTGCCCTGGCTCGTGAACTCGCCCTGCCCCGGGTGCCGTTGTCGGTACGGCAGGCACGCCGCACCATCGGTCCGCAGCCAGGCCTGTCAGCGACCTCCACTCCCACCGAGGCGATGACATGGGCCAGTGACGGCAGCCACGACGTGCTGCGCACGACGAAGTTGACCGTCCGCTACGGTGACCTCACTGCCGTCGATCACCTCGACGTCGTCTTCCAGTCCGGCACAGTCAGTGCCCTCATGGGGCGCAATGGAGCCGGCAAGTCATCACTCATGTGGGCCCTGCAGGGAGCAACACCGTCATCGGGAACCGTGTCGGTACTCGATCAGGAAGCTTCCCCGGACGATCGAAGGCCGCCCCGATTTGCATCATGGGTCGATCCACGTACCGTCGACGCCAAGGTGGCGCGACGTCTGGTGACGCTGGTGCCCCAGTCGGCAGCTGACCTGCTCTACCTGCCGACCGTGGCCGCCGAGTGTCATCAGGCCGACATGGAGTCCGAGGTGCCGCCGGGCACGACGACGCAGATCCTGACGTCGCTGGGAGCGCATCTTCCCGGTGGGCGCAACCCACGTGATCTCTCGGAGGGCCAACGCCTGGCACTGGTGTTGGCCATCCAGTTGTCCGCACGTCCCGACGTCGTTCTGCTCGACGAACCGACCCGTGGTCTGGACTACACCATGAAGGCCCAATTGGGCCGAATCGTGCGTCAGATTGCCGAGGGAGAGGGAACGTGTCACCGGGCAGCAGTCATCATCTCCACCCACGACGTCGAATTTGCTGCTGCCACCACTGATCGCACTCTCGTCATGGCTGACGGGCAGGTCGTTGCCGACGGGACGACCCGTGCGGTGTGCACTTCCTCTCCCGCGTTCTCGCCACAGGTGGCCAAGGTCTTCCACCCCGCGGACCTGCTCACGGTGAACGACGTGCGTGCCGCACGCAGCCTCATCACCGTCCAGGGCTTGACGAGCACCGATGTCCCTCCCGATGGGGGGTCCCCATCGGTCTGGAAGACACTACGATGAACCGCGATCGTCCTGGAACGGTCATGGGGACGTCGTGGAGCGCAAGAATCCTGCTCGTCATCACCGCGGTGTTGAGTCTCCTGGCTTTCTGCTGGCCGTTGTTCCTCGATCCCGGCTCGATCGCCGATTACCACACTCGTGCTCCCCTGCTGTTCGCTGTGATCCTCCCGGTGGCACTGGTGGTCGTCGTCTCGCAAATGTCAGCCGATGGCATTGACGTCAAGGCTCTGGCCATGCTTGGCGTACTCACCGCGTGTGGGGCTGGCCTGCGCCCACTGGGGGCGGGCACCGCCGGGATCGAGATGGTCTTCTTCACCATCATGCTGGGCGGTCGGGTCTTCGGACCGGCTTTCGGGTTCGTCCTGGGCACGACGACCCTGTTCACCTCGGCAATCATCACTGCCGGGTTCGGACCGTGGCTGCCCTACCAAATGTTGGCTGCAGCCTTCGTCGGGATGGGGGCCGGTCTGCTGCCCCGCAGGCTGCGCGGCTGGTCAGAGACACTGGTGCTGGCCGTCTACGGGGCCCTTGCGTCATTCCTCTACGGCTGGCTCATGGATTTCGCGTTCTGGCCGTTCAATCTGGGCATGGATTCCCAGTTGTCCTTCAACCCGGAGGCCTCCATCAACACGAACCTGTGGCACTTCGTCCTGTTCAATGCTGCGACGTCGATGGGTTGGAACCTGGGGCGGGCCGTGACCAACGTCATCCTCGTCATCCTTGCTGGCCAAGCAGTCATGCAGGTATTGCGGCGAGCCGCACGCAAGGCGAACTGGCACAGTTCAGACGATGCATGGAGGTCTGGGAGCGTCCCTTACGAAGCTGTCTGCCCCGGGGAGGAAGAAATTTTTCTCCTGAATCAGGAATAGCCCCGCACGACTGTGCGCTGTACTGGATGACGCCAACGGCTGATCGGAATCTCCGATTGCAGCCAACGACTTCGTCAGGAGGACACATGGCTACTTACACCCTTCCCGAACTGCCGTACGACTACAGCGCCCTGGCTCCACACATCGCTCCCGAGATCATGGAGCTGCACCACGACAAGCACCATGCCACCTACGTCAAGGGCGCCAACACGGCCCTGGAGAAGCTGGCCGAAGCCCGCGACAAGGGCGACTTCGGTGCCATCAACCAGCTCGAGAAGGACTATGCCTTCAACCTGGGCGGCCACATCAACCACTCCGTCTTCTGGAAGAACATGTCCCCCAACGGTGGTGGACGTCCGGAGGGCAATGAGCTGGCCGCCGCCATCGACGAGTACTTCGGCTCCTTCGACAACTTCAAGGCCCAGTTCGAGGCCACTGCCAAGGGCGTTCAGGGCTCGGGTTGGGGCATGCTCGTGTGGGACACCCTGGGTCAGCGTCTCAACGTCATGCAGCTGTTCGACCACCAGGGCAACCTGCCGTCCAGCCAGATCCCGGTCGTGCAGCTCGACATGTGGGAGCACGCCTACTACCTGCAGTACAAGAACGTCAAGGCCGACTACGTCACCGCATGGTGGAACGTCGTCAACTGGCAGGACGCCGAGGAGCGCTTCACCAAGGCTCGCAAGATCAACGATCTGTTCTGAGGACTCTGCTGACTGCTGATCCGGTCCAGCCCCAATTGCTTGGCCCCGTACCACACCGGTGCGGGGCCAAGCAACGTAAGAAGCCAATGTGTAGCGTCGTCATCGCGAGAGTGACTGGTGACCACGGATTTTCTGCACGGGCAGCCACGCCGAAGCTGTTCGACCGCGGTTGGGCAGCCTACGTGGCTCCGCACTCAAGCAGTCTTGCCGATGGTCTGAAGATTCACCCTCTGATACAGATCTTGTCCACGCCAATATTTCCAGTACTTGTGGTGGTGCAGGTACTGCATCACCACGCCAGGGCTGACGCCGATCTCCTGGGCAAAATTGACGACCTCGGCCTCATTGCGCAAGGCGGCAGCTTCTCTCGCCCTGTCATCTGGCACCAACCACTGCGTCGCAAAGGAATTTGCCTCGGCTTCCTGCCCCTCTGCATTGGTACTTTCATCGTCTGAATCCTCGAGAAAGAGCTGCCTCGGATGCAGCAGCACATGCCCCAATTCGTGAAAGAGGGTGAACCAGAGCACGCCGTCACGCTTACCACGTGCACTCAGCACGACAACTGGCCCATACTCATCCCAGAATGTCGCTCCATATGCCCGGCACCCTTTGATCTCCTCGAGAAGGACCACGCGGACGCCAACCTCGGCAAGCTTCCGGACACCGGCAGCAGGATCGGTGTCGAGATCACGCGACATCGGACGCAACTCAGGTAGGACCGATTGCAGTCCAGAAGGGCTGTATGAGGACGTGGGCGGTTCTCCAACTGCTTGAATCTGAGCCAACCGAAGCCACGTGGCCAAACTGGCCACGTTGACATCCAGAACTGTCGACCTGAGGAATGCGACATCCGGGATGAGATTGCGAGCAACCATGGCATCGGGCGATCCCACGCGGAAGAATGACATGAGCTGCATCATGAGCCGACCGGGTCGGCGCATGTCGCCCTCGATGATGCCGAGCTTACGCAGCACCGTGAGGCTGGGCTGGAAGGAATCGAGCAATTCACCGCTGCCCGCTAATTTTTCCTGCAACCCAAGCCGTTCCACGTCTGCACGGTACTGCCCTTCCAGGGCAAGCCAACGTTCCGCCGGGACGTGTGTCACGAGTTCCAGCTTGCTGGCAAACTCAGGAGTGACACGTGCACCGGCAAGCACCGTACTGATGTGTTTGCGCGAGCACCCCGTTCGCCGGGCAAGCTCGGCAGCGGTCATGTCGTGGTCATCCAGCCACTCCTCGATGAACTCGCCGGTGGCAACGGCGTAATCCGTCATGTTCCCGGTCATCTCGGGTCCTCCTCCCTAGTGTTTGTAGCAATCGCCGAGGCATTCCACATGCCACCCAGGGTGGCCGTCGTCATGCACGACATGACGGACGATGATCGTCGATCCGCCGTGCAACCTTCCGGAGAGACAGCCAGGCCAGTCGTATACGATCGGATGCCACCGACCCGGCCCTTTCTGCAGCTCTTCTGGTGTGGGTGCAGTTTGCAACTCCTTGACGCGTAATCCGAGTTTCTTGGCTCCAGCCGAACCGAACTTTTGCTGCGCCACAGCATGTTTTTCACAAAGTTTCTGCAGACGAGAGTTTGCATAGGTGAGTTGACACACCACGCCCCTCATAGAACCCCTCATGTGTTACCTGTCAGGTAACAAGCTATCAGATCTGTGTTTTCCCCGCCACTGTTTGCCAAGGTTGTCTGTCATCTGACCATCAGAGAATCCACACGCCATGCCTCATCAGCTCAGACCGGCTCACCGAAATGCCGATAGACCCAGCGTGACACGGGTCTGCGGGTGAGCCAGGAGCGCCAGATGCTGCCAGCGACGATGGGAGCCAGGGCGAGTCTGCCGTCGATCATGGTGATGCGTCGCACCGGACGCACCGGCGTCACCGGAACGAAACTCACGGCACCAGCACGATTGGTCCGTCGCGAGGCACACACGTCCAGGGTTCGGCCCTCGAAGGTCACCTGCACCCAGGTGTGGCCGACGTGGTACCAGGGATGGTTGTCCAGCCGCACCCGGGCAGCGTGCACCAGCTCCAAGTCGAATCCCAGTGCGCACAGGGCCTTCGCCAGTGCCGCGTTGTACTGCGCCGAGGTGCCCTGCCCCGCGCGTAGCGCCTCCTCCGGCGACAACCCCAGGTGCCAGCAGGAGTAGTGGGTCATCATGTCGTGCACCATCGACGTGACCTCGTCGACGAGGTCCCAGCCGGTGACCCCACTGGCACGTCCCGCGGCGATGACGTCGTGAATCGTCGACAATCGCCTGGTGACGCCGTCGGCCCCGCGCACCGTGGGGCGAGCTGGGTCGGGAGCGGGGCGGGCGAGGAGGGGGACGGCATAGGTGACGGTGGCGCAGGCCAGTGCCACGGCAATGGCTCGGGACTTCTTCATCGCTCCTCCTGGGACTGCTGTGTGGTGGTGTTGGTGGGAGACAACAGGTCCTTGACGCCGTGCTTCTCCTGGTGGGCCGAGCGTGCGTCGACCAGGTTGTCCTTCCAGTAGGGGCGTCTCGCAATTCGTTCGGCGAGGCCGGCATGGATCTGCAGCATCGTGCGCGCCGACTCCTGCCAGGTGAACTGTTCGGCACGAGCCCTGGCGCTGGCACGCAGCCCGGACCCGAGGCGGTTGATGAGGGTAGTGGTGGCATCGGCGATGCCACTGGGGTTGGGGAATCCGCTGGCACCACTGTTGGCATTGACGAGCTCGTACGCCCCACCACGATTCGAGGTGACCACCGGGGTGCCGCAGGCCAGGGCCTCGAGCACCGCCAGCCCGAAGGTCTCGGTGGGACACACCGACATGGAGATGTCGGAGCAGGCATAGGCTCTGGCCACCTCGGTACGTGACTCGACGAACCCGTGGAAGGTCACCGGGAAGCCGCTCGACTCATCCTGCATGGCCTGCAGGTCGGGGCCGACGCCGTACATGTTCATCTGGACGGGCAGGCCCCGTCGATGCAGCTCCATGGCGGCGCGCATCGCAAGCTCGGGATTCTTCTCATGACTCATGCGCCCCACGTAGCACAGCCGGATGACTCCGTCACCCTGTGGTGTGGGCAGGCCTTGCGGCCGCATCGAGGGGTGAAATGTCTCCAGATCCACCCCCAGCGGCACCTTGTGCAGTTCGGCACCGAGCCCGGAGAACTCCCCCGAGGAGTAGTCGGAGGTGACGACGATGACGTCGAACTGCTTGACGAGTCGCCGGTTGAGCGCACCCACAGCGGCTTCCACGCCGAATTGACGGCGCAGCCACCCGGCGAGCATGTCGTCAAGCCGTTCGTGACTGAACAGCACCGAGCCAATTCCGCGACGGCGTGCCCACCTGGCCGCTTGGGTGAGGGTCCACTTGTCGGACACCTCGATGGATGTCGGGCGGAATCGATCCAGGACGCTGAGCGCACGCCACGGAGTCGCGATCATGCGGTACTGCTTGGAGATCTTCGGGGCAGCGACCTGAACGACGATGCCGTTCTCGGTCTCCTCGACGTGGTCGTGCTGACCGGGGACGACGAGGATGCGGTCGCACCCGGCTTGGACGTACTGCTTGCCCAGCTGGTCGATGGCAACCTTCATGCCGCCGGAGACGGGCCCGACGAAGTTGGCGAGTTGGGCGATACGAAGTCGGTCGGTCACCAGTCCAGCTTATTGCGTCATGTCAAGGGTGGATGGTAGTCAGCTCTGGCATCGCCAGCTGGGCCCTGGCGTCGCCGGCAGGGCGGGGAAGGCAGCGGACATGGCTGTGCCCCGCCGAGCGAACTCGAGCGGGGCACAGCAAAGTGGTAGGAGGATCAGGCCTTGTCGGCCGGGGTCTCCTCTGCCGGGGCATCGGCCTCGGACTCAGCCTCGTCGGCTGCGGCCGGCGTGGCCGGTGCATCCTCGGCGGACTCGGCACTGGCGGACTCGTCGGCCTGCGCGATCTTTGCCTTGACGTCGTCGGCGGTGTCCTTGGCTGCGGGCTTGTCGGTGACGAGCTCGATGACGGCCATCGGAGCGGCGTCACCCTTGCGGTCACCAATGCGGGTGATGCGGGTGTAGCCGCCGTTGCGCTCGGCCATCATCGGGGCGATCTCGGTGAACAGGACGTGCGAGACGCCCTTGTCGGTGATCGTCCTGTTGACGATGCGGCGATTCGCGACGGTGTCCACCTTGGCGCGGGTGATGAGCTTCTCCGCGATCGGACGCACCTGCTTGGCCTTGGCCAGGGTGGTCACGACACGACCGTGCTCGAAGAGCTGGCTGGTGAGGTTGCGCAGGATGATGCGGCTGTGGGCTGCGTTTCCACCGAAACGCGGACCCTTCATCGGCTGTGGCATGTCTTACTCCTTGTGGGTCGGCGCGGCGAGCAGGTGGACTCGCCACGATCCGGCTGGAGGGAGGACGGTTGCCCTCCCCTCCCCGCGGTGCGGGGGCTCGGCCAAGGTCCACCTCCTTGGCCACCACCCGTCAGCGACATGTCACCGACGGGCAGAAACTCTGAAATTGTAGCCCGCGCGTGGGGCGCGTGCCCAACTGCGCTGATCGTCATCACGATGTGGGGCAGCACACCACGCGGGGTGCAAGGGGTGTCCCCCTTGCCGGTCGTGGCGCTTCAGGCGCCACGACCACTCAGTACTGCTCGGTCTCGGCGAAGTCCTCGTCGCCCTGGTCCTCGTCCCCGGCCTGTTCGGCCTCGAAGTTGTCGGCAGCAGCCAGCGGGTCGAAGCCGGGGTTGGAGTCCTTGAGGGCCAGACCGAGTTCGGCCAGCTTCTCCTTGACCTCGTCGATCGACTTGGATCCGAAGTTGCGGATGTCGAGCAGATCCTGCTCGGAACGCGAGATGAGCTCACCCACGGTGTGAATGCCCTCACGCTTGAGGCAGTTGTAGGACCGCACGGTGAGGTCGAGATCCTCGACGGGGGTCGAGACGCTCTCGGCATACTGCTCGTCGACCGGGGCCGGCCCGATCTCGATACCCTCGGCATCCTCATTGAGTTCCCGGGTGAGACCGAAGAGCTCGACAAGGGTACGGCCGGCAGAGGCAACGGCGTCGCGCGGCAGCATGGAGGGCTTGGTCTCCACGTCGACGACGAGACGGTCGAAGTCGGTGCGCTGCTCGACGCGGGTGGCCTCCACCTTGTAGCTCACGCTGAGCACTGGAGAGTAGATGGAGTCGACGGCCAGACGTCCGATCTCGGCGTCCGGGTCCTCGTTGAGGGCGGCGGAGACGTAGCCGCGGCCACGCTCGACGATGAGTTCCATCTCGATGCGTCCGTCATCGTTGAGGGTGGCGATGTGCAGGTCGGGGTTGTGGATCGTCACGCTGGCCGGCGGGTTGATGTCGGCAGCAGTGACCTCGCCGGCACCGGACTTGCGCAGGTACATGGCGACGGGCTCGTCCTCCTCGGAGGACAGGACGAGCTCCTTGAGATTGAGGATGATCTCGGTGACGTCCTCGACGACTCCCTCGATGGTGGAGAACTCGTGCTGGACGCCCTCGATCTTGATGCTCGTCACCGACGCGCCCGGGATGGACGACAACAGGGTACGACGCAGGGAATTTCCGACGGTGTAACCAAAACCAGGTTCCAGGGGCTCGATGACGAACTTGGAGCGGAACTCGGAGACCGATTCCTCGGTCAGTGTGGGGCGCTGGGCGATGAGCATTTTTCTTTCCTTTCGCGCCAACCGCTATATGAAGGCGCAGAGGGGAACAGGATGACGGGAACTCCCCGCCGGGAGATTATTCGGTTGTGACATCCCCGGGCCGACCACAGCCGACCCGGGGAAAGCAGGATTGTGAGGGTCGCCCCCTCACAGGATCCCGAACAGACCCAGCCCCGAACACAACCACCCATCTGGTGGACGCGTACAGGGCCATGACCCGCTCGGAGGATGCAAGGGGGTCACCCCTTGCACCACTCACTTCGAGTAGAGCTCGACGATGGCCTGTTCGTTGACGTCGATGACGATCTGCTCGCGAGTAGGCAGCTGGTGGATGAGGATACGTCCCTTGTTGGGGCGGACCTCCATCCAGGCCGGGATCTGGCGGGTGTCCATGGTCTCACGGGCCACGACGATCGGGTGCAGGTCCTTGGACTTCTCGCGCACGTCGATGATGTCGTGGGCACTCACCCGGTAGGAGGGGATGTTGACCTTCTTGCCGTTGACTAGGAAGTGTCCGTGGTTCACGAGCTGACGGGCCTGACGGCGGGTGGCGGCCAGACCAGCGCGGTACACGACGTTGTCGAGGCGCGACTCGAGGATCTGCAGCAGCATGTCACCGGTCTTGGCGTCGGAGCGGTCGGCCTCGACGTAGTAGCGACGGAACTGCTTCTCGAGAACGCCGTAGGCGTAACGCGCCTTCTGCTTCTCGTGCAGCTGCTGGGAGTACTCGGAGTCCTTGGTGCGTCCGCGGCCGTGCACACCCGGGGGGTACGGGCGGCGCTCGAACGACTTGTCGTTGCCGACGAGATCGGTCCCGAGACGACGGGACTTCTTGGTGAGTGGGCCGGTGTAACGGGCCATGATGTATCAGTCCTTTTGTGCTCTGGGAGGGGATCAGACGCGGCGACGCTTGGGCGGGCGGCATCCATTGTGCGGAACGGGGGTGACGTCGGAGATCGGTCCGATCTCCAGACCGATGGCACCCAGCGACCGGATGGCGGTCTCACGACCGGATCCCGGGCCCTTGACGAACACGTCGACGCGCTTGAGACCATGCTCCATGGCACGGCGTCCAGCAGCCTCGGCGGCCATCTGAGCGGCGAACGGCGTTGACTTGCGCGAGCCCTTGAAGCCGACGGTGCCGGCGGAGGCCCACGAGATCACCGCACCAGTGGGGTCGGTGATGGCGATGATGGTGTTGTTGAACGTGCTCTTGATGTGCGCCTGACCGGCGACGACGTTCTTCTTCTCCTTGCGGCGCAGCTTGGGTGCGCCGCCCCTACGGCCTGCAGTAGCCATTGTCTCTTACTCCTGTTCGGTGTGGTCTGCGCAGAAAGTCGGCGAGTGGCCCAGATCGACCATGTGACCTGAGTCACATGGGACGGGGTTCACACTCACTTGGCCTTCTTCTTGCCGGCAACAGCCTTCTTGCGGCCCTTGCGGGTACGGGCATTGGTACGAGTGCGCTGACCACGAACGGGCAGACCGCTGCGGTGACGGCGTCCCTGGTAGGAACCAATCTCGATCTTGCGACGAATGTCGGCGGAGACCTCGCGACGAAGATCACCCTCGACCTGGTAGTTGTTCTCGATGTGGTCACGCAGGGCGACGAGCTGCTCGTCGTTCAGCTCGTGGACGCGCAGGTCACCGCTGATACCGGTGGCCTTGAGAGTCTCCAGGGCACGGGTGTGTCCGATTCCGAAAATGTAGGTCAATGCGACCTCGAGGCGCTTGTCGCGCGGCAGGTCGACTCCAACGAGGCGTGCCATGTGGCATCCCTTTCATCATTGACGACCCTCGGTGAGGGCCGCGAAGGTGTCTGGCGTGGAGCGTCCTCATCACCTGTGGTGGCTGTGGACGAGAATGGTTCGTCCGATGAGGCCCCGGCCTTCGTCCGGGGGTGGTGGCCCAGATCCGTGCTCGATGGTTTCGAGCTGGGTCCCGGGACGTGCATCCACGTTTGTGGGTCATGACCACGCACCGGACCTGTGAGCTTCCGGTGCGGCCCCGGCAGCGCTGATGCGCATTCGCAGGCGATGGTCATGGTTGACGACATCTGAGGATGTCGTCTGCGATCTTCAGTTGTGCAGTTCGTACGCCACACTCGTCTGGCTGGCGAGTCTGACGGTGGACCTCAGAGGTCGAACCTCTGCATTCCTGCTGGCGCGATGGCCTGCGATCCCGTCCGCGGCGAGGGCTCAGCCCTGACGCTGCTTGTGGCGCGGGTTGTCGCAGATGACCATCACGCGACCGTGGCGACGAATGACCTTGCACTTGTCGCACATCTTCTTGACGCTCGGGCGAACCTTCATCAAGCATCTCTTTCGCGTAACGATCCCCTGCAGGGATCTGGATGGATTTCTCAGAGCACGGAAAGCACTCTGAGAGGTGCACCTGATTCGGTGCCTGTGCTGGAACCACCAGCGAGCAACGTCACTTGTGACGGTAGACGATGCGACCACGAGTCAAGTCGTAGGGAGACAACTCAACGACGACGCGGTCTGACGGCAGAATACGAATATAGTGCTGACGCATCTTGCCACTGATGGTGGCAAGGACGCGGTGTCCGTTGGTCAACTCGACTCGGAACATGGCGTTCGGCAGTGCCTCGACAACAGTTCCCTCGAGCTCGAGTGCCCCTTCTTTCTTGCCCATTACGTCCTATTCGCTTGACTGTCACACCCGCTCCGGGCGTGAATGATTCCGCGCACACGAAACCAAGGGTCAAGAATAGTGGACGAGTGGATCATTCCCAAATCGGGTCGCGGATCGCCAGGTCATCCCCTCAGAACCCGTCATCGACAGCGACCACGGGAATGTCATGCGCCGATGCAAGGCAGGGCAGGCCGCCACGTCACGTCTGTCCACCCGCACCCTGCCATCAGATGACGAAACCGAGGGTCATGCCGAGAACGATCAGCGCGACGAGGACCCACACGACGATCTTGTGACCTGCCCGGGCAGAGCCGGCCGATTCCTCGGCATGACGCAATTCCTCCGGATCCTCCGGAACGTCATCGTATGGCTCGACATCGCTCGGCATCGCATCCCCCCTCGCTCCCGTGCAACGGCCGTCAATTCAGCACAGGGGCGCGAAGGGCACTCCCCTGGCCTCGAGCTCGGCCTGGCCACCATCGGGCTCGGTGAGCACCCACAGGCCACCGGGAGTCACGGCAACGGTGTTCTCCCAGTGTGCGGCCCAAGAACCGTCGATGGTGCGCACGGTCCACTCGTCATCCAAGACGTCATTCTCGTCGTCACCCAGAGTTACCATGGGTTCGACGCACAGGCACATGCCCTCGGTGATCCTGGCTCCCCGTCCAGGGCGCCCCCAGTTGGGCACGTCGGGGTCCATGTGCATCTCGGTGCCGATACCGTGTCCGGTGTATTCGCGCACGATGCCGTAGGGGTGGTCCCAGGACTCCACCGAGGCCTGCACGGCAGCCGAGACGTCACCAATGCGATGACCGGGACGAATCTGCGTGATGCCTGCCCACATGGCTTCCCGGGTGCGTTCGCTGAGCAGACGGGCCTCCTCGGAAACCTCCCCGACGCAGAAGGTCCGTGCGGCATCACCGTGCCACCCCTCGACGATGGCACCGAAGTCGATCGAGACGATGTCGCCGTCGTGCAGTTCGCGCTCGTCGGGTATGCCGTGGACGATGACCTCGTTGACGCTCACGCACGCCACGCCCGGGTAGGGCGGGATGCCCCATTCGGCTCCGTAGTTGAGGAAGTTCGACTCCGCACCGTGGGCACGCAGCACCTGCCGTCCGGCTCGGTCGATGTCGGCCGTCGTGGCACCGGGCACCGCGGCCCTTCCCATCTGCGCCAGTCCCTCAGCAACGACGAGGCCCGCACGACGCATCGTACGGATCTCATCGGGGGTCTTCGTCTGTATGCGGTGACGACCCAACATCAGGCCTCAGCCCTTGGCGTTCGAGGTCTTATCGTCAAGGGCGGCGAGGACGCGCTCGCGAACCGCGTCGATCTCACCGACCCCATCCACCGTGATGAGCAGCCCGGCCTTCTCGTAGTGGTCCAGGAGTGGCTGGGTGAGGTCGGTGTAGACCTCCATGCGATTGCGGATGGTTTCCTCGTTGTCGTCGGAGCGCCCCTCGATCTGCGCACGCTTGAGCAGCCGCTCGGTGAGCAGCTGCGGATCGACGTCGAGGCTGACGACGGCATCGAGTGCCTGGCCATGCTCGGTGAGGTATTCGTCGAGGGACTGAACCTGGTGCATGTTGCGCGGGTAGCCGTCCAGCAGGAAGCCCTCGGCGGCATCGTCCTGGTTCAGGCGATCGGCGACGATGGCATCGGTGAGCTCGTCGGGGACGAGGTCGCCGGCGTCCATGATGGACTTGACCTTCTGGCCGAGCTCGGTGCCGTTCTTGATGTTGGTGCGGAACATGTCGCCGGTGGAGATGGCCGGGATGCCGTAGTGCTCGGCGATCGCTCCGGCCTGAGTTCCCTTGCCGGCGCCCGGGGCGCCCATGATGAGCATTCTCATGATGTGAGGAATCCTTCGTAGTGACGTTGTTGGAGCTTGCTCTCGATCTGCTTGACGGTGTCCAGGGCCACACCCACGACGATGAGGATACTGGTGCCGCCGAACGGGAAGTTCTGGTTGGAGTGCAGGTACACCAGCGCCAGGGTCGGGATCATCGCGATGAGGCCGAGGTACAGCGAACCGGGTGCCGTGAGCCGGGAGAGCACATACGCCAAGTAGTCCTCCGTGGGCTTTCCGGCCCGGACTCCCGGGATGAAGCCGCCGTACTTCTTCATGTTGTCGCTCATCTCAACCGGGTTGAAGGTGATCGACACGTAGAAGTAGCAGAAGAAGATGATGAGCAGGAAGTAGACGATGTTGTAGAGCGGGTGGTCACCGCGCACGAAGTAGTGGTTGATCCATGCAGCGCCCTTCGACTGGGGGCGGAACATGGCGTAGAGCACCGGCAGGTACAGGATCGACGAGGCGAAGATCACCGGGATGACGCCAGACTGGTTGACCTTGAGCGGGATGTAGGTGGTGGTGCCGCCGAACATGCGTCGGCCAACCATGCGCTTGGCGTACTGCACCGGGATGCGTCGCTGGCCCTGCTCGATGAAGATGACGGCTGCCATGACCAGCAGTCCGACGGCGAGAACCAGCAGGAAGATGAACCAGGCATGGGCCTGGCCAGCACCATTGCGAGAGGTCTTGATCTGCCACATGGCCCCGGGGAACCGGGCGGCGATCTGGGTGAAGATGAGGATGGACATGCCGTTGCCGACGCCGCGCTCGGTGATGAGCTCACCCAGCCACATGACGATGGCGGTACCGGCGGTCATCGTGAGCACCATGACGACGACGAGGAAGATGTTCTCGTCATAGACGATGGGCAGCTGACAGGTCTGGAACAGCGTGCCCGAAACAGCCATGGTGACGAATGCGGTGGCCTGCAGGACGCCCAGCACCAGCGTGAGGTAACGGGTGTACTGGGTGATCTTGTTCTGCCCGGCTGCACCCTCCTTCTTCAGCGCCTCGAGCTTGGGAATGACGACCGTCAACAGCTGCAGGATGATCGACGCCGTGATGTAGGGCATGATTCCCAGCGCGAAGATCGCCAGCTGCAGCAGCGCACCACCGGAGAACATGTCGATCATCGTGTACAGGCTGGCAGCGCCACTGGAGCTGGCCTGCGCCTGGCAGGTGTGGATGTTTGCCATGTTGACATTGGGTACGGTGAGCACCGACCCCAGTCGGAAAATAGCCAGGATGCCAATCGTGAAGAAGATCTTCTTGCGTAGGTCTGGCGTCCGGAACGCATTCGCGAAGGCGGAAAGCATCCGTGTCCGCTCCCATCATCTCGTGCTTGATAATCGAGGTGTCGCGCCCCGAACCGGGCCCATCGACACGCCTCGACTGGAGTAGCCTATCAATTCCGAGCCCACACACCACATTTTGGAGCAAGCTCCTAGGCTGAGGATCGGAGGTTCCGGCCCAGAGAGCCCCTGTCAGGCATGTGCTGCCTGACACATGACCCCGGGCGATGGGCACCCCATCATGGGCAACACCGTCAACCTACAACCCTGCCCCAACCGTTCGTCCGACACGAGTTCCCAGTCCAGGAGCCGACATGCGACCACCCGTCATCATCTCTTCCCATGCAGGACGCATCGGAACCACGGTGATTGCGGTGATCTGCCTGTGCCTGCTGGTGTGGGACGCCAGCAGGATCGGCCTGGCCTCGGGACTGACGCACCTGCCCACCATCGGGTTGTTCCTGTGGATGGTGTGGCTGTTCTGGGGACTTGCCGCGGTGCGTATCGACGACGACGGTGTCCACGTCATCAACCAGTTCCGCATCTGGGACGTCTCATGGGCGGCACTGACCTCGGTGAGTCCGCACTGGGGGCTCACCCTCACAGCCGACCCTGCCGAGGGAAGGACCAGGACGGTACGGGCTTGGGCCGCTCCTGCCAGGGGCTCACACGGACGCCTCACCGGTCAGGCCGACGGCCCAGCACACACGCATACCGAGATCATTGACGGTGCGCAGCGCCCCGTCCGGCTGAGTCTGGACGCCGCAGACACGGCCCACCTCATCGAGCTGGAGCAGGTGGAGCGTCATCCCGATGGCCCCGCACACCCTGCAACCGTTGCCATGCGCCCCAACTGGGTGACGATCGGCATCACTGCCGCCCTCGTCGTGCTGTCCATCCTCATGTGAGCCCCGACTGCCCACAGTGCAGGGTTGGGTGCTTCACATGGGGAGCGGCCACCAACGGATCAACAGTATGCACCGGAGAGGGCCTGCCCAGACGCGAGCGTGGGGGCGAGCCCCACGGGCCCGCCCCCATGTCACCGATCGACCGGGCAATGACTCACTTGAGGTAGCCGATGTCCTCGGCGCGGGTGGTCTGGAAGGTGTACGCACCCATGTTGGCGAGGTTCTTCGGCACACCGGTGAACTTGATGCGCCGGTACAGCGGCAATGTCATGACGTCGTCCCAGATGGCCTTGTCGGCCTCGTTGGCGAGCTCCTGACGTTTCTTGACGTCCATCTCGGTGTCCACCTGGGGGATGAGCTTCTCGATGCGCGGATCGATGAGCTGGGAGTAGTTGGCCTCCGAGGGCTGCTTGGACCCCTCGGCCTTGGCGCCGTAGATCTGACGCACGTTGGCCATCGGGTACGGAGTGCCCTGCCAGGTGAAGCTGATGGTGTCGAAGGAGTGTGAGGTGAGCACCTTGGACATGTCGTCGGGCGGGGTGTTGACGAAGTTCACCTTGACGCCGATCTTCTCCATGTCCTGCTTGAACAACTGCCCCTCGTTGTCGGAGGTGGGCACACCGGTCAGCAGGGAGTAGTTGATGACGAGCTGCTTGCCGTCCTTGGTGCGGGTGCCGCCGTTGGACTTCCACCCGGCCTCGTCGAGCTGTTTCTTGGCGGCCTCGGGGTCGTACTTGGAACCACCACTGTTGTCGGTGTAGCCGTTCTGACCGGGCATGAAGAAGTGGTTGCCGAGCATCACCGAGGCGGCATCGACCGGCAGGCCGGCGAGGTCGGAACGAGCGATGGACTCCCGGTCCAGGCCCTTGGCGATGGCCTGACGGACGTTCTTGTCCTGCAGTGGGCCAGACTTGGCGTTGAAGGTGATGTGTCGCCACTGCGTGGAGCCTGCCTGACGCAGCTCGCCGTCGTCACGTTTCCTGGCCGATTCGTAGGCGTCCTTGGTGATGATGTCGTCGACGACGTCGATCTCCTTGTTCGCGAAGGCCTTGGACTTGGTGGCCGGGTCCATGGCACGGAACGAGACGGTGTCGAGCTTGGCCTTCTCACCCCACCAGTTGGGGTTGCGCTTGAGGTACAGGGTCTTCTGGGCCTGGTCGATGCGGTCCAGGGTGAACGGACCGGTGAACCACTCCGGTTTGAACTGCTTCCAGCCGTTGTTGAACGTCTCGGGAGTGCCGACGCCCTCCTTGGGCATGACGCTGCTCCACGTGGCGGTCCAGTCGGGGTAGGTGGCCTTGTAGGTGATGACGACGTCGGTGTCCTTGTCGCCCTTCTTCACCGACTCGATCTGGTTGAAACCGTCCGAGCTGGCCATCTTGAAGTCCTCGTTGGCACCGTTGTTGGCCTTCCAGGTGGCCTGGTAGTCGGTGTAGTCGATGGTGCGTCCGGAGTTCCACCTGGCCTTCGGGTTGAGGTGCAGGGTGACGACCTGCTTGCCACCGTTGGTCTGCACGTCGTAGGACTGCAGGTAATCGGTGTCGGGCTTGGGGGTGCCATCCTCGGCGATGTCGAAGTTTTTCGCCCCGACGAAACCCATGATGGTGGTGCCGAGATCCACCGTGTCGCCGTCGATGTGCAGGGCGTTCCACGTCGGCGGCAGGGTCTCGATGGAGAATCGGACGGTGCCACCGTCCTTGACCTCGTCACGTGACTTGATGTTGAGGTCCTGCAGTGGAGCGGATTTGCTGGTCGTTTCCCCGCCCTTGCCCGCATTCGGGTTGCTCTGGTTCTTCTGGCCACAACCCGTGAGGGCCAGCGAGCCGACCGCAAGCATGGCGACCGTTGCTGTTACTGACTTACGCACCGCTACCTCCGATTGATGACGAGTGAGCACTCACCCGTGGTGTGATGGTGAGCCAACTTTTGCACACTTCTTCTGACCCATGACGTCTTTTTGCCATCCTGGGATCAAATTGTGACCCAACCGTGACACACGTTGATCGGTGCCGACCGGCCACCTCAGAACACCGAGACCGACTCCGGGTAGTGGCAGGCCACCCGTCGGTCCTTGTTCGCATCCGGGTAGTCCAGACCGGGCCGCTGCTCCCGACACCTCACCTGCTCCTCGGGGCTCAACAGCTTGAACTTCGGGCACCGGGTGTGGAAATGGCAACCACTGGGCGGGGCTGCCGGTGAGGGCAGGTCGCCCTCGAGGATGATCCGGCTGCGGGCCCGCTCCTTGGCCGGGTCGGGCACCGGGATGGCCGAGAGCAGCGCCTGGGTGTACGGGTGCATCGGGTGGTCGAAGACCTGACTGATCTCGCCGAGTTCGACGATGCGTCCCAGGTACATGACGGCCACCCGGTTGGCGATGTGCCGCACCACCGACAGGTCGTGCGCCACGAACAGGTAGGCAAGCCCCATCTCCTCGCGAAGTTTCTCCAGCAGGTTGAGCACCCCGGCACGAATCGAGACGTCCAGGGCCGACACCGGCTCGTCGAGCACGAGGAGCTTGGGCTCCAGGGCCAGTGCCCGAGCGATGCACACGCGCTGCTTCTGGCCTCCGGAGAAGTTACGCGGGTACCGGTTGGCATGGGCCGGTTCCAGACCGACCAGGCCCATGAGTTCACTCACCCGATCGGCGATGTCGTCCTTGGGGCAACCGTTGTACTTCAACGGCTCGGCCAAGATGTCGTGAATCGGCATGCGCGGGTCGAGAGAGGCCATCGGGTCCTGGAAGACAACCTGCAGGTCCTGGCGCACCGTCTTGCGGTCGGCACGGTCAAGTTTCCTGGTGTCCTTGCCCAGCACGACGACCCGTCCATCCTCTGGGGCGGCAAGTTCGAGGATCGACATGATCGTCGTCGTCTTGCCGCAACCGGACTCACCGACCAGGCCGAGCGTCTCGCCCTCCTTGATACGAAACGAAATGCCGTCGACGGCGTGGACGGTGCCCACCCGGCGTTTGAACACCGACCCCTTCATGAGTGGATAGGTCTTGACGAGTCCATCGAGCTCGAGGACATCGGTGAGGGCCTCACGCTCGGCAAGCTCCAGCGCCCGCTTGGACCGTGCCCTGGCACTCTGTGGACGCGGATACACCTGGTAGTAGTCGACGTCGACGAGGTCGGAGGAACGGATGCAGGCCGCGAGGTGATCGTGCAGGTCCGTGTCCACCAGGTCTGGCTCACTCTGACGGCACGCATCGACGGCCATCGGGCATCGCGGGACGAACGGGCAGCCCGGCGGCAGGTTGAGCAGTGACGGTGGGTTGCCCTCGACCGGGGTGAGGGTCTCGGTCTTGTCCAGGTCCGGGCGTGGCAGCGACCCCAGCAGACCGATCGTGTAGGGATGACGTGCGTGGTAGAAGACGTCCTCCACCGACGCGGACTCCACGATCCGACCGCCATACATCACCGAGACGCGGTCGGCGAGTCCGGCGACGACGCCGAGGTCGTGGCTGATGAGGATGATGCCGGCATGGGTCTCCCGCTGGGCAACGCGCAGCAGATCGAGGATCTGAGCCTGGATCGTCACGTCCAATGCCGTGGTCGGCTCATCGGCGATGATGAGGTCGGGGTTGTTGGCGATGGCCATGGCGATGATGACGCGCTGACGCATACCACCGGAGAACTCGTGCGGGAAGGCCTTGGCACGCACCTTGGGGTTGGGGATACCCACCATGTCGAGCAGTTCGACGGCACGATCCCAGGCGTGCGACTTGCCGAGTCCGGGATCATGCACCAGCAGCGCCTCGACGAGCTGGTCACCGACCGTGTACACCGGTGTGAGCGACGACAGCGGATCCTGGAAGACCATGGCGATCTGGGCGCCTCGCACGTCGGACATCCATTCGTCACTGCGGCCGAGCAGCTCGGTACCGTGCAGTTTGATGGATCCCTCGACCTTGGCGTTGTCGTCGAGCAGCCCCATGACCGACATCGAGGTGACGGATTTTCCGGAGCCGGACTCCCCCACGACGCCAAGGATTTCACCGGCATGCACCGTGAGGTTGACCCCACGCACCGCGTGGACGACACCGTCCTCGGAGGGGAATCGTACGTTGAGATCCTCGACCTGCAGCACGGGCACTCCCGGGGCGGGTGTCGGCAGGGCACTGGACTCGAAGGTCTTGTGTTCTTTCTTGCTCATGCTTGACCACCAGACTGGGACGACGGGTCGAGGGCGTCACGGAGTGCGTCTCCGATGAAGTTGACGCTCAGCAACAGGATCACGAGGATGCCGGCCGGGAAGAGGAACAGCCACGGAGTGGTGGTTGCCGACCTCGTCCCGTCGGCGAGCAGGGTGCCCAGCGAGGTCTCGGGCTTCTGCACGCCGAACCCGAAGAAGGACAGGATCGTCTCACTCATGATCGCCGAGACCACCCCGAGGGTGAAGTCGATGATGAGGTAGCTCGCGATGTTGGGCAGCACGTGCTTGACGATGATGGTGAACGGCGGCACCGACATGAACTTGGCGGCATGGACGTAGTCCAGGTTCACCACCGACAGGGTCATGGCACGGATGACGCGTGCCGACAGCATCCAGCTGAATGCGGTCAACAGAATGATGAGGATCCACGTCGAGCTTCCCGAGGATGCCGAGTGCTGGGCAATGATGGCGATGATGAGGAAGGACGGGATGACCAGGAGCAGGTCGATGAACCAGAGGATGATCTTCTCGGTGATGCCGGAGAAGTATGCAGCCGAGGCGCCGATCATGGCCGCCAGGAACTCCACGAGGAAGGCCACGGCGAAGCCGATGACCAACGATTTGCGCAGACCACGCAGGGTCATGGCGAACAGGTCGAACCCGCCCTGGTTGGTGCCGAACCAGTGTGTGGAGTCTGGCGGGGTGAGGAAGGCATAGGTGTCGGCCACCGAGTAGTCCCAGTTGGCGAAGATGGGGCCGATGAGGGCCAGCAGGATGACGAGGGCCAGTCCGATCGTGCCGATCCTCGCCCCCGCGGAGCGCCAGAACCGTCGGAGCACCAGTTGACGACGAGACAGTCGCCTGCCGTCGGTCGGATGATCGTCATTCTTCCTCACCCGGTTGTCGATGGTGGATGCCGTGTCGGCATTGCTCCCCTTGACGGTGCCGTGGGGCCCGGTGGATGGGGTGTTGAGCTCGAAGCTCGGGCTGTTCGAGGGATCAGTCATGATTACCTTCCTCACCGAGCCCGGACTCGGGGATCAATGATGGCGATGAGCAGATCGGACAGCAGTGCACCGGTGAGGGTGCAGGCACCGGAGAAGGCCACGACTGCCACCGTGCCATTGATGTCCTGCTGCTGGATCGAGGTCACCGAGTACGAGCCCATGCCGTTCCAGGCGTAGACCTGCTCGGTCACGGCCGCACCGGTGAAGATGAGGGCCACGCCGAAGGCGAAGTAGGTCGCCATCGGGATGATGGCATTGCGCAGGGCGTGGTGCTTGACGGTTTGGCCCTTGCGCAAGCCCTTGGCTCGAGCGGTGCGCACGTAGTCCGCACCCAGGGTGTCGAGCATGAGGTTGCGCTGATATCTCGAGTAGCTCGCCAGGCTCAGGGCAGACATCGAGATGGTGGGCAACAGGAGGTGCTGCATACGGCTGAGGAGTTCGGCACCGAAGTAGTCGCCATGCGCACCCGTCTCCCCGATGAACTGGAAGAACGCCGTGCCGGTGGCCTGGTTGAATGCCGTACCACCCATCTGGAGCAGTACCGCCAGCACCATCGTCGGGGTGGAGATGAGCAACAGGCAGATGAACGAGACGATTCGGTCGCCGGCCTTGTACTGTCGCACCGCGCACCATGCGCCGACCGCGACACCACCGGCCATGCCGATGATGGCACCGATGGTCACCAAGCGGATGGACACACCGATCCGGGTGCCGAGCAGGGCATTGATCGACTCCCCGTGCGGCGTCCAGCCCCAGTTCCAGTGGCCGAAGACCATCTCGAGCCAGCGAACGTATCGTGTCCAGATACTGGTGTCGGGATTGATGTTGTAATCGGTCAACGTCGCATTGACCGAATCCCAGTTGAGTTTCGGATTGGTGCGATCAAAGGCATTTCGCGGATCCAACGCCGCCGAGGCCACCAGATAGGCCAACGACACGGCGATGAACAGCAGCACCACGTAGTTGACAAGACGTCGTAGCAAGTACTTGAGCACGAGCGTCCTTTCTCGAGTGTGAGGTCGTCCCCCACGCAACCGTCGCGGATTCGTGCCAGCAACGGTTCGGAAGGCACATCAGTGTCGACATGTCGTTGTCAGCACCACAGGCACGGCCGATGCTCTGCACGAATCACGCATCGGGCAGGTCCAGCCCGCCGCAATGTGTGAGTTGATATTACACAGGTGAGACCGCAGTTTCGTCACATGAAACAAGATTGACCGAAATGCAACATCGTGGAAATCGCTTGTGGAAAAGACAATCGGGGCGGTGACTTCTAGGAAGTCACCGCCCCGAAAGGTTCAGGTCAAGCTGTCTCAGCGCTCGGAGACGCTGCCGCCTGCCTTCTCGATCTTCTCCTTGGCCGACTTGGACCAGGCATCGACCTTGACGTCAAGTGCCACGGTCAGCTCACCGGTGCCGAGCACCTTGACGAGCTCGTTGTCACGCACCGCGCCCTTGGCGATGAGATCGTCAACGCTCACAGTGCCACCCTCGGGGTAGAGCGCTGCGAGCTTGTCGAGATTGACGACCTGGTACTCGGTACGGAACGGGTTCTTGAAACCGCGGAACTTCGGCATCTGCATGTGCAGAGGCATCTGGCCGCCCTCGAACCACTCGGGAACGTTCTTGCGAGCGCCGGTTCCCTTGGTACCGCGTCCAGACGTCTTGCCCTTGGAACCCTCACCGCGACCCACACGGGTACGGGACTTGTGGGCTCCGGGGGCGGGCTTGAGGTCATGAAGCTCGATAGCCATGTCAGTCCACCTCTTCCATGATCACGAGATGCCGCACGGCGTTGGCCATACCGCGGATCTCGGGACGGTCTTCCTTCATCACCGAGTCACCGGGACGACGCAGCCCAAGGCTGCGCAGGGTCTCGCGATGCTTCGGCTTGGCATTGACACCTGACTTCTTCAGGGTGACCTTGATCTTGCTCATCAGGCACCTGCCTTCGCTTCTGCACGAGCTGCAGCGGCGGCCTCGTCGGCCTCCTTGCGGGCCCGCAGCAGAGCAGCCGGGGCAACGTCCTCCAGAGGCATGCCACGACGGCGTGCGATCTCCTCGGGCTCCTCGAGCTGCTGAAGGGCAGCAACGGTTGCCTGAACGACGTTGATGGCATTGGCCGAGCCCAGAGACTTGGCGAGCACGTCGTGCACACCGGCGCACTCCAGGACGGCACGGGCCGAACCACCGGCGATCACACCGGTACCGGGGGAGGCCGGACGCAGCAGGACCACACCGGCAGCCTTCTCACCAGTCACCGGATGGGTGATGGTACGGCCGACGCGCGGCACGTGGAAGAAGTGCTTCTTGGCCTCCTCAACGCCCTTCGCAATGGCGGTGGGCACCTCCTTGGCCTTGCCGTATCCGACGCCAACGGTGCCATTGCCGTCGCCAACCACCACCAGAGCGGTGAAGCTGAAGCGACGTCCACCCTTGACGACCTTGGCGACGCGGTTGATGGCCACGACGCGCTCGAGGTACTGATTGTTCTCGCGTTCGTTGTTGCGGCCACGACGGTCGTCGCGGCCACGACGCTCACCTGCACCGCCACCGCGGCGCTGGGGTTCACTCATCGTTGCTCACTTACCTTTCGTGGTCAGAAGTCCAGACCGGCTTCGCGGGCCGCATCGGCCAGCGCAGCGATCCGTCCGTGGTACTGGTTGCCCGCGCGGTCGAAAACGACCTTGTCGATCCCCGCAGCCTTGGCGCGTTCGCCCACGAGGGCGCCCACCTTGGCTGCCTTGGCGGTCTTGTCGCCGTCGAGGGCACGCACGTCGGCCTCCATCGAGGAGGCGCTGGCCAGGGTGTGACCGGCGACGTCGTCGACAACCTGCACGAGGATGTGCTTGGACGAGCGCGTCACGACCATGCGAGGACGCTCGACGGTGCCGAAGACCTTCTTGCGACCACGGATCTGGCGACGGGTGCGGGAAGCCGTACGCGAGGACAGGTGCTTGTGAATATGCAGGGAGTTTGCCATCGTCACTTACCTGCCTTTCCAACCTTGCGGCGCACATTCTCGCCGACGTAACGGACACCCTTGCCCTTGTAGGGTTCAGGCTTGCGGATCTTGCGGATGTTCGCGGAAACCTCGCCGACCAGCTGCTTGTCGATGCCCTGCACCGAGAAGTGGGTCGGGTTCTCCACGGCGAAGGTGATGCCCTCGGGGGCGTCGACGATCACCGGGTGGGAGAATCCCAGGTTGAACTCCAACTGCTTGGGGCCCTTGGCGATGACACGGTAGCCAACGCCCTGGATCTCAAGCTTCTTCTCATAGCCCTCGGTGACACCGATGACCATGTTCTTGATGAGGGTGCGCGTCAGACCGTGCAGCGAGCGGTTCTCCCGCTCGTCGTCGGGACGGGTGACGACGATCTGTCCCTCGTCGTTCTTGTCGACTGCGATGGGCTCGGCGACGCAGAGGTTCAGGGCACCCTTGGGGCCCTTCACCTCGACGTCCTGGCCATCCAGCTTCACCTCAACACCGGACGGGACGGTGATGGGGAGCCTGCCAATACGCGACATTTTCTACTCCTTACTGTCTCGACCGGTCACCACACGTAGGCGAGGACTTCCCCGCCCACGGACTGCTCGTGGGCCTGACGATCGGTCAGCAGGCCCTTCGAGGTGGAAATGATGGCGATGCCCAGCCCGCCGAGAACCTTCGGCAGGGCGTTGGCCTTCGCGTAGACACGCAGACCGGGCTTGCTGATACGACGCACGCCCGCAACGGCACGCTCACGGTTCTCGCCGTACTTGAGGTTGAGAACGAGTGTCTTGCCGACCTCGCCCTCCTTGGGATCGCTGACGGTGTAATCGGCGATGTAACCCTGCTCCTTGAGGATCTCGGCAATTCCAACCTTGATCTTGGAGGAGGGCATGCTCGTCGAGTCGTGGTACGCCGAGCTGGCGTTGCGCAGACGAGTCAGCATGTCTGCGATCGGATCAGTCATGGTCATGGCTGTTCGGCTTCTTTCTCGCATCGGTTTCCAGCCCGATCGGTTCGTGAGGGAACGGGGTGCTGGACCTGGTGCGTCGGATGATTGGGGTGAACCCGGAAAACATCTCTGCCCCGGATTCGGTGAGTCAAGGCACCGCGGAAAAGGCGATGAGTCACCAGGACGACTTGGTCACGCCGGGAAGCTCGCCGGCATGGGCCATCTCGCGCAGGCAGATGCGGCACAGTCCGAACTTGCGGTAAACCGAGTGCGGACGCCCGCAACGCTGGCAGCGGGTGTAGGCGCGCACGCCGAACTTGGGCTTGCGAGCTGCCTTGACCTTGAGAGCTGTCTTCGCCATCAGAGCCTCACTTCTTCTTCTTCTTGGCGTAGTAAGCCGGTCCACGCTTGGCGCGGGCCTTCTTGGGATCGTCCTTGGCCTTGAACGGGAAGCCGAGGTGCTTGAGCAGCACCTTGCCCTCGTCATTGGTCTTGGCAGTGGTCACGAAGGTGATGTCCATACCACGGACACGGTCGATCTTGTCCTGGTCGATCTCGAGGAACATGACCTGCTCGGACAGACCGAAGGTGTAGTTGCCGTTGCCGTCGAACTGGTTGGCATTGAGACCACGGAAGTCGCGGATACGGGGAAGGGCCAGCGTCAACAGACGGTCGGCGAACTCCCACATGCGGTCACCACGCAGGGTGACGTGGCAGCCGATGGGCTGACCCTCACGCAGCTTGAACTGCGCGATGGACTTGCGAGCCCGGGTCACCTGCGGCTTCTGACCGGTGATGGCGGTGATGTCGCGGATGGCACCGTCCATGATCTTGGAGTCGTGGGCAGCGTCGCCGACACCCATGTTCACCACGATCTTCTCCAGACCGGGGATGAGCATCGGGTTGGTGTAGTGGAACTCCTCCTGCAGGGCCGGGACGATCTCCTCCCGGTAGCGCTGCTTGAGGCGGGGCATGCTGTGCGTCGTCTTCTCGGGGGCGTCAGTGCTCACTTGGACTCCTCCTTCTTGAGGTAACGGACGCTGCGCTGGGCGGCGTACTCCGAACCATCGGGGCGACGCTTGGTCACGTCCTCACGACGGTACCCGACGCGGGTGACGACATCCTTGCCATCGATCTTGGTGACGAGCTGGACGTTCGACACGTGGATCGGGGCCTCGGCGCTGATGATGCCACCGGGGGTGGTACCACCCTGGGCATTGGGCATCTCGCGACGGTGCCGCTTGCGGATGTTGACACCAGAGACGACCACACGCTCACGCTTGGGGTCGACGGAGAGAACCTCACCGATGGTGCCCTTGTCGTTGCCGGCGATGACCTTGACGCGGTCACCCTTCTTGATCTTGAGGGACTTCACTCAGATCACCTCCGGAGCGAGCGAGGCGATGCGCATGAACTTGCGGTCACGCAGCTCACGAGCAACCGGCCCGAAGATACGGGTGCCACGAGGCTCATTGTCGGCCTTGATGAGCACGGCGGCATTCTCGTCAAAACGAATGTAGGAACCGTCGGTACGACGGCACTCCTTCGTGGTACGGACGACGACGGCCTTGACGACCTCCCCCTTCTTGGCGTTGCCGCCCGGGATGGCGTCCTTGACGGTGCACACGATGGTGTCACCGAGACTGGCGTAGCGACGCTTGGATCCACCGAGAACACGGATGCACAAGAGTTCCTTGGCCCCCGTGTTGTCGGCGACCTTGAGTCGCGTCTCCTGCTGAATCATTTATTTCTCCTTTGCCCCGCTGGTTCCCTCTCGGGCCTGGTGGGACTCATCGAAACGAACCCCCTGGATTTTGCCAGGAGGAAGCCCGTACCTCGAGGGGCACGCGGCACGGCCCGCGAGAGGTCCCAGATCGCGTCAGCAGGAGCATCGGCGAAGGCACAGTCGCAGGGCAACTTGTACAGAGTACCTCACTTGGAGTATGAGAGCTAATTCTGCGCAGCGGTCCGTTCCGCTCGCAGCGGATGGAAAATGGCCCGCCCCCATTGGGACGGGCCATTGCTCACAGCAGGTCGGACTGCTGGAGGGGATCAGGTCACTTGGCCTTCTCGACGATCTCGACGAGGCGCCAGCGCTTGGTCGCCGACAGCGGACGGGTCTCCATGATCCGCACCCGGTCACCGATACCTGCCTCGTTGTTGGCGTCATGCGCCTTGAGACGGGTGGTCGTGGTCATGACCTTGCCGTACAGACGGTGCTTGGAGCGGTCCTCCACGGCAACGGTGATCGTCTTGTCCATCTTGTCGGACACGACGAGGCCCTCGCGAACCTTGCGGCGCGTCTGACGCTGCGCAGTGTTGTCGCTCATGGTCAGGCCTCCTTCGTGGCGTCAGGGTCGTCAATGATGTTGAGCTTGCGCTCCTGGAGCACGGTGTAGACCCGCGCCAGGTCCTTGCGGACCTCACGGATGCGGGCAGTGTCCTCGAGCTGACCCGTGGCGGCCTGGAAACGCAGCCCGAACAGCTCTTCCTTCAGTTCACTCACCTTGCTGCGCAGCTCATCCCCAGAGAGCTGTCGCAGGTCGGCAGCCTTCAGCTTTGCCATCAGTGGGCACCACCTTCACGAGAGATGAACCGGGCCTTCATGGGGAGCTTGTGGATGGCCAGACGCATGGCCTCACGGGCCACCTCCTCCGGCACACCGGACAGCTCGAAGAGCACACGTCCCGGCTTGATGTTGGCGACCCACCACTCAGGGGTACCCTTGCCGGAACCCATGCGGGACTCGGCGGGGTGCTTGGTCATCGGACGGTCGGGGTAGACGTTGATCCACACCTTTCCGCCACGCTTGATGTAGCGGGTCATGGCGATACGAGCGGCTTCGATCTGACGGTTGGTCAGGTAGCCGCCCTCAAGGGCCTGGATGCCGTACTCACCGAAGGCGAGCTCGGTTCCACCCTTGGCAGCACCAGAACGCTTGGGGTGGTGCTGCTTACGGTACTTCACACGACGAGGAATCAGCATTCTCAGGCTCCTGCGTTCTCAGTCTGCGGGGCTTTGGCCTCGGCCTGGCTCCCGTTGGAGCGGTTGGCCTCGGCTGCGCGACGACGTCCACCGCGGTCGGGGCGATCACCGCGGCCACGACGGCCACGCGGACCGCCGCGACGATTGCCCTGGGCGGCCTGGCGTGCGGCCTTCTGGGCGGCACGCTCGGCACGGGTGCCGGTGACGTCGCCCTTGTAGATCCACACCTTGACGCCGATTCGGCCATAGGTGGTGCGGGCCTCGAAGAAGCCGTAGTCGATGTCGGCACGCAGGGTGTGCAGCGGCACGCGTCCCTCACGGTAGCCCTCGGAACGGCTCATCTCGGCTCCGCCCAGACGGCCGGAGCACTTGATGCGGATGCCCTGGGCACCCGAGCGCATGGCAGACTGCTGGGCCTTGCGCATGGCGCGACGGAATGCGACGCGGGCAGCGAGCTGCTCAGCGATTCCCTGGGCGACCAGCTGGGCATCGGTCTCGGGGTTCTTCACCTCGAGGATGTTGAGCTGGATCTGCTTGCCGGTGAGCTTCTCGAGCTCCCGACGTACCCGCTCGGCCTCGGCACCGTTGCGCCCGATGACGATGCCCGGGCGAGCAGCGGAGAGGAAAATGGTGACGCGCTCGGAGCGACGCTCGATCTCGATGGAGGAGATACCGGCACGCTCAAGATTCTTCTTGAGCCAGTCGCGGATCTTGACATCCTCGCCCACCAGCTCGGCATACTGCTTCTCGGCGTACCAGCGAGTCTTGTGATCGGTCGTCACACCGAGACGGAAACCATGGGGATTGATTTTCTGGCCCATGTCAGGCTCCCTTCCTGGTCTCGGTCTGGACGGTGGTGGCAGGACGGCCCTTCTTCGCCTTCTTGGGCTCAGGACGGGCATCCTTGGGCTCGACAACCACGGTGATGTGGCTGCCGCGCTTGAGAATACGGCTTGCCGAACCCTTGGCACGGGGACGGATGCGGCGCATGGTCACACCCTCGTCGACAAAAGCCTGCGAAATGTACAGGTCGTCGCCGCGCAGACCCTCGGTCTGCTCGGCATTGGCCATGGCCGAGGCGATGACCTTGCGGACCGGCTCAGCAGCGACCTGCTGGGCGAACTTGAGCATGTCTACGGCCTCAGCCGCATCCATGCCGCGGACCAGGTCGACGACGCGACGGCACTTGCTCGGGCTCATCCGGACGTGACGCGCGATGGCGTAGGAACCAGGACGATCCCCGAGCAGGGCAGCGCGACGGCTCGGTCGGCTCTCAGTGGTGCTCATGAATCAGCTTCCCTCTCGTCAGCGCCTGCGCGCCTTCTTGTCTTCCTTCACGTGGCCCTTGAACGTCCGCGTCGGGACGAACTCACCGAGTTTGTGCCCGACCATGGCCTCGGTGATGAAGATCGGGACGTGCTTGCGACCGTCGTGAACGCCGATGGTGTGCCCGATCATGTCGGGGGTCACCATCGAACGACGCGACCAGGTCTTGATGACGTTGTGCGTACCCGCCTCGTTCTGGGCATCGACCTTCTTGGCCAGGTGCTCGTCGACGAAGGGGCCCTTCTTCAGACTGCGTGGCATGTCTCAGACTCCCAATCAGCGCTTCTTGCCGGACTTGCGGCGACGCACGATGAGACGGCTGCTCGCCTTGTTCTTCTTACGGGTGCGGGCCTCGGGCTTGCCCCACGGGCTCACCGGATGGCGACCACCGGAGGTACGACCCTCACCACCGCCGTGCGGGTGGTCGACCGGGTTCATGACGACACCGCGGACGGTCGGGCGCACGCCCTTCCAGCGGCTGCGTCCTGCCTTGCCCCAGCTGATGTTGGCGTACTCGGCGTTGCCGACCTCGCCCACCGTGGCGCGGCAGCGCACGTCAACCATACGCATCTCACCAGACGGCAGGCGCAGGGTGGCGTACTTGCCCTCACGGGCAACCAGCTGCACGGAGGCACCGGCCGAACGGCCCATCTTGGCGCCCCCACCGGGACGCAGCTCCACGGCATGGATGGTGGTACCCACCGGGATGTTGCGCAGCGGCAGGTTGTTGCCGGGCTTGATGTCGGCCTCGGGACCGGACAGGATCGCCTGTCCCTGGCTCACACCGTCGGGGGCGATGATGTAGCGCTTGGCCCCATCGGCATAGTGCAGCAGGGCAATACGGGCGGTGCGGTTGGGGTCGTACTCGATGTGAGCGACCTTGGCGGGCACCCCGTCCTTGTCGTAGCGCTTGAAGTCGATGATGCGGTAGGCCTGCTTGTGGCCACCACCGATGTGACGTGTGGTGACGCGACCATTGTTGTTGCGGCCACCGGTCTTCTTCTTGGAGACCAGCAGGGACTTCTCAGGTGTGGAGCGGGTCAGCTCCGAGAAGTCCGACACGCTCGAGCCGCGACGGCCCGGAGTGGTCGGCTTGTGCTTTCGGATAGCCATTGGAATTCCTTGTCTCTCGCTCAGGCGACCGGGCCGGAGAAGATGTCGATCCGGTCACCCTCGGCGACCGTGACGATGGCGCGCTTGGTGTCGGGACGCTTGCCCATCCCGTAACGGGTGCGGCGCGTCTTTCCCTTGCGGTTCATCGTGTTGACAGAGGTGACCTTGACACCGAAGATCTCCTGGATGGCGATCTTGATCTCGGTCTTGTTGGCGGTGGGCTTCACCAGGAACGTGTAGGTGTTCTGGTCCAGCAGCCCATAGCTCTTCTCGGAGACGACCGGGGCAAGGATGATGTCCCGGTGGTCGCGGATCTTCACCTCGCTCACTTGGTGTCCTCCTTCTTCACGGCGTTGATGAAGCCAGCGGCTTCGGCGGCCTCCTCGGTACGGAACCAGATCTCAGCGATCGTGCGGCCGTACCAGGGCGACGACGGGGTGTGGAACTTCTTGGACTCTTCCTTGGCCTTGATCTCGTAACCGGCCGGCGGATTGTCACCCCGGTAGGAGTCGGCACCATAGGGATGCAGCTCGGCGGCATCGGCCTCGGCGGCGTCCGCGTCGGCAGCGCTCGCCTTGTCACCCAGGAAGGTGTCAAGCGCAGTCTTGGTGAAGACCACGGTACGGGCATTGACGACGTCGTAGGTGTTGAGCTGGTCGACGGAGAGCACGTGGGCCTCGGCGAGGTTGCGCACCGACAGCCACGAGGTGACGTCGGCACGGTCCAGGACGACGAGAACCTTGTCGAGCTCGGCGACGCCGCTCAGGGCAGCCTTGGCGCTCTTGGTGGACGGCACGTCGCCGGCCACCAGCGAGTCGATGACGACGATCCGGCCGTCGCGAGCCCGATCGGACAGCGCGCTGCGCAGAGCGGCGGCAATCATCTTCTTGGGCGTGCGCTGAGCGTAGGAACGCGGCTGCGGTCCGTGAACGGTGCCACCTCCGGTCCACTGCGGGGCGCGGATGGAGCCCTGACGAGCTCGTCCGGTACCCTTCTGACGCCACGGCTTCTTGCCACCACCGGAAACCGCACCACGAGTCTTGGTGGCGTGGGTCCCCTGACGGGCGGCAGCGAGCTGCGCGACGACGACCTGATGGATCAGCGGAATGTTGGTGTCGACGTCAAAGATCTCACCGGGAAGGTCGACCGAGCCGGCCTTGGCACCCTTGGCGTTGACGATGTCGATGGTCTTGGTCTGGTTCATGCGGCATCCCCATTCTTGGCGGCCTTCTTGGCGGCGCTGCGGACGACGACGAGCGAACCCTTCGGGCCGGGAACGGCGCCCCGGACCAGGATGAGTCCGCGCTCGGCGTCAACGGAGTGAACCTTGAGGTTCTGCACGGTCACGCGTTCGGCGCCCATGCGTCCAGCCATGCGCATGCCCTTGAGGACCTTGCCTGGCGTGGAGCAGCCACCGATCGAGCCGGGCGAACGGTGCTTGCGGTGCACACCGTGTGTGGCACGCAGGCCTCCGAAACCGTGGCGCTTCATGACGCCGGCGGTTCCCTTGCCCTTGCTGGTGCCGGTGACATCGACGATGTCGGCGTCGGCAAAGACGTCAGCACTGATTTCCTGGCCGAGGGTGTACTCGGAGGCATCCGAGGTACGCAGCTCGACGAGGTGACGACGAGGGGTGACCCCCGCCTTGGCGAAGTGTCCCGCCTCCGGTTTGGTGACCTTCTTGGCCTTGACGGCACCGAAACCGAGCTGAACGGCGGAGTAGCCGTCGGTCTCGGGGGTGCGCACCTGGGTCACGACGCACGGACCGGCCTGGATGACCGTCACCGGGACGATGCGATTCTCGTCGTCCCACAACTGGGTCATGCCGAGCTTGGTGCCCAGCAGCCCCTTCACTTTGCGCTCATTGCTCATGGTGCTCAACCTCACGGAAGCTTGATCTCGATGTCGACGCCAGCAGGAACGTCGAGACGCATGAGCGAGTCAACGGTCTTGGGGGTCGGTTCGAGGATGTCGATGAGCCGCTTGTGAGTACGCATCTCGAAGTGCTCGCGGCTGTCCTTGTACTTGTGGGGTGAACGGATCACACAGAATACGTTCTTCTCGGTAGGCAGCGGCACCGGCCCCGCGACCTTCGCACCCGTCCGGGTCACCGTGTCGACGATCTTGCGCGCCGACGAGTCGATGACCTCGTGGTCGTAGGCCCGCAGCCTGATGCGGATCTTTTGTCCCGCCACAGTTGTTCCTTCTACTCGTCTCTGGCGCGTCCAAGATTCCCTGACGTGGGAGTCCGGTACGCCCAGAGGGTTCCGGCGTGAGGAGCGAACTCCTCATTGGTCCCAACCTCACGATTCCGCAAGACGTGCGGGTCGAGAGGTCACATCACTCCTCCCCCACGCACTCGGGGTGTCGCGTATCGAAAACCGCAGAACACCACCGATCACCAGCCGTAGAGGACCCCGTGAACACTGTGGACTTGTCTGCAGTCATCCGACGCTCACCCGCTTTCCGTGGGCTCGGCAGCAGACTCACCGTGTCGGTGACACCACTGCCGGTGGACTCCGGCGGTTGAGCCTGATCTCGTGGATCATGGGCGTGACACACCGCAGCCCCGTTCGGAGCAACTTGTACAGTGTGTCATCCATGAGCCAGCAAGGCAAATCGAGAGCCTGCCCGAGAGCAGTTCGGCAGTCGGACCCCAGATTCAGCACGCCATGACCGCTGCCGCCGCAGCCTCGGATGCAGGTGTGGTGTCCTCACCGACGCACCACGGTGACGGTCTTGGGAAGGTCGAGGTATTGGGACAACCAGGAGGTGACGGATTCCCGAGCACCCGCATAGTCGGGCAACCACTCGGGGGCCGGTAGCGTTTTCGGGACGACGACCGTGTCGAGCTCGCCACGACGTGCCGCATCCACCTGGGCGTTGACCGCGCGCCAGGTTCCGCCATTGGTCGTCGCTCCCTGGAGCATGCCCCATGCCCCCTGCGGGCCGGTACCCAGACATGACGCCGTTGCGATGATGGCGAGGACCATGGCCACGTCCAGCCTCGGGGCGTGGATGCTGCCCCTCTCACCTTCTGGCTGCGCGCCAGGCCCCGACGCAGTGCCCTGCCGTGTCGCACCATCCATGGCCAGCGCCACGGCTGCCCACGCCCACATCAGTGCGCTCACGGTGAAGACCACCAGCCCCAGGAATGAGGTTCGGCCTCCCGGGGAGCCCTGGATCAGTGGCAGTGCGTAGTATCCGAATGCGGCCCCGGTCGAGACACCCACCATGCCGCAGCCGGGCATTCGGGCAATGAGCACGGTCAGGACCACGAGAGCCGCCAGTGCAACCGCGAAGCATGCCCCGGCCAGCAGTCCAGTGGTCGACAGGTACAGGTGGATGTCTCCACGCATCTTGCGTCGGGTGAGCCGCGTCATGATGCGCAGACTGGTCGCAGCCACTCCGAGGGATACCACGCAGAAGAGGGTGAGCAGAATGCCGATGGTGCGGCGATGATAACCGCGCCTCATCACCACCACACACATGGCGACGACCGACACGACGATGGCGAAGAACACCGCTGGGTAATTCGTGAGCGAGTGGCTGGCGGAGTGGACGACGAACGACACCCGTTTCGGAATCTCCCCGGTCGACTGCGGGTACGGATATGGGCCACCCAATCGCAACCTACGCGCCCACAACCCCGGCATGCCCATTCTCGCGGTGTTGCCCACCGCCGTCACCACCAGGGCCACAGCCCATCGGGCAGTCCATTTCCCAGCAGGGGTGATGAGGGCCATGGCAACGATGGCTCCGACAATTCCTGGGGCATTCAGTTCATGGTGCATGCTTGCGACGAACGACAGGAACACCGCCACCCACAGCACCCAGCCGTGCCGGACGTTCGGCCCCCGCTGGGACCACAGGAGAAGGATGGCCACGATCCCGAGCGCCAAGCCCCACATGTAGCCGATGTTCGCGGCGATGAACATGATCGTGTCCCCGCCCATGTGCGGGTCAAGGCCGATGAGCATCATCGGTACGAAAAATGCACCCACACCTGCCAAGAGGTCAGCACCGGCAGACACCACTCCCCGCAGGTTCCGAATGAGAGACCGCAGCATGAGCCACAGTGCCAACGACATGGCCAGCGACGAGATCACCAGAGGTATTCGGATCCATCCCCCCATGGCCATGATGAGTTGCACCATCATGTCCGAGAAACGGCCATTGCGCTCCGCCAGGTCATAGCGTGCAAACGGCACAAGACTTGACCAGTCAATACGACCGCCGAGAGTGCGGGATCGAGTGGCAAAACGCAAGTCGTCGATGTCCCACACCGGCGTGCGCCACACCAGAGCCCAGTAGCAGGTGACGAGACCCCAGAACCACACCACGGGGCGTCGCAGCACCCCGACATCACTGCTGCTCACTGCCTTTTCATCTCGGCTTCGAATCTCTGCATGCGGTGCAGCGTCGACTGCGGGCCCAGGATCTCCATCACCTCGAACAGTGGCGGCGACACTCGTGATCCGGTCACTGCCACCCGCACCGGTGCAAAGGCCAGGCGTGGCTTGACGCCCATGTCGTCACACAGTCTGGCACGCAGTGCCGCTTGAATGGCATCGGCAGAGAAGTCGTCAAGCCCCTTGAGCACCTCGACCGCGGCATGCTGAATCTCGTCGGCACCGTCCTTGAGCTTGGCCACCGAGTCGGCGTCAAAGACCAAGGAGTCGTCGTTGACGAGCAGGAAGGCCAGTTTTGGCAGAGCTTCCGACAGCAGTGTCAACCGCTCACGCACCAGCGGCATCGCGGCACGGACGATGGAGCGGTCACGCTCGGTGAGATCGCGGCCCAGCACCTCCTGTGCCTGCCCCATCCGGTCGACGTACTCGAACACACGGCTCGTGAGAGCCTCCGGGTCGAGGTTGCGAATGTACTGCCCATTGAGCCAGTCGAGCTTCTTGAGGTCGAAGACCGGCCCGCCGGTGGCGATGTCCGCCCAGTCGAACCGTGCGACGAAGGACTCGAAGGACTCCACCTCCTGCCCCTCGCCGAGGATCGGGTAGGCCAGCAGCTGCAGGAAGTTGCGCAACGCATCGGGCAGGTAGCCCTGTTCCCGGAACCACATGAGTCGTGCAGCGGGATTCTTGCGTTTGGAGATCTTGGACTTGTCGGAATTGCGCAGCAGAGGCATGTGCGCGAATCGCGGCACCTGCCAGCCGAGCCACGTGTACAGCAGGATGTGCTTGGGCGTCGAGGAGATCCACTCCTCGCCACGCACGACGGTGTCGATGCCCATGAGGTGATCGTCGACGACGACGGCCATGTGGTACGTGGGGAATCCGTCAGCCTTGAGGATCACCTGGTCATCGGGCCGCGGCGCGTTGACGTGACCACGGATGAGATCGTCAAAGCCGAGCTCGACGTCATCGGGCACGCGCATGCGCACGACGGGGTTCTCGGTGAAACCGGGAAGTTTGGCCCGCTCCTCCTTGGTCATGCCCAGGCACATGCGGTCGTACCCGGTCTGCGGGGACTTGGCCGCAGCCCGGTCGGCGCGCAGCTGGGCAAGACGTTCCTGGGAGCACCAGCAGTAGTAGGCGTGACCGTCCTCGATGAGCTTGTCGACGTAGGGACGGTAGGTGTCCAGCCGTTCGGACTGCTTGTAGGGGCCGTGCGGTCCACCCAGACGCGGACTCTCGTCGGGGCCCAACCCGAGCCAGTCGAGGGTCTGGTAGATCTGCTCCTCCGAGCCTTCGACCAGGCGATTCTGGTCGGTGTCCTCAATGCGAAGGACGAACTGGCCACCGGTCCTACGGGCCCAGGCCTTGTCGAACAGAGCCATGTAGGCGGTTCCGACGTGCGGATCACCGGTGGGAGACGGAGCTACTCGGGTACGTGCCGGCTGGGGGGCGCAATTCTCAGTCATGATGTGGTCAGCCTATCGCCGCGGCAGCGCACTGCGCACTCCAGCCACCCGCCAGGCGCTCCGGTGCTCACTCGTCATCGTCAACCGCCGATCCCCCGTGTCCATGGAGACCCCAGCTCCGTCGGGAGCCGGGGGCGGGCTCTGGGTCCATCTCCCATGCTCATGGGGACCTCACCGGACGGGGCTTACCGAGAGCCCCCATGCGGGAGCCCCCCGTGATCGCCGATCGCACATCAGAGTTGTACGGGCCAACGGGGCAGAGCGGTGCGAGGACGCCAGAGTATATGGGGCAACGGGTGAGGATGAACTTTCGGTGACCCCCGGCCGTCGTTGTGGAAGTTGACGAAAATCGGAATACAGTGTCAGCGTGAGCGAGAGTAACAGTCCCATGCCCTCCAACGAGGGCCATCAGCCTACCCATGCAGGCCCACAGCGTGGCAAGAAGCCGCACCGCGGGGCCATCATCGGGATCATTGTCGTGGCGCTGGCGATCATCATCGCCGTCGTGGCGATCGTCCTGCACCAGAAGAAGGACGACGATGAGACATCGTCCTCGGCCGTGCCAGCGGCCACCGACATCACCCCCACGGCAAGGTCACAGGCCTCGTCAACCAGCGATCTCCCCAACGGTTGCTCCGCGAAGAGCTCGGCAATTGATCCCACGAAGGTCAAGATCGAGTCCCTCAACATCGATGCCAAGGTTTCTGCTGCCGGAGTCGATTCCAAGACGAATGCTCCAGGAGTCCCGCCCCTCAACGATCCGGTGAACTTCACCTGGTACAACAAGTCCGTCAAGCCAGGTGCACCGCAGGGCATGTCACTGCTGATGACGCACACTTACCACAAGGGTGGTGCGTCCGGAAACAAGATCCACGAGAGCCTCAAGCCCGGTGATGTCGTGCGTGTGAGCAGCGGCGACAAGACCATGTGCTACAAGGTGACCAACCAGCGCAAGATCTACGTGGACAAGTACTCGGCCGATGACGCCAAGTTCGTCTACAACAAGAACGGCACGCCCCGTATCGGAATCCTCATCTGCTGGGACTGGGACAAGAACGACAAGGAATGGGACTCCCGCGAGGTCTACGTCGCCGAGGCCATGTACTCCTGATCCAGCCTTTCCAAGCAACCACTCCACACCATCGGCCAGCACGACTGTCCATCACACACCCCCGAGAGTCCACGCGACGGACGAGCTCGGGGGTGCGTGTCATTCTCGGGACTCGTGAGGATCCTCTGCGACTCCACCAGCTGGCCGGCACCGCACACCTCGTCACGCGGATGCATGACGCTTTCCGGTAGGGTTCGGTGCATGGCAGAGGCGTCCCGATCTGATTTCATTCGCGAAGTTGTCCGTGCAGACCTTGCAGCCGACACCTACGGAGGTAGGGTTCAGACCCGGTTCCCACCCGAGCCCAATGGCTATCTGCACATCGGACACGCCAAGGCGATCGTCACCGATTTCGGCATCGCCGAGGATTTCGACGGAGTGTGCAACCTGCGCCTGGACGACACCAACCCCGGTACCGAGAACCCCGAGTTCGTCCAGTCCATCCGCGACGACATCGCCTGGCTGGGCTACACCCCCGGCAGGATCGTCCATGCCTCCGACTACTTCGAGCAGCTCTACGAGTGGGCGCTCTTCCTCATCAAGGAGGGCAAGGCCTACGTCGACGACCAGGATCCTGAGACGATCTCGGCGCAGCGCGGCGGATTCGGCAAGCCTGGCGTCGAGAGCCCGTTCCGGGATCGTCCGGCCGAGGAGTCCCTAGACCTGCTGGCCAGGATGCGTGACGGGGAGTTCCCGGATGGTTCCCGATGCCTGCGCGCCAGGATCGACATGCAGAACGAGAACATGTGGCTGCGCGACCCGGTGATGTATCGCATCCGTCACATGAGCCACCATGCCACCGGTGACTCCTGGTGCATCTACCCCACCTACGACTGGGCACACGGCCAGTCCGATGCCATCGAGGGCGTGACCCACTCCCTGTGCTCCCTGGAGTTCAACTCCCACCGTCCGCTCTACGAATGGTTCCTCGACCAACTGCCGTTGCCCGCCCCGGCCCCCAAACAGCGCGAGTTCGCCCGTCTGGAGCTCACCCACACCATCACCTCCAAGCGCCGACTGCGCAAGCTCGTCGAGGACGGCGTCGTGGATGGCTGGGACGACCCCCGCATGCCAACCCTGCGCGGAATGCGTCGCCGTGGCTACCCGGCCTCGGCCATTCGCGCCTTCTGCGAGGCCGTCGGCACCACGCGCAACAACTCCACCAAGGCCATCGAGGAGTTCGAGTCGTTCGTGCGCCGCGACCTCAACGAGTCCGCGAACCGTCGCATGGCCGTGCTCCACCCCCTCAAGCTCGTCCTCGACGGCTGGCCCACCGACGAGGACGGCAACCCGGTAGTCGACTGGTTCGAGCTGCCCAACAATCCCGGTGACGAGCAGGCTGGCACCCGCAAGGTTCCGTTCACCGGAACCCTGTGGATCGAGCAGGACGACTTCCGGGAGGACCCGCCACGCAAGTACTTCCGGTTGTCGCCTGGCCGGGAGGTGCGACTGCGCGGCGCCTACCTGGTCACCGCCACCGACGTCGTCAAGAACGAGCAGGGCAATGTCGTCGAGGTGCACGCCTCCTACGACCCCGACTCCCGCGGCGGCAATGCACCGGACGGCCGCAAGGTGAAGTCGACGATGCACTGGGTCAGCGCCCAGCATGCCGTCGATGCGACCGTGTGCATGTACGACCGGCTGTTCACCGCCGAGATTCCCGGGGAGCGCACCGGCGAAGCCCTTGACGACCTCAACCCCCAGTCCCGCGAGGTGCTCACCGAGTGCAAACTGGAACCGACCCTGGCCCGGATCGAACCCGGTGAGAGCATCCAGTTCGAGCGGCTGGGGTACTTCGTGTCCGACACCGAGACCGCCAAGCTGTTCCATCAGACCGTAGGCCTGCGCGACGAATGGGCACAGCTGCAGAAACGCAAGGGCTGAGGCCACCGTTCCGACGCGGTCGTCCGGCGCGAGTTCGATGGGCCTGCTCTGGACACGGGCGATCGGGCACATCGATCTCAGCACGATCTGCTGGGCAGAGCAATTCTTCCCACCATGATCACCCGATCTTCACCCGGACGACACCATGACCAGCAATGATGAGCTAGTACTGAACCATCCCCATCCACCCCTTGAGGAGATCTGCCATGCGTTTCCCCCGCGCAGCAGCCGTGGTAGCTGCTGCAGCCGTGACGCTGACGTCTGCTGGGCTCACCGCCGTCGCCCATGCGGCACGCACCACCAGCACCCTGACCGTCCTGTCCACGACCGACGTCCACGGGCACGTCTACAACTGGGACTACTTCCAGGACGCCGAGTTCAGCCCCGACACCACCGGGCGCAACTCAGCCCCGCTCGGACTCACCCGTGCCGCCACGATCATCAAGCAGACGCGTCAGGACCGCGGCGCCGACTCGGTCGTCACCGTCGACAATGGGGACACCATCCAGGGAACGCCACTGACATATCTGGCTTCTCAGGAGCCGGAACGACTGGGCGACTCCACCAATCCGATGGCCCGAGCCTTCAACCTCATCGGCTACGACGCCACCAACACTGGCAACCACGAGTTCAACTACGGCGTGGACGTCCAGAACAACTTCGCCAAGAGCCTCGACGCCCCACTGCTGGGGGCCAATGTCATCGACGTCAAGACGGGTGAGCCCCTGCGCCAGCCCACGACCATGGTGACCAAGAAAGTTGGCGGCCACGACGTCAAGGTTGGCATCGTGGGCGTCACCACGCCTGGCTCGGCCGTGTGGGACCGCTCCGTGCTCAAGGGCCGCGTCGACCTCACCGACCCGGTTGCCGCCGCCGACAAGTACGCCGGTCAGCTGCGCAGGCAAGGGGCCGATGTCGTCGTCACCCTGGTACACGGTGGCCTGGACGAGGAGAACGCCACCCCGATCTACAAGGGGCTTGACGAGAACATGGCCACCTCGGTGGCCACCAAGGCCAAGGGCGTCGACCTCGTCATCTCCGGGCACACCCACCGCGACGACGTCTCGACCGTCGTGGACGGCGCCTCGGGGCACAAGGTGCTCATCTCGCAGCCCGATTACTGGGCACGCTCCGTCTCCGATGTGCAGATCCCGCTGAGCTTCTCAGGCGACAAGGTTGGCATCGACTACGGCTCGATCTCCACCTGGGCCACCCAGCGCTACACCCGTGACGTTGCCGAGGACTCAGAGCTCGCCGACAATCCGCAACTGCGGGCTGCCCACGAGAAGACCATCACGTACGTGAACTCGGTCGTCGCAACATCGACCGAGGAGATGTCGGCGAAGAGGTCCATGGTCGAGGACACCCCCATCCTGGACTTCATCGGATCCGTGGAGGCCGACACCGTCTCCAACGCCCTCAAGAAGACCAAGTACGCCGACACCCCGGTGATTGCCCAGGTGTCGCCATTCTCGCGTACCGCCCTGTTCCCCAAGGGTGAGGTGAAGATCAAGGACATCGCCGGACTGTACGTCTTCGACAACACCCTCGCCGCCGTGGAGATCACCGGTGCCCAGCTGCGCGACTACCTGGAGTACTCAGCCCGCTACTTCGTGCAGACCAAACCCGGGGAGAAGATCAACCCGGCCCCGGCCTCCGAGGGCGGTCACACCCAGGCCACCATCGACGGCAAGACCATCTGGGACTACAACTACGACGCCGTCACCGGTGTGAAATACTCCATCGACATCTCCAAGCCGGTAGGCCAGCGCGTGCTGGGGCTGAGCTGGCAGGGCAAGCCGGTCAACGACAACCAGAAGTTCATCATGGCCATCAACAACTACCGGATGAATGGTGGCGGTGGTTACCCACACGTCAGCAAGGCTCCCGTGGCCTGGGACGGGCTCGTCGAGATCCGTCAGGAACTCATCGACCACGCCAGCAGGGACGGCAAGATCGACCCCACCACGTTCTTCGACCGCAACTGGTTCCTCACCACCACCGGTGAGACCTGGCAGATGGCTGATGACCAGAGCGGTGTTGATCATGGTGGCAGGGGAACTGGTGACGCCTCGGCGACTCCCGCTGCGTCAGGGCAGCAGGACACCAACGGCACACACCAGATTTCCAGCACCGATTCCCGCTCCACTGGCCTCGCACTGCCGAGGACGGGGGTCTGATCCCTCGGCGGCCAGGAACTGGCATCACGATCGCTGCTGCATTACTGTACCTAGGTAATCAGGTCGGCCCCGACCTCTCCCTGAGGTCGGGGCCATCGCACAGTTCAAGGCGTGTCGGACGCTAGGCGAGGTGGTCGTGACTCAGCACACTTCCCGCGCGTCTGGTGAGTCGGCCGTGGGCGAGAAGGCCCGCAACGGCTCCGTGAGCAGGCAACCACCACACTGGGCGGTGAGAGTTCGCCAGCATGCCCACCGCATCCTGCCGCACAGCTCCCCCATGGGGCTCCTGTTCGCCCTCTTTGGTCTGTGGACCGCCCTGACACCCAGCTTGGTGCCGCGCACCTGGTGGATGCTCGCGGTGAGCGTCTCCTTGTCCACGCTGCTGTTCTACGGCATCGGATCACTCATCGGCACCATGGCTCGCTGGTTCGCAGATGCCATCGTGCTCAGGATCTCGGCCTCACCCGGGGCAGTCCGCCGCCTCAAATGGACCGGGGCTGGCCTCATCATCCTCATCAGCGTCTGGATGTGGCTGTGGAGCGTCAAGCAGCAGACCAGGGTTGCCAACACCGTGGGTCTGCGTCGCGATGTGTGGTTCGTCCAGACGGTCGGGGTCCCCGCCGGAATTCTGCTGTTCACCGCCCTGCTGCTGCTCATCAGGCTCATCGTCCGTGGTGTGCGCAAGCTGTACTACGGCGTCCACAAGATCGTGACCCAGCCAGTCGTCGCCACCATCGTCGTCGTTCTGGTCGTCAGCCTGCTGCTGTGGGCGTCCAACAGTGTCGTGGTGCGAGTGGCGGCCAACGCCGTGGCACATCAGACTGCCGAACTCAACAAGACGACCGCTCCCGGACGCACCCAGCCGAGCTCTCCGCTACGTTCCGGCAGCCCGGACTCCATGGAATCGTGGGACACCTTGGGACGCCAGGGCCAGGACGTCATCACCAACGGTCCCTCGGCCGTCGACATCAACGCCGTCACCGGCAAACCAGCCCTGACCCCCATCAGGGTCTACGCCGGCTTCTCCTCGAAACGCACGTTCGAGCAGGAGGCCAACGGGGTACTCGCCGAACTGCTGCGCACCAAGGCCTTCGACCGCAAGGTACTCGTCGTCCAGTTCGGGACCGGCTCGGGGTGGCTCGAGGAATGGTCGGTGGCCGCAGTGGAATACCTCACCAATGGCGACTGCGCCACGGCATCCATGCAGTACAGCTACCTGGGTTCGGTGGGGGCCTTCCTGTTGGACCGTGACTCCCCCAAGGAAGGGTCACGGGTTCTCTTTGACGTCATCCACGACTACTGGAGCAGCCTGGATCCCCATCACCGTCCCAAGCTCTACGTGTCCGGGGTGTCGTTGGGAGCTTACGGAGGCCAGTCCGCTTTCGCCTCGGCGCAGGACATGGCCAGGAAGGTCGATGGTGCGGTGTGGGCCGGCACCCCCGGATTCACTCCCCTGTGGAACAGTCTCACCCAATCGCGTCGGGCAGGTAGTCCAGAGATCGCCCCAGTCATCGACAATGGTGAGACATTCCGCTTCGCCACCACTCCCGATGAGCTGCATCACGATCACTGGGGAGTCGACTTCCCCCGGTGGGAGGGGTCGCGCATTGCCTTCCTGCAGCACGCCTCGGATCCCATCGTGTGGTGGCAGCCCCAGCTCATCACCCGGGAACCCGACTGGATCCGCGAGAAGGCCGGGGAGGACGTCAACCCCTACCTCTCGTGGACTCCGTGGTCCACTTTTTGGCAGGTGACCGCCGACATGGCGGCTTCGGTCTCCACTCCTGGTGGCCATGGTCACAACTATCATGACGAATTCGTCCCGGTGTGGCGCGACGTGCTGGGCATCACCGGCAATCCGCCGATAGACAGGATTGCTGCCGCCATTCCCCACACCATGCGCGAACGCTGACGGCGCTCTCAATCGCCGGTAGTAGTACCACCCCAGTAGCGCGCACCCCCAAGTAGCGGCACCGCCCATCGCCAGGCTGGATTCCTTCCTGCCCACGCTCCCCCACCGATCCGATCCCGACCGCCATCACACAGCAGCCCTTTGAGGGATCGTGGCCTGGCAGCGGCCGTCCGTGCTGGAGCCCGGATGGGGAGGATGCGGCCTCCATCACCAAGCGACTTGCGCCAGAAGCGGTGCCACCCAGACAGCGGTGCCACGGGGAAAACTCTCATCCGCACCGAGAGCACCTTCCGCGAAGGCTCCGTTCATGTCCGGGCATGGGCTCTGTCCGTGTCCGGGCATGGCAAGGGCGCGGTGCCCCACACTAGGTGAGATCACCGCGCCCTTGGTTCAGATCAGTGAATCAGCTCACTTGATGATCTTGGTCACGCGACCGGCGCCAACGGTACGGCCACCCTCACGGATGGCGAACTTCAGCTGCTCCTCCATGGCCACCGGGTGAATCAGGTGGACGGACATGGTGGTGTTGTCGCCAGGCATGACCATCTCGGTACCCTCCGGCAGCTCGATGTTGCCGGTGACGTCGGTGGTGCGGAAGTAGAACTGCGGGCTGTAGTTGGAGAAGAACGGCTTGTGACGGCCACCCTCATCCTTCTTCAGAACGTAGACCTGGCCCTCGAAGTCGGTGTGCGGAGTGGTCGAACCGGGCTTGCAGAGCACCATGCCACGGACGACGTCCTCCTTCTTGGTACCACGCAGCAGCACGCCGATGTTGTCGCCAGCCTGGCCCTCGTCGAGGATCTTGCGGAACATCTCGACACCAGTGACGGTGGTCTTCTGGGTGGCGTCGTGGATACCGACGATCTCGACCTCGTCAGAGGTGTGGACGATACCGCGCTCGACACGACCGGTCACCACGGTGCCACGGCCGGTGATGGTGAAGACGTCCTCAACAGGCATGAGGAACGGCTTGTCGAGGTCACGATCCGGCTGCGGGACGTACTCGTCAACGGCATCCATGAGGTCGAGAATGGACTGGGTCCACTTCTCGTCACCCTGCAGGGCCTGGTAGGCGGAGATGCGGACGACCGGGCAGTTGTCACCGTCGAAGTCCTGGGCGGAGAGGAGCTCACGCACCTCCATCTCGACGAGCTCGATGAGCTCCTCGTCGTCAACCATGTCGCACTTGTTGAGGGCGACGACGATGGCCGGCACGCCAACCTGACGGGCGAGCAGCACGTGCTCGTGGGTCTGGGGCATCGGGCCGTCGGTGGCGGCAACCACGAGAATGGCGCCATCCATCTGGGCAGCACCGGTGATCATGTTCTTCACGTAGTCAGCGTGACCGGGGCAGTCGACGTGAGCGTAGTGACGCTTCTCGGTCTGGTACTCGATGTGAGCGATCGAGATGGTGATACCGCGCTGGCGCTCCTCAGGGGCCTTGTCGATCATGTCGAAAGGCGATGCCTCATTGAGTTCCGGGTACTTTTCGTGCAGCACCTTGGAGATCGCCGCGGTGAGGGTCGTCTTGCCGTGGTCGATGTGTCCGATGGTACCGATGTTGCAGTGCGGCTTGGTCCGCTCGAACTTGGCCTTTGCCACTGGGGCTCCTTCTGGGATGTCGCCCGCTGTGCGCGGGGCGCGTCTGTGTGTGAATCCGTGGGCGGATCCCACGGACTTGTAGGACGGGCCCCCGACCAGAGGTCAGGGAACTCTGTCCAATTGTTGTGCGTCAGACGCCTGTAGTCAAACGCTGGCCTCACAACGTTATCAAATGATGACTGGAATAACAGCGTCACGCACGGTGACACCGCTCGTCGGTCGACACCGATCACTGGTACACCGCTCGGTGCCCTGCCGATGACAACAGGACGGCACCCACCCGGATCGGGAAGATGCCGTCCTGTCCACTGTCCAGTGGTCTCAACCGCAGCAGATCACTTGCCACCGTTGGTCTTGGCAATGATCTCCTCGGCGACGTTGGTCGGGCACTCACCGTAGGAGTCGAACTCCATGGAGTACGAGGCCTGTCCAGAGGTCTTGGAACGCAGGTCGCCCACGTAGCCGAACATCTCCGAGAGCGGAACGAGGGCACGCACGACCTTGTTGCCGTGAGCCTCGACCATCTCCTGCACCTGACCGCGACGCGAGTTGAGGTCGCCGATGACCGTGCCGAGGTAGTCCTCCGGAGTGGTCACCTCCACGGCCATGAGTGGCTCGAGCAGACCGGGGTTGGCCTTGCGAGCAGCCTCCTTGAAGGCCATCGATCCGGCGATCTTGAAGGCCATCTCGGAGGAGTCGACCTCGTGGTAGGCACCGTCGAGCAGGGTGACCTTGATGTCCTCGACCGGGAATCCGGCCAGCACACCGAAGCGCATGGACTCCTGGATGCCCGCGTCGACCGAGGGGATGTACTCCTTGGGGATGCGGCCACCGGTGACGGCGTTGACGAACTCGTAGCCGAAGCCGGGCTCCTGCGGCTCGATGGCGATGATGACGCGACCGAACTGACCGGAACCACCCGTCTGCTTCTTGTGGGTGTACTCGAACTTCTCCACCGGCTTGCGCAGCGTCTCACGGTAGGCCACCTGCGGCTTGCCAATGTTGGCCTCGACGTGGAACTCACGCTTCATGCGGTCGATGAAGACGTCCAGGTGCAGCTCACCCATGCCGGCGACGATGGTCTGGCCGGTCTCCTCGTCGGTGTGGACGCGGAAGGTCGGGTCCTCCTCCACCAGGCGCTGGATGGCGTTGGAGAGCTTCTCCTGGTCGGCCTTCGACTTGGGTTCGATGGCCTGCTCGATCACCGGGGCCGGGAAGGTCATGGACTCCAGGGTGATGGGGTTGGACGAGTCGCACAGCGTCTCACCCGTGGTGGTGTCCTTGAGGCCCATGACGGCGCAGATCATGCCGGCGCCGATCTCGGAGATCTCCTCGCGCTTGTTGGCGTGCATGAGGTAGATCTTTCCGATGCGCTCCTTCTTGCCCTTGGTGGCGTTGAGCACCTGCCCGCCGGCCTTGAGGACGCCGGAGTACACACGCACGAAGGTGAGCTTGCCCAGGTGCGGGTCGGAGGCCACCTTGAAGGCCAGCACCGACAGGGGCTCGTCATCGCTGGGGTGACGCTCGAGCTCGACGGACTCGTCACCAGGCTTGTAGCCGGTGATGGCCGGCACGTCCAGCGGGGAGGGCAGGTAGTCGACGATGGCGTCGAGCAGCGGCTGCACACCCTTGTTCTTGAAGGAGGTACCGCAGGTCACAGCGGTGAAGGCGTTGGCAAGGACGCCACGACGCACGGCGGCCTTGACCTGCTCGATGGTCACCGAGTCGGCGTCCTCGAGGTAGGCCTCCATGAACTCCTCGTCGTTCTCGGCGATGGTCTCGAGCATCTCGGCGTGAGCGGCCTCGGCTTCGTCCTTGAGCTCAGCCGGGATCTCCTCGGTGGTGTAGTGGGCACCGAGCTCGGTCTCACCGCGCCACAGCTTGGCGTTCATCTCGATGAGGTCGATGACGCCCTCGAACTTGTCCTCAGCACCCACCGGCAGCTGCAGGAGCACCGGGATGGCATGCAGACGATCCTTGATGGTCTGCACGGCGTGGTCAAAGTCAGCTCCGGTGCGGTCCATCTTGTTGATGTAGCAGATGCGCGGCACGCCGTACTTGGCGGCCTGACGCCACACGGTCATCGACTGCGGCTCGACACCGGCCACACCGTCGAAGACGGCGACGGCACCGTCGAGCACACGCAGGGACCGCTCCACCTCGACGGTGAAGTCCACGTGTCCGGGGGTGTCGATGATGTTGATCTGGGTGTCGTGCCAGAAGGTGGTGGTGGCAGCCGACGTGATGGTGATACCACGCTCCTGCTCCTGCTCCATCCAGTCCATGGTGGCGTTGCCCTCGTGGGTCTCACCAATCTTGTAAGACTTGCCGGTGTAGTACAGGATGCGCTCGGTCGTGGTGGTCTTACCGGCATCGATGTGTGCCATGATGCCGATGTTGCGGACGTTCCTGAGGTCTGTATTGGCCACTGTTGTCAACCTCGAATCTGTGGGTGCGTGGTCTATGCGGAATGATGCTCGTCGTAGGTGAACCGCAGGTGAACCAAATCACCGGGGTTCGGGCTGAGAACATGAAGGTGCCCCCTCACATCAATGGCGAGGGGGCTCGTTCATCACCAGCGGTAGTGGGCGAAGGCGCGGTTGGCCTCGGCCATCTTGTGGGTGTCCTCGCGACGCTTCACCGAGGCTCCCAGACCGTTGGAGGCATCCAGGATCTCGTTCATGAGACGCTCGGACATGGTCTTCTCACGACGCTCACGGGAGAAGGTCACCAACCAGCGCAGCGCCAAGGTGGTCTGACGAGCAGGCTTGACCTCCACCGGGACCTGATAGGTGGCGCCACCGACGCGACGGGACTTGACCTCCAAGGAGGGCTTGATGTTGTCGAGCGCACGCTTGAGGGTCTGCACCGGATCGGTGTTCGTCTTGGCACGGCACCCCTCGAGGGCGGTGTAGACGATGTCCTGGGCGACGGTCTTCTTGCCGTCGAGCAGGATCTTGCTGACGAGCTGGGAAACCAGCGGGGACCCGTAGACCGGGTCGACCATCACTGGACGCTTGGGAATGGCTCCTTTACGAGGCATGTCACTTCTCCTTCTTGGCGCCGTAGCGGCTGCGAGCCTGCTTGCGGCCCTTGACACCCTGCGTATCGAGGGACCCGCGGACGATCTTGTAGCGCACGCCCGGGAGGTCCTTCACACGACCGCCGCGCACGAGCACCATCGAGTGCTCCTGGAGGTTGTGGCCAATTCCGGGAATGTAGGCCGTGACCTCGATACCCGACGACAGGCGAACACGGGCAACCTTGCGGAGGGCCGAGTTCGGCTTCTTCGGGGTGGTGGTGTACACGCGGGTGCACACGCCACGACGCTGCGGGGATCCCTTGAGGGCAGGGGTCTTGTTCTTGCTGATCTTGTCAGTACGGCCCTTGCGGACCAATTGCTGAATTGTTGGCACCGGCTTGGTTTCTCTTTCCGTGTCTGTGGTTAAGAATCCCTGGCTGTGCACCCGTGGCACTCGGCGCTGGGCCACCGCTGTCCCGCGCTCTGAGTGGAAGGGGTGCCGTGCGAACTCCGCACAGACGGACCAGGCTCGCAGCAACTCGAGAGGTCGTACCGTCCTGCCAGGGCACGCACAAGCGTCCGGAGATACCGGACACGATGAACAAGGCTATCACCGTGGCACCGTCAGGCCAAAGCAGACGTGCCCCCAGCAAGACGACGAGGCGGCCACCGGACCCCTCCGGCAACCGCCTCGCTGCATCTCACCGCGTGTCGTGGCGTTCACACGCGGTGTTCGACCGAACTCATCAACCGAGGTCTCCGAAATCGAGATCGTCCAGGGCCACCGAGGCTCCCGAGCCGGATCCGAAATCGTAGTCGAACGGGTCGTAGTTCATGGTGAACGCCGCTGCCTTGGCCTCTGCCGTCGGCTCCACACGCATGTTGCGGTAGCGCTCCAGTCCGGTACCGGCCGGGATGAGCTTACCGAGGATGACGTTCTCCTTGAGACCGACGAGGGTGTCGGTCTTGCCGTTGATCGCGGCATCGGTGAGCACCTTCGTCGTCTCCTGGAAGGACGCGGCCGACAGCCACGACTCGGTGGCCAGGGATGCCTTGGTGATGCCCATGAGCACCGGGCGGCCCTCGGCGGGACGACCACCCTCGGCGACGGCGGTACGGTTGGCAGCCTCATAGAGCGGACGGTCCGCCAGCTCACCGGGCATCATCGTCGTGTCGCCGGAGTCGATCACCGTGATACGGCGCAGCATCTGGCGAATGACGATCTCGATGTGCTTCTCGTGGATCGGGGCGCCCTGGGTGGCGTACACCTTCTGGACCTCACCGACCAGGTGCTCCTGGACCTTGCGCACACCCATGACGCGCAACACATCGTGGGGGTCGAGGGTACCGGCGGTGAGCTGCTGTCCAGCCTCCACCCGTGCACCATCGCGAATGACGACGTGCCGGCCACCGAAGTCGAACTCCAGACGTGCGCGACGTGGCAGGGTGTACTCCACATCCTCCTCACCGTCGTCACGCACGAGGATGAGCTTGCGCCGGGAGTCGGACTCCTCCAGACGAACGACACCGGAGGCCTCGGCGATCGGCGCCTTGCCCTTGGGGGAACGGGCCTCGAAGAGCTCGACGACACGCGGCAGCCCCTGGGTGATGTCGTCACCGGCCACACCACCGGTGTGGAAGGTACGCATCGTCAGCTGGGTACCGGGCTCACCAATCGACTGGGCGGCGATGATGCCCACGGCCTCACCGACGTCGACCAGCTTGCCGGTGGACAGCGACCGGCCGTAGCACCGGGCGCAGCACCCCTCGGGAGCGGCACAGGTCAGCACCGAACGCACCTTGATCTGGGTGATGCCAGCGGCGATGAGCCTGCGAATCTGCTCATCGCCCAGGTCGGAGTTGGCCTCCAGGACGACATTGCCATTGGCGTCGACGGCGTCGGCTGCCAGGCACCGGGCGTAGACCGCCGTCTCCAGGCCATCGGCCGGCACGAGGTTGCCCGAACCGTCGTCGACGGCAATCGTCTTGGGCATCCCGCGGGTGGTGCCACAGTCGTCGTCACGCACGATGACGTCCTGGGAGACGTCAACCAGACGACGGGTGAGGTAACCGGAGTCCGCGGTACGCAGAGCGGTGTCGGCCTGACCCTTTCGGCCACCGTGGGTGGAGATGAAGTACTCCAGCACCGTGAGGCCCTCACGGAAGTTCGACTTGATGGGTCGGGGAATGATGTCGCCCTTGGTGTCGGCCACCAGACCACGCATGGCGGCGATCTGACGCATCTGGGTCATGTTTCCACGGGCACCGGAGTGCACCATCATGTAGATGGGGTTGGTGCGGGTGAAGTTGGCCTCCATCGCCTCGGTGAGCTCGGCAGTGGCCTCCGTCCAGATCTGGATGAGGTCCTGACGCCGTTCCTCCTCTGTGACGGCACCACGCTCGTACTCCTTGTCGACCTTGGCAGCCCGCTTCTCGTAGCCCGCCAGGATCTGCGGCTTGGTCGGCGGGGTCTGCACGTCACCGATGGACACGGTCACACCGGACAGCGAGCCCCAGTCGTAGCCGATGTCCTTGAGGTTGTCGAGGATGTGGGCCACCTCGAGCTGGGTCATCCGCTCGGAGAGGTCGTTGACGATCTTGCCGATCTGCTTCTTGCCGACGAGATAGTCGACGTAGGGGTAGTCCTTGGGCAGCACCTCGTTGAAGATCGCCTGACCCAAGGTGGTGTCGAGCAGGATGGAGCCGTCCGGGCGCAGCTCCTTGCCCACCGGCGGAACCATGTCGTGGAAGCGCATCTTGATCTTGGCCCCCACCTCGAGTTCACCGAGATCGTGGGCCATGATCGCCTCGGACAGCGAGGTGAAGACTCGCCCCTCCCCCTTGCGGCCGTCCAGGGCCATCGTCAGGTAGTAGGCACCAATGATCATCTCGTGGCTGGGCAGGGCGACCGGTCGGCCGTCAGCCGGCTTGAGGATGTTGTTGGTCGAGAGCATGAGCACCCGAGCCTCGGCCTGGGCCTCGGCACTCAACGGCAGGTGGACGGCCATCTGGTCACCGTCGAAGTCGGCGTTGAAGGCCGAGCAGACCAGCGGGTGCAGCTGGATGGCCTTGCCCTCGATGAGCAGCGGCTCGAAGGCCTGGATGCCCAGACGGTGCAGCGTTGGTGCTCGGTTGAGCAGCACCGGGTGCTCCTTGATGACCTCTTCGAGGACGTCCCACACCACCGGGCGCTGACGCTCGACCATCCGCTTGGCGGACTTGACGTTCTGTGCGTGCTCGAGGTCGGCCAGACGCTTCATGACGAACGGCTTGAACAGCTCCAGGGCCATCGTCTTGGGCAGACCGCACTGGTGCATCTTGAGCTGCGGGCCGACGACGATGACCGAACGGCCGGAGTAGTCGACGCGCTTGCCGAGCAGGTTCTGACGGAACCGGCCCTGCTTGCCCTTGAGCATGTCGGACAGCGACTTCAGCGGACGGTTGCCCGGCCCGGAGACCGGGCGCCCGCGACGACCGTTGTCGAACAGCGAGTCCACGGCTTCCTGGAGCATGCGCTTCTCGTTATTGACGATGATCTCGGGGGCCCCGAGATCGAGCAGCCGCTTGAGACGGTTGTTGCGATTGATGACGCGACGGTAGAGGTCGTTGAGGTCGGAGGTGGCGAATCGGCCACCGTCCAGCTGGACCATCGGGCGCAGGTCCGGTGGAATCACCGGCACGCAGTCCAGCACCATGCCCGCCGGGGAGTTGCCGGAATCGAGGAAGGCCTGCACCACCTTGAGACGCTTGAGGGCACGAGTCTTCTTCTGACCGCGTCCGGTCTTGATGGTCTCACGCAGGCTCTCCGACTCGGCCTGCAGGTCGAAGTCGGCCAGCCGACGCTTGACGGCCTCGGCTCCCATGGAGCCCTCGAAGTACTTGCCGAACCGCGACCGCATCTCACGGTAGAGCACCTCGTCACCCTCGAGATCCTGGACCTTGAGGGTCTTGAACCGCTCCCAGACGGCGTCGAGACGGTCGATCTGGCGCTGACCGCGATGCTCGATCTGACGCAGCTCCTTCTCGGCACCGTCCTTGACCTTGCGGCGGGTGTCGGCCTTGGCCCCCTCGGCCTCCAGCTGAGCGAGATCCTCCTCGAGCTTTGCTCGACGAGCCTCCAGCTCGGAGTCGCGGCGCTGGGCCATGTGGGTCTTCTCGGCCTGCACCTTCGCCTCGAGGCTCGGCAGGTCGCGGTGACGGGCCTCCTCGTCGACCGCGGTGATCATGTAGGCCGCGAAGTAGATGACCTTCTCGAGGTCCTTGGGGGCGATGTCGAGCAGGTAGCCCAGCCGCGACGGCACACCCTTGAAGTACCAGATGTGGGTGACCGGGGCGGCCAGCTCGATGTGGCCCATGCGCTCACGACGCACATTGGAGCGAGTGACCTCCACGCCACACCGCTCACAGATGATGCCCTTGAAGCGCACGCGTTTGTACTTGCCGCAGTAGCACTCCCAGTCCTTGGTGGGCCCGAAGATCTTCTCGCAGAACAGACCGTCGCGCTCCGGCTTGAGGGTGCGGTAGTTGATGGTCTCGGGTTTCTTGACCTCGCCGTAGCTCCACTGGCGAATCTGGTCAGCGGTCGCCAGGCCGATCTGGAGGCGGTCGTAGTAGTTCGTGTCCAGCACGGTGTGTCTCTTTCCCCCACTGCCGGTGGGTGCTGGCTCCATCCCTGCCCAGGAGGAGTCCCAACTGGGGTTCGTGTGACGTCAGGGTGTCCAGGCCTGACGTCACCCCCTTCGTTTCAGTCGCAATTGCCGATTGATGAACTCGTCAGTCCGCCAGCGCGTTGTCGGCACCCGGACGACGTGACAGATCGATTCCCAGGTTCGACCGGGTGTCCTCGTCGGGCTCACGAAGATCGATCTCCTGGCCCTCGGAGTTGAGCACCTCGACGTTCAGGCACAGGGACTTCATCTCCTTGACGAGCACCTTGAACGACTCGGGAATGCCCGGCTCGGGGATGTTCTCGCCCTTGACGATCGCCTCGTAGACCTTGACACGTCCGGGCACGTCGTCGGACTTGATGGTGAGCAGTTCCTGCAGGGCCCAGGCGGCACCGTATGCCTCCATGGCCCACACCTCCATCTCACCGAAGCGCTGACCACCGAACTGGGCCTTACCACCCAACGGCTGCTGGGTGATCATGGAGTACGGACCGGTGGAACGGGCGTGAATCTTGTCGTCGACGAGGTGGTGCAGCTTGAGCATGTACATGTAGCCGACGCCGACCTCCTGGGGGAACGGCTCGCCGGTACGTCCGTCGAACAGCTGGGTCTTGCCCTCGGAGCTGATGAGCTTCTCGCCGTCCCGGTTGGGGCGTCCGTTGTCCAGCAGACCCTGGATCTCCTCCTCGGTGGCACCGTCGAAGACCGGGGTGGCCAGACGGGAGTCCGCGGGAACGTCCACCAGTCCGACCTCACGCAGCCGTTCGGCCCAGTCGCCTTCCGTCTGGGTGATGTCCCACCCGGAGTGGGCGATCCACCCCAGGTGCATCTCGAGCACCTGCCCGACGTTCATGCGCGAGGGCACACCCAACGGGTTGAGGATGATGTCGACCGGGGTGCCGTCGGCCAGGAAGGGCATGTCCTCCACGGGCAGCACCTTGGAGATGACACCCTTGTTGCCGTGGCGTCCGGCGAGCTTGTCACCGATCGTCACCTTGCGCTTCTGGGCGACGTACACGCGCACCATCTGGTTGACGCCGGGGGCGAGTTCGTCATCACCGTTCTCGGCATCGAAGATGCGTACTCCGATGACGACGCCCTCCTCGCCGTGCGGCACCTTGAGGGAAGTGTCGCGCACCTCACGGGCCTTCTCACCGAAGATGGCCCGCAGCAGACGCTCCTCGGGGGTGAGTTCGGTCTCGCCCTTGGGGGTCACCTTGCCGACGAGGATGTCGCCGGTGCCGACGTGGGCACCGATGCGCACGATGCCGTTCTCGTCGAGATTGGCGAGCATGTCCTCGGAGACGTTGGGAATGTCGCGAGTGATCTCCTCGGCACCCAGCTTGGTGTCGCGGGCATCGACCTCGTGCTCCTCGATGTGGATCGAGGTGAGGACGTCGTCGGAGACGATCCGCTGGGAGATGATGATGGCGTCCTCGTAGTTGAGGCCGTGCCACGGCATGAAGGCTGCCAGGACGTTGCGCCCCAGGGCCAACTCGCCATTGTCGGTGGACGGGCCGTCGGCCAGTGGGGTGCCAACCTCGACGCGCTGCCCCGCCTTGACGATCGGGCGCTGGTTGACGCAGGTTCCGGCATTGGAGCGGCGGAACTTGTCCAGGCGGTAGGTCTGGTAGGTGCCGTCGTCACAGGCGATGTCGATGAGGTCGGCAGAGACCGACAGCACGGATCCGGGCTTCTCGGCCAAGGTGACCTCGCCGCCGTCGACCGCGCAGTCGTACTCCATGCCGGTACCCACCAGCGGAGCCTGGGTACGGATGAGCGGCACTGCCTGACGCTGCATGTTGGCACCCATGAGGGCACGGGAGGCGTCGTCGTGCTCGAGGAACGGGATGAGGGCCGAACCGACCGACACCATCTGACGCGGGGAGACGTCCATGTAGTCGACCTCGTCGTTGGGCACCTCGTCGGCCTCACCATGACGCTTGCGCACCAGGACGCGGTCATTGGCGAAGTGTCCCTCATCGGTGAGCGAGGCGTTGGCCTGAGCGATGATGTAGCGGTCCTCCTCATCGGCGGTGAGGTAGTCGACGACGTCGGTCACCTTTCCGTCGATGACGCGGCGGTACGGGGTCTCGATGAACCCGAACGCATTGACGCGGGCGAAGGAGGCCAGCGAACCGATGAGGCCGATGTTCGGGCCCTCAGGGGTCTCGATCGGGCACATGCGCCCGTAGTGCGAGGGGTGGACGTCTCGCACCTCCATGCCGGCGCGGTCACGGGACAGACCGCCGGGCCCCAGGGCCGACAGACGACGACGGTGCGTCATCTCGGCCAACGGGTTGTTCTGGTCCATGAACTGCGAGAGCTGGGAGGTGCCGAAGAACTCCTTGATCGCAGCCGTCACCGGGCGGATGTTGATGAGGGTCTGCGGGGTGATCGCCTCGATGTCCTGGGTGGTCATGCGGTCTCGCACGACGCGCTCCATCCGTCCCAGACCGGTACGCAACTGGTTCTGGATGAGCTCACCGACGGTACGCAGACGACGGTTGCCGAAGTGGTCGATGTCATCGGCCTCGACGACGATGTCGTCATGGTCCTCGCGCGGCAGGGTCTCGGTGCCCTCGTGCAGGGCGCAGATGTAGTGGATGGCGGCGACGATGTCGTCGATGGTGAGCACCTGCTGGTCGAACGGCAGGGAGAGGCCGAGCTTCTTGTTGACCTTGTAGCGGCCCACCTTGGCCAGGTCGTAACGCTTGGAGTTGAAGTAGTAGTTCTCCAGCAGCTGCTGGGCAGCATCACGCGACGGCGGCTCGCCGGGACGCAGCTTCTTGTAGATGTCGAGCAGCGCCTGGTCCTGGGAGTCGACACCGTGGTCCTTCTCCAGGGTCTGACGGATCGACTCGTACTCACCGAACTCCTCAAGGATGCGCTCAGGGGTCCAGCCCAGCGCCTTGAGGAAGATGGTGACGTTTTGCTTGCGCTTGCGATCCAGACGCACGCCCACCGTGTCACGCTTGTCGATCTCGAACTCGAGCCAGGCGCCACGCGAGGGAATCACCTTGCAGCTGTAGATATCCTTGTCGGACGTCTTGTCGGCGTTGCGCTCGAAGTAGACGCCCGGGGAACGCACCAACTGGGAGACGACGACGCGCTCGGTGCCGCCGATGATGAAGGTGCCCTTGGGGGTCATGAGTGGGAAATCACCGATGAAGACGGTCTGCGACTTGATCTCGCCGGTCTCGTTGTTGGTGAACTCGGCCGTGACGAAGAGCGGCGCGGAGTACGTGCTGTCGCGATCCTTGCACTCGTCGAGGGTGTGCTTGGGATCTTCGAAGCGGTGGTCACGGAATGACAGCGACATCGTCTCCGAGTAGTCCTCGATGGGCGAAATCTCCTCGAAGATCTCCTCCAGCCCGGACTTCGTGTTGATGTCGGTGCGCCCTTGGGCAAGGGCCTCCTCGACGTGCGACTGCCATATCTCGTTGCCGACGAGCCAGTTGAATGACTCAACCTGCAGATCCAGCAGGTTCGGAACCTCGAGCGGCTCATGAATCTTCGCGAACGAGATTCGCCCGCTCTCTGGAGAGATGACGTTGGTGTTCTTCGACGCGGTGCGCGTGGCGGCCAATGTGCGGTCCTTCCGAGAACTCCTGGAAAACGGTCGGGGGATCGACCGTTTTGGGGCATGACGAACCGCCCATGTCAAATATGGGCAGAACGCTGGCTATGGTGCAAGGAAAAACTATACAACTATCTGCGGCAGGACACAAGCCATGCAACGGCACTGTGGCAGGATGACACTTTGCCCCATGCTCACAGGCCAGCGCAAGCATGACGCGCGAGAACCATCGGCCAAACCATGTCCAATGGCAGGGGCAACACCGTGATTCCCCGACCAACCTCACCGTCAGGCCACTGGAAGCTCAAGGTCATATGCCATGACGAAGGCACGGGCAAGAGCCTTCTCCTGATCCGGGGTGAGAAAACCAATGCTTCGGCCGAGCCGATCCACCGGGATCGTCAACACATTGTCCAGGGCAATCGCGGACTCATGGTCAAGACCGTTGGCCTTGCCGACGCGTACCTCGCTGCACAGCCCCTTGATGGTCGACGTGACTGGAGCAACGGTGACCTTGGTCATTGCCTGACGGGACACTTCACGGGTGAGGACGACAACGGGTCGAGTCCTGTCCATCCGAGCCAGACAGATCTCACGCATGATCATGACCCCATCTCCGGGTGCTCCACCGACCATGCCACAAGATCATCCAAATCATCTGCAGATCCGACCTCGGCGAGGATGGCTGCATCACGCATCGCCGCTTCACGACGCATCTCACGCTCCACCGCTCCAGCGATGATCTCAGCACGGCTGGCAACGCGCCCCTCGGACACACAGCGATCAAGGAAGGAGACCATCTCATCAGGAAGCCGAACCGAGATCTGTGTCGTCATGCGTCGCATCATACCAGACCGAATCCCCCACTGGGATTCACCGGCCTGGCCAGGTCGAACGTCTCGAGATCGCCACCCGACAGCGGTGTCCGCGCATGCAACAGCGGTGCCCACCATGAGGTGAGCACCGCTGGAACTGCTGAATCGGGGTCAGACCCAACTCACACGGTCACGCGAACGCGACGCTGGAGGCTCGCCACACCCGAATGAATCTGGGGGGGTGGCGAACCGATTCATCACTTGAGGGTGACGGTGGCGCCGGCGGCCTCGAGGGCCTCCTTGGCCTTCTCGGCGTCGTCCTTCTTGGCCTTCTCGAGAACCGGCTTGGGAGCGGACTCGACGAGGTCCTTGGCGTCCTTAAGGCCGAGGCTGGTCAGGGAGCGAACCTCCTTGATGACCTGGATCTTCTTGTCGCCGGCGGCCTCGAGAATGACGTCGAACTCGTCCTTCTCCTCCTCGGCGGCACCGGCCTCGCCACCGGCAGCCGGGGCACCGGCAGCAGCGGCGACAGCCACCGGAGCGGCGGCGGAGACGTCGAAGGTCTCCTCGAACTGCTTGACGAACTCGGAGAGCTCGATGAGGGTCATCTCCTTGAAGGCGTCAAGGAGCTCTTCGTTGCTGAGCTTTGCCATGATGGGCGTCCTTTCACTCGTTGGTGTTGTCCTGGGCGTCGGACGCCTCAGGGGTATTGGTGTCGGTCTCCTGGTTGGAAGCCTCTCCGGCTCCACCAATCACGGAGGGATCAGCCTGAGCCTTCTCCTGCAGGGCTCCCAGGCCACGAGCGGCCTTGGAGGGCAGGGCGTCGAAGACCACGGCGGCCTTCGTCAGGTTGGCCTTCAAGCCGCCGGCGAGCTTGGCGAGCAGAACCTCGCGAGACTCAAGATCGGCAAGCTTCTTGACGGCGTCGGCGTCGAGGATCTTTCCATCCATGACGCCACCCTTGATCACCAGGAGAGGGTTTTCCTTTGCGAAGTTCTTCAGACCCTTGGCGGCATCAGCCACATCGCCGTTGATGAAGGCCAGGGCGGTCGGGCCGACGAGTTGCTCGTCGAGTCCGTCGATACCAGCCTCGTGCACGGCGATACGGGTCAGGGTGTTCTTCACAACGGCATAGGTGGTCTCATTGCCGAGCGAGCGACGAAGGTCCTTCAGCTCACCGACCGAGAGACCGCGGTACTCGGTCAGCACCGTCGCCTGTGCTGAAGTGAACTTCTCCTTCAGCTCGGCGACCGCAGCTGCCTTGTCTGGCCTAGCCATTGGGTCTCCTCCCACTGTTTGCTACGACGTGCGACCGGTGGGCCGCACAGGTGCCGCGCGACCGTGGCCGTCGCAGTGCATTCGTCAGGCACCCGGGCATGAAAAAAGCCCCGAGGCGCAGGCGCAACGGGGCAACTCGACACGAATCCAGCGATCTGAACTCTCCGGAGTTGATACGTTCACCTACGCGGGCCACGACGTCGACGCGCGACATCGTGATTGACGAAAAACTCGACCAGCGGTCTTCGGCTCGTCTGAGTATAGGCCACGGCACGATCGGAACAAAATCTGTCAACACGTCGCCACCTGCTCCACGTCGTGGCAGTGGCCCCGGCGCAGGACCACCTCACCCCACACCATGCGCAATGACCGCAGCCCCGAAAGGGGCCACGGCCATTCATGTGTTCGCAAACTACGTCAGGGACGTGGAGGCGTCAGTTGGCAACCTTGACGTCGGCAGGATCGATCTGCACGCTCGGCCCCATGGTCGAGGAGACGGCGATCTTGCGCAGGTAACGCCCCTTGGCGGCCGACGGCTTGAGACGCAGGATCTCGTCGAGGGCGGCACGGTAGTTCTCCACCAGCTTGTCGGCGTCGAAGGAGGCCTTGCCGATGAGGAAGTGCAGGTTGGCGTACCGGTCCACACGGAACTCGATCTTGCCGCCCTTGATGTCTGCGACGGCCTTGGCGACGTCCATGGTCACGGTGCCGGTCTTGGGGTTCGGCATGAGGCCACGGGGACCGAGGACGCGGCCGAGACGACCGACCTTGCCCATCATGTCCGGGGTTGCCACGACGGAGTCGAAGTCCAAGTACCCGCCCTGGACCTTGGCGATGAGCTCGTCGTCACCGACCTCATCGGCGCCCGCCTCGCGGGCTGCATCGGCCTTCTCACCGGTGGCGAAGACGAGGACCCGAGCCGTCTTACCAGTGCCGTTGGGGAGGTTGACAGTGCCACGAACCATCTGGTCGGCCTTCTTGGGGTCGACCCCGAGACGGACCGCGACATCGATGGACTCGTCGAACTTCGCCGACGCGTTCTCCTTGACCAGGCGGAGTGCCTCGTCAGGGCTGTAGAGCTGATCCGGGTTTCGCTTCTCGGCGGCTGCCCGGTAAGCCTTGCTGCGCTTCATGTCTGGTTCCTTTCACCAGGAGTGGTGTGGGCTGCGCGGCCCCTCCACTTGAGTTGATCTCGAGAAAACGGTGCAGGTGCGAAGGCTCAGCCCTCGACCGTCACACCCATCGAGCGAGCGGTGCCCTCAACGATCTTCATCGCGGTCTCGACGCTGTTGGCGTTGAGGTCGGGCATCTTGGTGTTGGCGATCTCGCGAACCTGGTCGCGGCTGATCTTGCCCACCTTGTGGGTCAGCGGGTTCTCGGTCCCCTTCTTGATCCCGGCAGCCTTCTTGATGAGCTCGGCAGCCGGCGGGGTCTTGAGGATGAACGTGAACGAGCGGTCCTCGTAGATGGTGATCTCAACGGGGACGACGTTGCCGCGCTGACCCTCGGTCTGCGCGTTGTACGCCTTGCAAAACTCCATGATGTTGACGCCGGTGGGGCCCAGGGCCGTACCAACTGGCGGAGCAGGAGTTGCCTGTCCAGCGTTGAGGACGATCTTGACGAGAGACGCCACCTTCTTCTTGGGAGCCATGTAATCGGGTCCTTCTCGTGACGGAGTGTCGGCCACACCGGGAGTGGTGGGGCCGATGCGTCCAGCGGCATGACGAACCGCCTGCTCGGCTCGTGACGAACGATCCGAACGAGGACGCACTGGCCCATGATACGCAAATTCCCCTGCAGAACCCAATTGGGCTGCAGGGGAACGACGCCACCGCCAGTTCAACGGCGGTGGACCCTCACTTCACATCAGGAGCGGGATGAACTTGCCGAAGCTGGTGCAGTGCGCCAGCCGATCAGTCCTTGCGAATCTGGTTGAACTCCAGATCGACCGGGGTGGACCGACCCAGGATCTCCACCGACGCCTTGACCCGCTGGCTGTTGACGTTGATCTCGTCGATGACGGCCGGGACGCCGGCAAAGGGACCCTCGATGATCTGCACCGACTCGCCCACCTCGTAATCGGCAACCTCAACCTTGCGCTTGGCCTTGGGCGAGGGTGCCTGGCCTGCCATGTCATGGTTCACCTGGGCGATGACCGATGGCGTGAGCATCTTGACGACCTCGTCCTGGGTGAGCGGGATGGGATCCATGGCATTGCCGACGAATCCGGTCACCGACGGGGTGTGTCGCACGGTGCCCCACGACTCCTCGGTGAGGTCCATCCGCACCAGGACGTAACCGGGCATGAACACGCGGGTGATGGTCTTGCGAACTCCATTGCGGATCTCGACCACCTCTTCGGTGGGGACGACCGTCTCGTAGATGTAGTCCTCCATGTTGAAGTTCTGCACTCGGGCGTCGAGATTCTGCTTCACCTTGTTCTCCATGCCGGAGTAGGTGTGCAGTACGTACCACTGGCCGAACTTCATGTCGAGGTCATCGCGCAGCTTGGCCACGGCCTCGTCGACGGCATCCTGATTGTCCGCCGACTGCTCCTCCTCACCGGCGGAATCCTGCTGCTCGTCATCGGCGTCCTGGCCCAGACCGAGGTTGCGGGCGATGTCGGAATCGCCGAGCTTCTCCTCGCTGGACTCCTCCTTGGAGTCGGCGTCGAAGTCGAGGTTCAGCGGGGCCTCATCGGTATGCTCGTCATCCTTGTCAGGAGCGAGGGCATCGAGATTGAGGTCCACGTCGTCGTCATGGGACTCCTCAGGTGCCAGAGCATCGAGGTTGAGTTCGATGTCATCGCCTGCAGTGGAGTCGGAAACATTTGGGGTGTCACTCACCGTGATAATTCTCCATTGCTGTTGATCACTGGCCAAACAGTTTAATCAGAAGCCAGCCGAAGAGGACGTCCAAGCCACTAACATAGGCAATGACGACCAGCACGAAGACCAGGACGACGACGAAGTACTGTCCCAGATCCTGACTGCTGAGCCACTTGACCTTCTTGAGCTCCGCGACGGACTGCTTGCAGAACTCGATCGGGTTGGCGCGCTTGTGCTCGTCGTTCTTGGCTGCCTGCGCCTTCTTGCGACGCACCGGAGCGGTGGTCATCGTGCGCTGCGGGGCATCGGTCCCCTTGGCGGAGGTGCGAGACCGCCGCGCAGTCTTCAAATCCTTGGCCCCGTTCGAGGAGTCCGCGCCGGAACGGTCGGATCGCCTGGCAGCGCCTCGGCGTGGCGAATCGGAGCCAGCAGAACTCTTGGCCCCGTCCCGCCGCTGCGGCCGGCTCGAGCGGGCCCGACGGGCAACCGCCTCGGCCTCACTCAGCTGCTGGGGATCATCGACGACCATGTCCTCGGGATCACCACGATCCGGGGTGGAATCCACCTCGTCGCTGGCGTTCGTGAGCTCCTCAGCTTCATCGTCGACGACCGTGTAATCCTCACCCGGTGCCTCACCAGCATGGGCAAGATCTTCGCCCCGGGCGTCAGTTCCGTACTCGGGAGAGGTGTTCACCTCGTCTCCGTCAGGTCGCTGCTCGTGTCTCACGCTGGTCCTATCGGCTCGGGATACTGGCCGTGACGTGTTTCACGACCTCTTGCGAGAATATCTCGACACTTTGCAGGGCACGAGGGACTTGAACCCCCAACCTGCGGTTTTGGAGACCGCTGCTCTGCCAATTGAGCTAGTGCCCTTCGACGGCGGTTCGGCCGAACGCGTCCGTCAGCACAGGAAGTATAGGCGGTTTACGGTCCACAGGTCGAATTGAGCTCGTCGCCGAGGTTGCCCACACCCCCAGATCCGGTGCTTCTCAGTTCTTGCCCAGGAGTTTCTCGGCTGCAGCGACAAGCACGCACGTGGCCACTCCATCCATCGCCTGGGAGAGTTCTCCCTGGCTCGGGAAGGATGGTGAGAGTCGAATGAATCGGTTCCGTGGATCCTGGTGCAGCGGATGTGAGGAACCAGCCGGGGTGAGGGCAATTCCAGCTTCCTTCGCCAGCTCGACGACCCGGGTGGCCGTGCCGTCCATGACGGTGAGGTTGACGAAGTAGCCACCCTCCGGCTGGGTCCATGTGGCAACTCCGGTTCCCCCCAGACGTGCTCGGAGGGTGCGCTCCACCAGATGGAACTTGGGGGCCAGGAGTTCGCGATGCCGCCGCATGAGGGAACGTACCCCCTCGGCATCCTTGAAGTACGCGGCATGGCGCATCTGGTTGACCTTGTCCGGACCAATCTTGCGCACCCCGGCGTGGGCCAGGTAGAACTCGAGATTGCCCTTGGACGAGGCCAGGAAGGCTATTCCGTCACCGGCGTGGGTGATCTTGGAGGTCGAGGCGAACTCCAGGACGCGATCAGGATTGCCAGCTTCCTGAGCCATCCTGAGCACCGGCAGCGGCTGGATCTCGTTGTCGGTGAGATGGTGCAGACCGTAGGCATTGTCCCACAAGATGCGGAAGTCGGGAGCGGCCGGCATCTCCATGAGGCGACGCACGGTTGTCTCGTCGTAGACGGCACCGTTGGGATTGGAGTACATCGGCACGACCCACATGCCCTTGACCTGCGGATCCGCGGCCAGCCTCTCCACCTCGTCCATGTCGGGACCATGCTCCCCCAGCTCGATGGGAAGCATCTCGACACCCAGATGTTCGCACAGCGTGAAATGGCGATCGTAGCCGGGAACTGGGGCAATGAACTTGATCTGCTGATCGGCCCATCGGCCCTTCGCTCCTGGCAGCTTGTGCAGCATGGCGAAGGTGAGGAAGTCGTGCATGAGGGCCAGGCTGGAGTTGTCGCCAGCGATGATGTCCTCGAGATCGACGTTGAGCAGCTCGGCGAAGATCTGCCGGATGTCGACCAGACCGCGGTTGCCGCCGTAGTTTCGCACATCGGTGCCATCGGCGGATTTGGTGGGCACGTCCATGTCGAGCATGTGCCGGTTGAGGTCGAGCTGCTCGGGGGCTGGCTTGCCCCGGGTGATGTTGAGGTTGAGCTCCTGGGCGACGAGCTCGGTGTGCAGGCGGCGCTGCTCGTCCAGGACGTCCTGGAGTTCCTCGGGAGACATCTGCGTCAAATCGGTGGTCATGGTGTCATTTTCCCTCATTGTGTGCCGTGCCCCACGTTCGGGTTGCCAGGTGGGACGGCTTGACCGGTCAGGTGAGAGTTCGGAGTCCTGGATGGGAAGTCGAGGCGGACGCGGGAGTCGGGGCCTCATGCCAGGCCCCCGCGTACGGGAGTGCAGGAGACGAATCGCGGCTCGGGAACCAGCGTGATGCCGTAACGATCGTGCACGCCGTCGATGACTGCTCCCGCCAGGGCGCAGATGTCGTCGCTGCTGGCCGAGGACCTGTTGGTGAGGGCCAGGACGTGCTTGGTCGACAGACTGGCCGCAGCGTCGTGGGTCAGGTCGAAACCGCGATGGAATCCGGCATGGTCGATGAGCCAGGCGGCCGAGGTCTTCACCCGTCCATCGGGTTGGGGAAAGGCCGGCGCCCCGTCTGGCACCTGGTCGGGCGGGATGATCGGGTTGGTGAAGAATGACCCGGCACTCCACGTGTCATGGTCGTCGGGATCGAGGACCATGCCTTTGCTGCCGCGGATGGCGAGCACGGTCTCGCGCACCTTGCGGGAGTTGGCTCGTTGGCCGGGCTCCACCCCGAGACGCTCGGCGAGCTGGGCATAGGCGACGGGCAACGAGAGCGACCCAAGCAGGAACTGCATGGACACGTCGATGACGAGATAGCGCCCCAGGTCTTCCTTGAAACGGCTCCAGCGGTAGCCGAACCCGCACTGATCCGCGGTGAAGGTGCGTTGGGCATCCTCCTTGCGGTCCCAGGTACGTACCCGAGCGATGAACTGTCCCACCTCGACGCCATAGGCACCGACATTCTGGATCGGGGTGGAGCCGACCAGACCGGGAATCCCGGACAGCGCCTCGGGTCCGACCCATTCCTGCCCGATGCAGTGCATGACGAATTCGTCCCACACCTCACCAGCGGCAATGGTGGCGAACGCCCCACCGCAGGCGGAGACCTCGGCGTCGATTCCCTTGGTGTCCACCCGCACCACGGTGCCGTCGAAGCCGTCGTCACCGATGACGATGTTGGACCCCCCACCCAGGATCAGACAGGGTTCGCCACGATGGTCACAGTCGCGCACGGTCTGAACCAGTTGTTCCTCGGTGCAGGCGATGACGAGGCGACGAGCCGGTCCACCGATGCGTAGTGTCGTGAGGTCCTTCAGGGGCACGTCATGGCCGTCGTGCAGGTCCTGCTCATGGGTCACCGACGAGCTGAAGTGCTCGGTGCTGCACGACTCGGTGGGGTCGTCGTCCTCGTAGGGGCCGATGACGTCGATGGATGGCTGGGTCATGAGTTCTCCTGAGTGATGACGATCTCGACGCGTCCCAGAACGGTCTGGCCCTCGTGGGTGACGTCCAGGGACAGCGTCGCCGTCTGGTCGTCAGCCTTGGTCACCTGTCCCGAGACGATCACCTGGGTGCCCTCGTCGGTGTCGGGGACCAGGACCGGCCGGACGAACCGGGCCCGCTGGGAGATGATCCGGCCGGGGTCCGCGACCCAGTGGACGACCACCCCGAGGGCAGCTCCCATCGTCCACATGCCGTGGGCGATGACGCCGTCCATCCCTGCCGCCCGAGCGGCACGATCCGACCAGTGGATCGGGTTGAAATCGGTGGATGCCCCGGCATAGCGCACCAGGGTTTCCCGGGTCACCGGGATCTGCACCGGTTCCAGGACGTCCCCCTCGTGGATTCTGGTGCGAGGCACCTCAGGTGCAACGTTCTCAGCCATCCTGGCCTCCTCGAGTGTGCCACAGGGTACTGGACGCCGTGGCGACGTGCTCGTCAGCATCATCCCTGAGGACGACGTCCAGGCCGATCATGTCGGTGTTGCCACGCACTCGCACCGAGGTGATCGTCAGGGTTGCGGTGATCTCGTCACCAGCGTGCAGCGGGCGTCGCCAGGTGAAGGACTGCTCGGTGTGGATGGTGTGATCCAGACGCAGCCCCAGGTCCGGGTCGTCGAAGAGTCGCTGCCAGGCGTGCGCGGCGATGACCATGGCGAAGGTGGGTGGTGCCACTGGGTCGGGGCCCTGGTAGGCAGGACTGTCGTCGCGGATGGCGGTGGCGAACTCGGTGATCTTGGCAGCACTGACGTGATACGGATCGGTCGTCGGGTATGTCCTCCCGACATGATCTTTGCTGATCGGCATGGTGTCGAGGCTAGTCCGGCCGCAGGGACCGCCGAGGGAGAACACGCATGAAAAAGGTGAGGCCACCCCACTCGAGTGACCTCACCATTGAAGCTCCGCTTCAGCGGAAGGGATTCACAAGTCCTCAGCGCGTCTCGCGGTGCGCGGTGTGCTTGCCGCAGCGCGGGCAGAACTTTGCGAGTTCCATGCGATCGGGATTGTTGCGACGGTTCTTCTTGGTGATGTAGTTACGCTCCTTGCACTCGGTGCAGGCAAGCGTGATCTTCGGGCGAACATCGCCGGACTTCTTGGCCATGATTCCTACTTTCGAGGCGTCGAGAGCTGCCAGATGGTTCAGATGTGTGGTGCACAGCTGAACGCTCGGTAGCGGAGGCGGGAATCGAACCCGCGACACAGCGATTATGAGCCGCTTGCTCTACCCCTGAGCTACCCCGCCATTGTGCTGACCGACACCGGTTCGGCCGAACCCATTGGGTGATGGGGTCGAGCAGCACCAGAGCCCCCAAGCAGAATCGAACTGCTGACCTTCTCCTTACCATGGAGACGCTCTGCCTACTGAGCTATAGGGGCAACGACCCAGAAAACTACACGATGTGCAGCCCCGTTGCAAATCGAGATGTCGCGGACATCTCCTTGCGCCGTGACAACCGCCCTCGAGCGATACGTCCTCTAGGCTCGTGGCGACAAATATGCCACAGATCGTGGGAGGAAAGGAAATCACATGGCCACCCCACACAACACCGCGGAACCCGGAGACATCGCTCCGCTGGTTCTCATGCCCGGCGACCCCCGTCGTGCCGCACGGATTGCCGAGGGCTTTCTCACCGACGCCACCCTGGTGAGCGAGGTACGCGGCATCGGGGCATGGACGGGCACGTGGAACGGCACCCCGATGAGCGTCATGGCTTCCGGGATGGGCATCGCCTCGCTGAGCATCTACGCCACCGAGTTGTACCGGTTCTACGGCATCCAACGCATCTGTCGGGTGGGGACCTGTGGCGGTCTCTCCCCCGACGTCGACGTGCGCGACGTCGTCGTCGCGGCCAGTGCACACACCAACAATGGCTGCGCGAGCCTGCCGGTTCCCGGAGCCTCACTGTCCATGACGGCCTCCTTCGACATGCTGCGAGCCGCCGTGGACGCCTCGCGAGCCAGCGGCGCAACCACCCACGTCGGTTCGGTGTTCAGCTCCGACTTCTTCTACACGACACGTCCAGAGGTCACCGAAGGGCTCATCAAGGTGGGCACCCTCGGTGTGGAGATGGAGGCTGCGGGCCTCTATGGCTGCGCCATGGCCGAGGGCAAGGAGGCCCTGGCCGTACTCACCGTCTCCGACCATCTCACCAAGGACGGGACGGACATGAGCGCCGCGCAACGCGAGACCTCATTCTCCTCGGCCCTGGAGATCGCCGCTGCAGCACTGACGGCGTGAGGAGCAGCCGGCGCTCGTACGTCGCCCCCGACGCCGGTGACGCAGATGCACGAAACCCCTGGACCCATTCGATCCAGGGGTTTGCGTGGCAGGTGATGGATTCGAACCATCGTAGGCAATGCCGACGGTTTTACAGACCGCTCCCTTTGGCCGCTCGGGCAACCTGCCAAGCTGACGTGAGCCAGCGACCAGAAACACTAGCAGATGCCAGCGGTAGCTCCAAACCAGGGCAGCCGCACCGAGTCATGCACAATGGATGTCATGCGCATTGCAACGTTCAACGTCAACGGGATTCGCGCCGCGCAACGCCGAGGTTTCGAGTCGTGGATCGCCCACCGCAGCCCAGACGTCCTGGGCCTGCAGGAGGTGCGATGCCGGCCAGCCGATCTGCCAGCAGGAATCTTCTCCGGCTACCACGTCGCCTGGCAGCCGGGCGGCAGGGCCGGACGCAATGGCGTGGCGCTGCTCACCCGCGAGGAGCCGGCTGCAGTACGCGCCTGGGGTCCTGACCTGGTGACCATGGCACCCAACGGTGACGCCCAGCAGACCGATGGCACGACTGCGGGATTGCCCCGCGCCCTGCACCCATTCGCCGAGGAGGGTCGCTACGTCGAGGTCGACCTCTCCGAGACTCCAGTCACACTCGCCTGTCTGTACCTGCCCAAGGGTGCCACCCCAGATCCTCAGGACCAGGCCGCGGTGGACAAGCAGGCTCGCAAGGAAAGCTTCCTTGCCGGTTTCGCCCGTCATCTCACGGCAACCCGTAGACGCGCCGCCAAGGAGGGTCGCCAGTTCCTCGTCATGGGGGACTTCAACATTGCCCACGAGAACGCCGACCTCAAGAACTGGCGGTCCAACCGGAGGAATGAGGGGTTCCTTCCCCAGGAACGCGAGTGGTTCAGCTCAATCCTCTCCCCACGCACCCTCGTCGACGTCGTGCGTGCCGCCCACCCCGAGGAGAACGGCCCCTACTCGTGGTGGAGCTGGCGGGGCAAGGCCTTCGTCAATGACGCCGGATGGCGCATCGACTACCAGTTGGCGACTCCCGATCTCGCCAACTCGGCCACCGCAGCTGGCACTGACCGTGACCCCTCCTACGAGGAACGGATCTCCGACCACGCCCCGGTGGTCGTCGACTACGAGTTCTGAAGAGCAATCTCACCCGTGGGCACCAGGGCTGCATCAGGGCCTCATGTGTGGGCCCTGGATGGGTGGGCTCCAGTGTCGCTGCTCAGACTCCGTCGAACATCTGCTCGACCCGACGCCGCGGAACGTCAGCCAGGCTGGCATGGCTCCAGTGCGGGGTGCGATCCTTGTCGACGAGCTGGGCACGAACCCCCTCGGCGAAATCCGAATCGGCTGTGAAGGCGTGACCCAGTGCGGTGTCGGTGGCGAGCACCTGGGCCAGGCTGGTGGCCTCCTCGGCCCGAAGCACCGCTTCCAGGGCGACGGCCACCGAGAGAGGACACCGGGTGGCGATGAGCTGCGCAGCCTCGTGCGCCCGTGGGTCGGGGTGCTGCTGCAACCGGGAGACGACCTCCAGCGGGTCGGCGCAGTCGTAGCACTCCTGGATCCATGACGAGTCCCGGGCAAGTTGGCTGGCTGACGCGTCGACCTGCACCGGACGCTCCTGGGCGTCGACGACCTCGTCCACCAGACCGGCCCACAGGGCGGAGGGTGCGTCGATGCTGGCTCCGGTCATGGCCAGGTGCCGTCCGACCAGACGCGGTGCGCGGGACAGCTCGAAGGTCATGCCGACATCGGGCCACAGTCCGATACCCACCTCCGGCATGGCGAGGACGAGGTCGTCCCGCGCACTCACGTGCTGCCGGATGGACATTCCCAGTCCCCCGCCCATGCTGATCCCGTGCAGGTGGGTCTCACCGGGTAGGGCGGCAACCGTTGCGTCGACCACGTACTCGTGCTCCAACCAGTCACCCGCCGCATGTGGGTCGTCCATGGCGATCTCCCGCAGCAGGCGCACGTCGGCCCCGGCACAGAACCCACGTTCCCCCTCACCGCGGATCTCGACCCGGTCAGCCCCAGCAGTGCCCTGCTGCACCGCGTCCAGCATCTGGGTCGTGAGTGAGTTGATGGCTCGTGGCCGGGTGAGCGTGATGTGGGTGAGGCCGTGCGTGCGCTCGATGCGAATGTCGTCGCCAACAGCCTCGGTGGTTGGCTGGGTCATGACGTCTCTCCCTCATGTTGTTGATGATGCCCATGGTTGTGACGGCCGGGATGCCATGAGCCGTTACGACGGGTGTACCACGTGAGGTACACCGCGAGAAAGACGGCTGCCGCCACTCCCAGGGCGATGACACCATTTCGCCAGGACAGATTGATGGCGTCATAGGCCAGCAATCCGACCGTCACCCACACCGCACCGTGCAGGTATCGTGACGCTCCGGCCACCAACGGGAGCAGAAGCGCCCCCCACAGGACGTACCAGGAGTGCAGGGCCGGACCGGTGAGAGCCACGGCGAAGAACCCCCAAGCCAGGAAAGCCAGCGGACGCCGTGGCAACTTCCGCACCGCCAACCACACGAGGATGACGGCGCCGATGCCGACACCGATGGTGTGTGTGACGCCGACCACCGAGGTGGCGGCACCATAGCGCCCGAACCACGTGAGAACGGATCGGATGGCCAGACCGATGAGGGTGGACGGCGACACCGTCATCACCCTGCCCGGCACGTCGGCGGCGTGGTACCAGCCGAACCCCAGACCCGTGCGCCAGGTGATGAGGGCGAACGAGCCCGCGGCACCGGCGAGTGAGCCCACGACGCGTCCCAGGGCGGTCGCGACGTGCCGAGGACGCCAGCTGGGCATCGGATGGACGATGAACGGCAGGGCCACGGCAGCCATGACGGCCGGCTGCTTGACGGCTGCCGAGGCACCGATCACCACAGCCGCGGGAATCCACGCCCAGCTGGCCGTGGTGGCCAGCCACAGGCCGAACACCATGAGACCCATCATGAAGGAGTCGTTGTGGGCACCTCCGACGAAGTCGACGACGAGCAGCGGGTTGAGGGCGCCGAACCACGCGGCGAACGAGGCGTCATGACCGGTTCGCCGCGCCAGCCGTGGCAGGAACACACCGATGAGGACGACGCCGACGAGCGCCGGTATGCGCATCATCACCGCAGACCAGTACGGGTGGAACCCAGCCAGTCGCACGATGTCGTGCTGGAGCTGCAGGCTGAGCGGCCCGTAGGGGGTGCGCGTGAATCGCCACTCCTGGGCAACCTGGTCGGCGAAGACACCGGGCAACAGCCCCGGGTACCCCTCGTAGGGGTTGATGTCGTTCTCCATGAGCCACCCCTGGGCGGCGTAGGAGTAGGCGTCGTGACTGAAGATCGGCGGCGCGGCGAGCAGTGGCAGGATCCACACCGCCAGTACGGTCCAGTGCTTCGCCCGTGCATCCACGGTGCTCGCCTGCAGCCCGGGGCGCAGCCGCAGCCAGGCGTCGACCAGCACGATGACCCCGGTGATCGCCAGTGCCGACCCGATGACCTGCCAGGTGACACCGCTCATGCCAACCCGGCTCAGCCGGGGCCACCACGGGGAGTTCGCCGGCAGGTAGGCAGGCGTGAGCGCACCCACGAGCAACATCGTCGTGGCGAGCAGGCCTTCCCACCCGGTCCGGGAGCGCCAGGCAGTCAGCCAGGAGCACCAGCAGGAACGTGCCGCGACTGCGCCCCTACTCACGGCCGCTCCAGTGCGTGACGAGGCTCGTCCTACTCAGATTCGTCCCCAGATTCGGCGGAGCGCAATTCATCGGGACGTCGTGGCCGGGCCGATCAGGACGGGCCTCACCCCGTGAGCTGGGCGTGGCGGCGTCACGGGCAGAGGTCTTGTCACCGATGGTGTCGATGCCGGCACCTGCGATGGACGTGGCCACGCGAGTGCACCCACCGACGGGAGGTGGCGTCTCGGACCAGGTCAGGGCGTCGTACGGGCATCGCTCGACACAGATGCCACAGACCATGCACTGCCCCCAGTCGAGGGCGAAATCGTCAAGCACCTGAATGGTGCGGGGGCGTCTGGCTGCGGGGTCGTCCACGCGTTCGGCATGGGAGCGGATGTGGATGCACCAGGCCGGGCACTCCCGGGCGCAGATGTCGCAGCAGGTGCATGCGCTGGCGTCCAGGGCAATGGAACGGTGTGTGCTCATCGGCGCCTCCGACGGCCGGATGTCATCGAGGAGACGATGTCCTCGGCCGAGACCTCTCGCCCGGCACGGAGCTTGGCGAGGGTCTGGGCGTCCGGCACCCCGAGTGCCGTACCGCGCCGACGTCTCCCGCTGCGGGCGCTGCGACCACCAGCTCTGGAGGTTGCTGCGCCGCCGGCGCCATCGTCGACGTTGCCGGGCCAAGGGGTGGTGGCGCGCGCCGTGAGGACGACGTCCTTGCGCAGTGGTGCGGCTGGTGCCGACTGGTGCTCACCGAGCGGCTGGTGATGATCGGCGAGAGCTTGCGGGTGGACGAGGAGGGGCGTCATGTCGGCTGCGGTGAAGACGACACCGAACTGGTCGTGCACCTCGCGCTGGTACCAGGCGGCTCCGGCAATGAGATCGTCGATGGCCGGTAGTTCCGCCCGATCACGAGGCACCGCGGTCTGGATGACGAGGCTGCGACCTGCGGAGTCCTCCAGTCGCAGCAGTATCTCGATCACCGAGCCGAGTTCACCACCGATGCCGTCGACGGCGGTGAGCTGGTACAACCAGGTGTAGCCCTCCTGGAGGGCCTGGCTCACGTCGTCGCGCCACGATTCGGCCCGCACACGGCGTTCCTGGGAATCGGTCATGACTCCTCCCGGTGGGTGAGACGGTCCAGATAGGCACAGAGCGCCTGGGGCGGTGGTGGGCATCCGGGAATCCACCCGTCAACCTGGACGGGGACTCGCCCGGTGAGCATGCTCACTCCCGGCACCACCGTCGCGGAGTCCCAGTAGGGTCCGCCGGCGCAGGCACAGGCCCCGAATGCCACGACATGTACCGGCTGTGTGGCACGCAGCTCGTCGATGATCCGGGTGACGCGCTCGGCCAGCCCGACGGCAACCGTCCCGGAGACGACGGCCACCAGTCGACCTGGCTCATCGGCCGGATGTCCCTCATCGCACGATGCGTCGGCGTGCCCACTCGATGTCTCGGCACACCATGCCTTCAGCGACATCGTGGGGCGAAGGTGCGCATCGTTCCCGGAACGGTCGCCTGCGGGTGCCGGCAGCCACCGTGCGCACCCCGACTCCACCGCACAACACGCCAGGGCAAGGTCGACGACTCCCACGGATCCGTCCCCGTACCAATCGATGATCTGCACCACCACAGCCTAACTGCAGCTGGCAACGTCGTCGGTGAGGCCTCCGTGGAGCGTGCGGCCAGGGTGGATGACGCCCGCGTCGATGCTAGGCTCGAGGGTCGAGTCGGGCTCCGTTCGCGGAGCTCTGTGCCAGAGCATGACACAGCATCCCCCCGGCAGGCGACGGCCGGCACCGAATCAAGAAAAGAGGTCCCCGTGCCCTCCACTTCGGCACCACACAGTGTTCAGACCCTCGACCGGGTCGTCATTCGATTCGCAGGCGACTCAGGTGACGGAATGCAGCTCACCGGCGACAGATTCAGCGCCGAGTCCGCCCGTCACGGCAACGACATCTCGACCCTGCCGAACTTCCCCGCCGAGATCCGCGCCCCACAGGGCACCGTCCCGGGCGTGTCGAGCTTCCAGGTGAACTTCGCCAATTACGACATCTCCACCCCTGGCGACGAGCCGGACGTCCTGGTGGCGATGAACCCGGCCGCCCTGGCGGCAAACGTCAAGGACGTGCGACGCGGCGGGCTCATCCTCGTCGACATCGAGGAGTTCACCCCGCGCAACCTCAAGAAGGCCGGCTACACCACCGACCCGCTGTCCGACGACACCCTGGACTCCTTCCAGGTGGTGCCGATCAAGCTCACCAGCCTGGCGGTGGGGTCCGTGGAGTCGTTCGACCTGGGACGCAAGAACTCCGAGCGGTCCAAGAACATGTTCGCCCTGGGACTGCTGAGCTGGCTGTACGGACGCCCCTTGGAATCCACCGAGCAGTTCCTGGCCACGAAGTTCGCGAGCAAGCCCGACATCCGGGACGCCAACGTCGCCGCCCTGCACGCCGGAGCGGCCTACGGCGAGACCTGTGGACTGTTCGCGGTGCGCTATCAGGTGGCCCCGGCCCCGATGCCGGCCGGCACCTACCGTCAGATCACCGGCAACCTCGCCACCGCCTACGGCCTCATCACCGGCGCCAACCGGGCAGGGGTGCAGCTGTTCCTGGGCTCCTACCCCATCACCCCGGCATCCGACATCCTGCACGAGCTGAGCAAGCACAAGTCGCACAACGTCGTCACCTTCCAGGCCGAGGACGAGATCTCGGGCGTGTCGTCGGCCATCGGGGCCTCGTTCGGTGGATCGCTCGGCGTGACGACGACGTCTGGGCCAGGCATGAGCCTCAAGTCCGAGGCGATCGGTCTGGCGGTCATGACGGAGCTGCCGCTGGTCGTCGTCGACGTGCAGCGCTCCGGCCCGTCGACCGGCATGCCGACCAAGACCGAGCAGGCCGACCTGTTGCAGGCCATGTTCGGACGCAACGGCGAGTCCCCGGTGCCGGTACTGGCCGCGAAGTCCCCATCGGACTGCTTCACGACCGCCCTGGAGGCCTGTTCGATCGCGATGCGCTACCGCACCCCGGTGATCATGCTCTCCGACGGGTATCTGGGCAACGGCGCCGAACCGTGGCAGGTGCCCGATCTGGACGAGATCCCGGCCATCGACCCACACTTCGCCACCGCGCCCAATGCCAAGGCAGCCGACGGCACCGACCGGTTCCTGCCCTACAGGCGCGACCCACAGACCCTGGCCCGCGACTACGCCCTGCCCGGCACACCGGGTCTGGAACATCGCCTGGGCGGCCTGGAGAAGGCCAACGAGATCGGCTCGATCTCCTACGTACCGGCCAACCACGAGCTCATGGTCAACCTGCGCGCCCAGAAGGTTGCCGGGATCGTGCGTGAGATCCCGGACCTCGAGGTGGACGATCCCACCGGTGATGCCGAGGTGCTCGTGCTGGGCTGGGGTTCCAGCTACGGCCCGATCACGGCTGCGGTGCGCCTGGCCCGGGAGGCCGGATGCTCGATCGCCCAGACCCATCTGCGCCACCTCAACCCGTTCCCGGCCAACCTGGACGAGGTGCTGCACCGCTACCGTCGCGTCATCGTGCCGGAGATGAACACCGGCCAGCTCGCCATGCTGCTGCGCGCCAAGTTCCTGGTGGACGTGCAGTCGGTGAGCCGAGTGCGCGGTCTGCCCATCTCGTCGGTCGATCTGTGCGACGAGCTCGTCGCCACATGCGGCCAGGTCACTGCCAACTCCAAGGAGGCATGATGTCCACCACGTCGTCGATTTCCGCTCCTGCCGCCGATCTCTCCGGGGCCGACACCGGCCTGGCCGGTGTGCCCGTCACCGATGTGTCGCTCAAACGCCGCGACTTCGCCTCCGACCAAGAGGTTCGCTGGTGCCCGGGGTGCGGTGACTACTCGATCCTGTCGACCTTCCAGGGCATGCTGCCCAAGCTCGGCATCAAGAAGGAGAATGCCGTCGTCATCTCGGGCATCGGCTGCTCCTCTCGGTTCCCCTACTACATGAACACCTACGGCATGCACACCATCCATGGGCGTGCCCCGGCGATCGCCACCGGGCTTGCGGTGAGCCGACCGGATCTGGCGGTGTTCGTCATGACCGGTGATGGTGACGCGCTGTCGATCGGCGGCAATCACCTCATCCACGCGATGCGCCGCAACGTCAACCTCACGATCCTCATGTTCAACAACCAGATCTACGGGTTGACGAAGGGCCAGTACTCCCCCACCTCGGAGGCTGGCAGCGTCACCAAGTCCTCGCCGATGGGATCGGTGGACTACCCGTTCAACCCGCTGTCGGTGGCCCTGGGGGCAGGCTGCTCCTTCGTGGCACGAGCCCTGGACTCCGACCGCAAGGGCTTGGACGAGACCCTCACCACTGCAGCGCACCACCGCGGCACCTCGTTCGTGGAGATCTACCAGAACTGCCCGATCTTCAACGACGGGGCCTTCGACGGCTACAAGGGGCCGGAGGCTGCCGAGCGGATCGTGCGTCTGGTGGACGGTGAGCCAATCCTGCTGGGTGCCGATCGATCCAAGGGGGTCGTGCGTGACCCGGTGAATGGTTCGCTCACGGTGACCGAGGTGGCGCAGGTCGGCATGGACCACGTCGTCGTCCACGACGCGACGCGCCCCGATCCGTCACTGGCCTTCGAACTGGCCCACCTGCACGACTCCGGCCAGATCTCCCAGATCCCGCTGGGCATCCTGCGTTCGGTGAGCCTGCCCACCTACGACGACATGGTGCGTGACCAGCTGCGGTTGGCCGGCGGCTCCGCCGACGACAAGCCGGCACGCGACGCCGCCCTGCAGCAGCTGCTGCGCGGCAACGACACCTGGCAGGTGCACAACTGAGAACTGGATCCCCGGATAATGGGCGATGATCCGGGGATCATCGCTGCCCCCTGAGCCTTGACGCCTCGGGGATGGCGTCCCCGGGGGTCTTGATGGCCCTGAGGGTGGTGGCTCACCCCGCAACACCACTTCCCCCACTGCCACATGATTGCCACGTTTGCTGCATGCGAACCATCAGCCAGCGGGAGATGCGCAACGACAGTGGCCAGATCCTCCGGGACGTCGAGTCCGGGGAGGCCATGGTCGTCACACGACGCGGCCTGCCGGTCGCCCAGGTGATGCCCTGTGGAGGCTGCCGCAAGGCGATCAGGCCAGCCAGTGTGCCCGCGACCTTCGCAGTGAATGATCTGGTGACGAGCTCCGCTGCAACCGGGGCCATTCTCGACGATCTGCGCGACGAACGATGATCCGCTGACACCTCGGCTGCCGCCAAGCTCATGGTGGCAGAGCGAATCAGCTGCCTTGATTGCCGAGGTCAACCGTTCCCAACCAGATGTGGTGGCCGCACTGCTGCTGGAGACCGAGCTGCGTCGAATGGTTCATCGCTGCCCACAGCTCAGTCAGGACATGGTCAGCTCACTGCTCACAAAAGTGTCCCTGTACCTCATCGAACCAGCGCAGTTCACGCATGCCGGACTCCTCCCCGGCCAGAACCTGCGCCCACTGGACGCCTTGCATCTGGCTGCCACCACCGATCTTGGCGTTGACGCGTTGGCCACCTACGACCAGCGTCTACAGTCGGCGGCGCACGAAATCGGCATGCCGGTTGTCGCTCCCTCGTGAACCTCCGATGGCCGAGACACGAGAGGCGGATGCGTCATGTCGGTGCGTGTGGGGTATTGTGTTCGCTGTCAGCCTGATGGGGGGTTGATGCCCGGGTGGTGTGGGGAAGTCGGTGGGAATCCGGCGCTGTCCCGCAACCGTGACCACATTTCGTGTGTGGAAGTCGGAGTACCAGGCCACCGGTGGGGAGTGGTTTCTGGTTCCGTCTGGGGTTACGGATCGACACCGACGCATGTCACGCCTGTGCTGTCCCGTGAACCTGTCGGAACGTGCTTTCGAGGGGAGCGCGTGGCCGTGGTGGGGATGTGTAGGCGTGTGGTGGGTCCGGTGGTGGCTGCCGCACTGATGATAGGCGTGGTGGGGGCGGTTCCTGCCCAGGCAGGTGGGGCGTCTGGGCCTGCCGATTATGCCGCCCAGGCCGGCAGGGCGGCCGACTACATCGATGGTCACCAGGCCGATCTGACCAAGGGCGATCTGGGGCCGCAGTTGGATGGGGCTCTGGCGTTGGTGGCGGCGGGCAGGAAGGATTCGCCTACCGTCGCCAAGGTCAAGGACAACATCAAGACCAAGGGGCCAAGCTACTGCACCCCGAAGAATGTGGGTGGATGTGCGAAGGTGACGATCACCCTGCTGGCTCTTGGTGAGTCGACCACCTATGGCGGGGTTGACTATGCCAGGCCGGTGACCGATGCGTCCCAGTTCACTGAGCGTCCAATGAATCAGGCGTTGGACGTGATTGCCCTGGAGCGGTTGGGCAAACCCATCCCCGAGGCCCTGCTCGACAAGGTGGCCGATTATGCGGTGACACAGCCGAAGCACATGGCGGGACTGGTCAGTACTGATGGGGTCATGCTCACCGCCTTGTCTCATGTGGAGGCCCCGGACAAGCAGAAGGCTGTCACGAGTCTTGTCAAGCGTCTCGACGACGACCGGCAAGGTGACGGGTGGGGCTGGCCTGATCACGGTGCGAATGTGCGTGCGACCACGCGGGTGGCACCGGGACTGTACCGGGCCGCAGACGCCGCCCACAGGGCGCAGGCCGTGGCCGGCCAGAAATGGCTTGCCGCCCAGCAGCGGTCTGACGGATCATTCCCGGCATACTACTCCCCGATGCTGGCGACGATACAGGCGGTTCCGGTGTTGCGTGGTCTGCAGTCCTTCGACACCATCGGGACCCATCAGCCCCGTAGGCTGGTGACAATGACCGTCCTGGGCGACTCGTACTCGGCAGGCAACGGAACCCTGGTCGATGGGTATCCGGCCGATGGATCGTATCGCAGCCCCAAGAACTACGGCTCGGTACTCACCGGCATGCTCAACCAGAAAAGCACGGACACAACCTACCAACTCGACGTGAAAGCCTGGAGTGGCGCCCAGATCGCCACCGGAGACCACAACATCATCAGCCAAGCCGATACCATGAATCCCCACACCGGCATGGTCCTCATGACCGCCGGAGGCAACGACCTCAACTTCACTAGCATTGTCGAAAATTGCTTTCTCGACTCCACATGGGCATTCTATAAATGTGGCGAATCAGTTGACGAGGCAAAAGAAAAAATTGATTCTGCGCTTAAAAACACGACTACACTATTGACACATATCCAAAATCGATTAGCAGATCCAAAACATACTGTTGTTATTTTAGTCGGATATCCCTATCTTATCCAGTCAGGACGTGACAGAAATGGAAGGGATGTGCCATCCACACGAGTACGAGTCGCCGAGAACGAATTTCTTAATAAACAAAGAATGATCGTCAACAGGTGGAACCATACTCACAACCTCCATGTGGTCTACGCTCCTACTACTAGCCTCTTCACAACCCATGAGCCAGAACCAGTTGGATATCCACAAAATCTATATCGTTGGATTAATGCTTTCGGAGAAACAGCAGGAGAGCTCGGAGAGGACGGAACAACCCATGCAACAAAGTTCACAAGCCAGTGGATACATCCTTTACGGTATTTAGCAAATTCCTATCATCCGAATGTGATTGGTCATGAGCAGATCGCCAAGATGGTGCGCCCCTTGGTCAAGTCTCCGAGGATGTATGGTCTGTCTGCCAGTGCTGCGCAGGTGGCGTCGGTACCGGGGGTACGGATGCGCGCCGACGTCATCGGACAGAACCTGGTGCGTGCAGGCGAGCCGCTCGGCTTGGATGCATCGTCGTCATTTACCTCAACCGGACACATCAGACGCTGGCAGTGGGACCTTGACGGGGATGGACACTACGAAATCGACAGTGCCACCCCCGAGATCAGCCGGACCCTGACCCGACTGGGGAAATACCAGGCACACCTACGCATCACCGACACCACCGGAACCAATGACACCCTGACCTTCCCCATCCACGTCACCCGAGACGGCGACGGCGTGCCCGATGACCAAGACAACTGCCCCACCATCGCCAACCAAGACCAGACCGACACCAACCACAACGGTGTAGGAGACGCCTGCGACCCCAACACCACGAAGGCACCACGATGACCACCCACGACAACACAACCGAACAGCAATACCATCGCGCCCCTGTTGAAGGCCTTGCCATAGGTGCCATCACCGGAGCCGTCTGGGGACTCGTATTCCTAGTACACTACATGACGTCGGAAGGGCCAAAGGATACCCGAGCGTATACCTCCATATTTGTCATGTCATTCATTTTCCCTTTGGTTGGATGGTTCACTGGATTACAAGGAAGGAAAATTTCAAAACATGACAATATAAAGAGAAAGCGATATAAGAACAAAATTCTTGGCGCCATGATGTCTACCCTCACTGGAATCCTAATGCTTTTTGTCGCATCGCTTTTTGCGAGTGACAGGATTTTCAGTATCAAGGAGGCGATATTCCATTTGTTCTTATTAGCTATTTTCCCCTTGGCTGGCTTAGTTCTTAGTACTTTCTGCATCGAAATCAGGGATAGCAGATTCCCATTCATTCCGAGCATGAGCACTGTCACAATTATTGTGTTATTTATATCAGTGGCAATCTGGTGGTTCTTCTATATGATAATCGGTACAATTTTTTTCTTTGGATCTTGATAAACTTAGTTTTCTCTCATTCGCAAGACATGGATAGGCTTATCTAAATTCATGTATGCTCATTGTGTGCGATAATGGACCTCGCGGAGGGACCTGTCATTAACGAATAGTTGTTCAAACAATTTCCCCACCATCGTCAACCAGGACCAGACTGACACCAACCACAACGGTATGGGAGACGCCTGCGACCCCAACACCACGAAGGCACCACGATGACCACCCGCGACAACACAACCGAACAGCAATACCATCGCGCCCCTGTTGAAGGCCTTGCCGTGGGCGCCATCACTGGAACCGTCTGGGTACTTTTTTTCTTGCTGCGTTACGTGGCCTTCGAGACACCAAAGGATAATTGGCCATATGATATATTTATCTTCATCATATCATTCGTATTCCCTTTATCTGGATGGTTTACCGGCACGTGGGTGAAAACCGTGCAAAAATACAAGAACCCAGCAAGAAGAAAACGCAGAATCAGACTGATAGACACCGTCATGGCGACCCTGAGTGGAGTTCTCCTGACAATCATCTACTATGTCTTTCTCCAATCTCTAGGTCGTCACGACATACCGGGGCACTTGACTCTCAGTAAGCAAGCATTCGTTGTCTACTTAGTCCCCTTAATTGTATTTCCCGTTGCCGGGTGGATACTCGGCGCTCTCCGGACATACGTCTACTGCACCGGCAGACATGTTATTCGTGGAATGAGCCTCATGACAGTATCCATATTGTTCTTCACAATACTAGGTTGGGAATTTATTCATGGAGTTCTCATCTTAGGATTTCATTGATAAACTCTTGAATTAGTTTTCTTCTGTATATTCCTTTGTTTGCTCTGTGATTTTCTTTGGCGTTCTCGTGAAAACTGCTGATGCGTCCATCAACCATGTAGACGTGGAGGCTCCCGAGGCCCCCATGGACGACTCTGGGCCTCCACCCGGGGAGTAGCCAAACCCGTCATCACTCACGATCTCCTCGCCATGAAGCGTTGCGACCAGGCGGGGAAACTGAGCTGAACCAGCCCAACCGCATTCGCATCTGGAAAGCGGCCCCTCACAGACCAATCTCAGCCAAGGCACACCGCCCCCATTCGAACCCGGCACCCAGCGCACCAGGGCAGGGGTATCATGCTCGATATCGGCATGCTAGAGGAGATTGATGCCCGAGTGGCGCGGGAAAGTTGGTGGAAATCAGTCGCTACACCATCCGGAGATCTCACATTGAAACGCTTTCAAGGAGAATCAGCATGATGATGACAACCAAAAGTGGTGACACGTTTGACAAAGATTACCGTAGCACACCCTTCACCGGCCTCATCATCGGCACCATCGTCGGGGCTGCTTGGCCTACGGTATTCGGGATACTTCATGTGCGAAAAACGCTAGTTCTCGCCCCCAAGGAGTATCCCCCCGTATTTATCATGTCGCTCATGTTCCCTCTGATTGGGTGGCTCACTGGCTTGTGGGAACGAAAAATGTACGCATGCGATGACTCGAAGAAGCGGAGACTCAAAACCAAAATCATAGGTGCTGCCATGGCGACTTTCGCTGGCATGCTCATGTTCTCGACTCGCCTTGCTCTCGTAGATGACGACCTCCTCCTCAACATCAAGGCCGCAATACACCCGCTTCCGTTGGCAGTGTTTCCTTGCGCTGGACTGGTCCTCAGTGATATCGGTATCAGACCCAAAAACAGTAAAACACCTTTTATCCTTAGCATGAGTATTGCTTCAGTGATCATACTGTTCATAACCGTGGCGGTATGGTTTTATGTTTTCGGCATTACAGAACTATCCCTATCCTCTCATTCTTGACGCCCCACACTGTCCCCGTGAGACGTGTCGATGGATGCGACCACGCGTGCACAATTCTTACCGGTGACACGAGCTTTAGGAAGCTCCCCTTACCACAGAGACCACGATGTTCCCATTACCAGACAGCCACTCGGCTGCCAGCGAGAGACAGACCAAGAGTCAAGGGGAAGGCACCACGATGACCACCCACAACAACACACCCAAGGACCAGTACCACCGCGCACCCCTCAACGGCCTCCTCATCGGCGCCATCATCGGAGCCGTCTGGGCAGTCGTCCTCTTGATCATTCATGTGACAACGGGGCGTCATCATGCTTATGCAAGAATTTCCCTCATGTGTTTCATCTTCCCCTTGGTTGGCTGGATCACCGGGCTGTGGGGAAGGACCATAAAAACATGTGAAACTCCAAAGAAGAGGAAGCACAAAATCACAACAATCGGCGTCACCATGGCTACCCTCACCGGGTTGGCCATGACAATCATTTACCATACCTTTATTTGTACAGCGGATCCACATAAATTCATACCAGATGGCGCCACTTTCAGCAGTAGAGCGTTTGTCGTCTATCTCGTTCCCCTGATCATGTTTCCCCCTGCCGGATGGTCTCTCGGTGTCGCCAGAGGAAACATCCCCCAAGATGATCGTTCACTCGTCTCGAAAATGAGTTTTGAAGCAGTGGTTGCGCTAGCAGGTTCTGTGGCCATATGGTATTTGCTCACCGCATTTCTCAGTATCCTTTTGTTCTTCGGAGCATGACATGGGATGAACAGGTCCATGCCACTTGAAGCTTCCCTCGTTGTCAGGCCCACTAGGGTGGGCCCATGGCAGAACTCTTCCCCGACCGCGACGAGAGCATTCGTCCCGGCGATGACCTGTACCAGCACGTCAACGGCGCTTGGGAGCGTGTGACCGAGATCCCCTCGGATCAGGCGAGCACCGGATCGTTCCGGGTGTTGCGTGACAATTCCGAGGCTGCCGTCCACCAGATCCTGGCGGATCTGAGCTCGGGTGGGGCCACGCAGCTGCGTGCCCTGGCACCAGAGGCCACCGATCACGAGATCGAGGTCATGGCCGAACTGTACCGGCGGTTCATGGACGTCGACGCCGTGGACGCCGCCGGCACCACACCGCTGCGCCCGTATCTGGCCCAGATCGACGCGATCACCGACGCCGCCGATCTCATGGCAGTCCTGGGCGCCCAGCATCGTCAGGGTGTGGGTGGGCTGTTCTACCTGGAGAACGAGTCCGATCCCGCCGATTCGACCCACTACGTCGCCTGGATGGGTCAGAGTGGTCTGGGTCTGCCCGACGAGGCCTACTACCGCGACGACGACAAGGCCGAGATTCGCACGAAGTACCAGGCCCACGTGACCCGCATGCTCACCCTGGCCGGGTTGGACGAGCCCGAGACCCGGGCACACGGCGTCGTCGATCTGGAGACCCGGATCGCCAGCCACCACTGGGATCAGGTGCGCACTCGCGACTCGCGGGCGTCGTTCAATCCCACGACGTTCGACGATCTGGCCGACGCCCACCCCGGCCTGCACCTGCGCACCTGGCTGACGGCGGCCCGGATTCCCGCCGAGGCCGTCTGCCACGTCATCGACAATCAGCCCTCCTTCTTCGAGGGGATCGAGCGCCTGCTGGCCAGCTCCCCCATCGAGCAGTGGCGCGACTGGGCCACCTGGCACGTCATCTCGGACCTCGCACCGTTCCTACCCAGTGAGTTCGTCGAGGCCAATTTCGACTTCCACGGACGCACCCTCTCTGGCGCCCAGCAGCTGCGGGAGCGCTGGAAACGGGCAGTGGGATTCGTCGAGTCGGCCATCGGCGAGGCCGTCGGGAAACTGTACGTGGCACGGCACTTCCCGCCAGCCGCCAAGGAGCGGATGGACGACCTCGTCGCCAATCTGCTGGCGGCCTACCGACAGTCGATCGGCTCCCTGGACTGGATGGGTGAGCAGACCCGCACCGAAGCCCTGGAGAAGCTCACGAACTTCCGCCCCAAGATCGGGTACCCCGACAGGTGGCGAGACTTCTCCGGCCTGCTGATCCCCGAGGGATCCCTGGTGGACGCGGTGGCTGCCGTGTCGTCCTTCCAGCTGGACCGCATGATCGAGAAGCTCTCGGGGCCGATCGATCCCGACGAGTGGCTCATGTTCCCCCAGACGGTCAACGCCTACTACCATCCGCTGCGCAACGAGATCGTCTTCCCGGCAGCCATCCTGCAGCCACCGTTCTTCGACATGACGGCCGACGACGCCGTCAACTACGGTGGGATCGGTGCGGTGATCGGGCACGAGATCGGTCACGGGTTCGACGACCAGGGATCCACCTACGACGGCCACGGTGCGCTGCGCGACTGGTGGAGCGCCGACGACCGAGCCGCCTTCGAGGAGCGCACCAAGGCCCTCATCAGCCAGTACGACGCCCTGGTGCCCCGGCAGCTGCAGCCGGACGGCCCGCACGTCAACGGGGCCCTGACGATCGGGGAGAACATCGGAGACCTGGGCGGGCTGAGCATCGCCTACCGGGCCCTGCAGATCTCCTACCAGGATGCCGGTGGTGCCCCCGAGCCGGTCGACGGGCTCAGCTGGCAGCAACGATTCTTCCTGTCGTACGCCGCCATCTGGCGTGAGAAGGTCCGTGACGAGGCCTGCCGCACCCAGCTCGCCACCGACCCGCACTCGCCCACACAGTTCCGCTGCAACCAGATCGTGCGCAACGTCGACGCCTTCTACGACGCCTTCGACGTGACGCCCGACGACGCCCTGTGGTTGGACCCCAGTCAGCGGGTGAGCATCTGGTGAACCAGCACACCAGTGAGGTGCCGTGTCCGGAAAATCCGTGACGCGGCACCTCACTGGCCATCTGCCGTGGAACATCAGGTCACAGCAGTGTGAGCACTCCGTAACCCAGCAACACCGAGACCACGATGGCAGTCAATCCGGGCAACAGGAACGGATGATTGAAGATGAACGAACCGATCCGGGTGGAGCCGGTGTCGTCAAGTTCGATCGAGGCGACCGTCGTCGGATAGGTGGGCAGGACGAACAATGCTGCCGCGGCCGAGTAGGAGGCCACCAGCACCGTCGTCCCCACACCCAGTGCAGTGGCTGCTGGCAGGAAGGTGGCCAGGGTCGCTGCCTGCGAGTAGAGCAGGGTCGAGCCGAGGAAGAACACCACTGCGAGCAGCCACGGAGCCCCGCTGAGCGCGTCGGCACCGTAGGACTTGATGAGCCCCATGTTGGAGGCCACGAAGCAGTTGCCCAGCCAGGCCACACCGATGATGCAGGTCGCCGCACTCATACCGGCCTTGAAGGTCGGCTGATCGTTGACCTCCGACATCGGCACCTTGCACGTCAGGCAGATGAGCAGAGCTGCACCGAGCATTGCACACATGATGGCTGCTCCCCGCGGCAGGGGCGGATTGTCGATCTTGCTGATCGCGACGGCGTAGACCATGAGCACGCCCAATGCCGAGAGGAAGATCCCCAGGGACAGTTTGGCCCGTCGGTCGATGTGGTAGGTGCCGGCCTCACGCAGATGCACCTTCCCAGCGGCCTTTCGCTGCTGGTAGACGGGGTCGTCCTGAAGATCACATCCCTGCTTGCTCGAGACGAACGCCGCCGCCATGCAACCGACGAAGGTCGTGCACAGGGTCACGGCGACAAGCTTCGGATAGCTGATCCCCATCGGTTCGACGGCTCCGGCCATGATGACGGTGGCAGCCGAGATCGGTGAGGCGACAAGCGCCATCTGTGATGCGACCGACGACGCCGCAAGCGGTTTCGAGGGCCGGATGCCCTGTTCCTTGGCCACCTCGGCAATGACCGGGAGCACTGCGAATGCCACGTTCCCCGTGCCGCACAGCACGGTCATGATGAAGGTGACGATGGGTCCCACGTACGTGATCCGCTGCGGATTGGCGCGAAGGATCTTCTCACTGGCAGCGACGAGGACGTCAAGGCCACCGGCTTTCTCCATGACAGCCACCGCACAGATGACCGACATGATGATCCCCACGACTTCCCACGGAATGCCGGTGGCAGGATCAACCTTGCATCCCAGCAGACCGAGGATGATGACGCCTGCGCCACCTGCCAGCCCAATTCCCAACCCACCAACCTTGGCACCAAGGAAGATGAATGCCAGGACGACGGCAAGTTGGGCCAGAAATGTCAGCAGAGTCACTCTTGGCCTTCCGCCGCGCCAGGACTGGCTTCTGCTCCGGTCCTCTCCGGCAGCTCCCTCTCACCGGGCTCATAACGACGCCCGGTGTAGACGGGGTGACGGAAGCTCTGTGGAGTCATGATCTTGTCCAACTGCTCAGACGTCAGCAGTCCCATGTCGATGACGACGTCACGCACGGAACGGCCACTGCGCGCCGCCTCCCGACCAACGAGGTCACCGTTGTGGTGACCGATGACGTCGTTGAGGTAGGTGACGATCCCGATGGAGTTCATGACGCTGTCGCGGCAGCGCTCCTCATTGGCGGTGATACCGTCGACACAACGAGTACGCAGCGTGTCGCAGGCTCGCGTGAGCAGATGGATCGACTCGAACAACGACTGGGCCAGTGCCGGCTCCATGACGTTGAGTTCGAGCTGGCCAGCCTCGGCGGCGAACGTCACCGTGACGTCGTTGCCGAAGACCTTGAAGCAGACCTGGTTGACGACCTCGGGGATCACCGGATTCACCTTCGCCGGCATGATCGAGGATCCAGCCTGCATCTCGGGAAGATTGATCTCGTTGAGCCCTGCCCGCGGCCCGGACGACAGCAGACGAAGGTCGTTGCAGATCTTCGACAGTTTGGCGGCAGCTCGCTTGATGGCGGAGTGCACGGTGATGTAGGCACCGTTGTCCGACGAGGACTCGATGAGGTCATCGGCCGGTTCGATCTCGTAGCCAGTCACCTCGGCGAGCTTGCGGCATGCCGTGGCCGCGTAACCTTCCGGGGTGTTGATGCCGGTGCCGATGGCAGTACCACCAAGGTTGACCTTGAGCAGCAGCTCACCGGCGACGGCGATGCGCTCGACCTCATGACGCAGAGTCGTCGCATAGGCGATGAACTCATCTCCCAGGCTCATCGGTACGGCGTCCTGGAGCTGGGTACGGCCCATCTTGAGCACGTGGGAGAACTCCTTGCCCTTGGCCTCGAAGGCTGCAGCAAGGTTCTCAATGGCCTGGGAAAGCTCCTTGAGCAGCGCAAAGACTGCCAGCCGGAAACCAGTCGGGTAGGAGTCATTCGTCGACTGTGATTTATTGACATGATCATTGGGATGAATCAGGTCATAACGTCCCTTCTTATACCCCAACAGCTCCAGCGCGAGATTGGCCACAACCTCATTGGTGTTCATGTTGACGGAGGTGCCAGCACCGCCCTGGAAGAAGTCGAGAGGGAACTGGTCCATGCAGCGCCCCTCCTCGAGAATCGCATCACAGGAGGCAACAATTGCGTCGGCAACATCTTCGGAGAGAACGCGCAATTCGCGGTTTGCCAAGGCAGCAGCCTTTTTTACCTGAACCATTCCCCGGATGAATTCGGGCTCATTGTTCATGCATCCTGAAGAAATTTGGAAATTCTCCAGAGCACGCAGAGTATGCACTCCGTAGTACTTCTCTGCCGGGACTTCCCTTTCCCCTAGTAGATCGACTTCGACCCGATTAGCTCCAGTCTTCAACTTCTCGTCCTCTCATCGGTGAAACACAGGATTCAGGTTTATTGAAACCAGAGCCAAGCCTAAGTAATTCCTGACGAGGATCAAAGACGGAGCGAGAACTGTGGGAGTAGCCGACAAGGAAACATGAGGCCCGTGGTGTGGATTGTCCAAGACGACTTTGATATGTTGTATGGATCCCGGAGATTCGCCTCCGATCAGCAGTACGCCCCTGCCGGGGGGCAGCCAAGAAACACGAGCTGCACGCAACACGAAATGTGTGACGTACAACCCGTGTACTCGTTGTCGTACAGCTGAGAGACGAAGCTCCTACCCCTGATCACGTCCGGCAATGGCGTCGGCCATGGCCAGGGCTCGCTCGGCTTCGTCAACGTGCAGCTGCTCGATCATCCGGCCGCGATATGTGGCCACTCCCCCATTGCCCTCCTGCCACGCTGCGATGAGGGCACGTGCGTCCTCGACCTCGGCCGGGCTGGGGGCGAACCCGTCGTTGGCAGGTGCCACCTGGGAAGGGTGGATGAGGGTCTTGCCGTCGAATCCCATGAGGACGGCCTCGTTCACCTGGGCAGCGAATCCCTCCGCGCCTCGCACGTCGTTGTAGACGCCGTCCAGAATGATGACGTCGGCGGCACGGGCAGCCAGGACGCACAGCTGCAGGGCAGTCGTCAGGGGGGCACGCCCAGGCACGTGTCGCGAGTGCAGCTCCTTGACGAGGTCATTGGTACCCATGACGAGCACGGCCAGCCGTTCGGAGGCCTGGGCGATCTCACGGGCGTCCAGAACGGCCTGCGGGGTCTCGATCATGGCCCAGATGGCGAGCTGCGGGTCAGCGCCGGCAGCGTCCAGGTCTGCTGCGATGCGGCGTACCTGATCGGCGGAACTCACCTTGGGTACGGCGATGCCGTCCGGCCGGGCGGCAACGGCGGCGGCAAGGTCATCGGCGTACCACGGGGTGTCCATGCCGTTGACGCGCACGACGACTTCACGATAGCCGTAACTGCGACTCTCGACGGCTGCCACGGCATTGCTGCGGGCAGTCACCTTCGCATCGGGGGCAACGGCGTCCTCCAGATCGATGATGATGCCGTCACATGGCAGTGACTTGGCCTTCTCCAACGCGCGCTGGTTGGCACCGGGCATGAAGAGGACGGAACGACGGGGACGCAACACAGGATCCATGGTTCTCATTGTGCCGCATCCCCGGCCCGGAGCTGGAGTGCACATCACGTGTGCCGGGAGCATGACGAGTAGTCGACCGCATGACACGGTGCGCTCTGCGATGACGAGTCATCGGAGCAGGCAAGGGCTGGAGAGCCCGTCCTCCTGGGACTCGGGAGAGCCCATCGCCCCCCAGACCACGTTCTGCCGTGGTGGGTTCTTCCTGCAAAAGCCGCCGGAAGTGGCGGCGCCCGGTCAATCGCTCAGCGGCGTCGCAGCAGGTAGGTGTCGAAGAGCCAACCGTGCTCCTCCTTGGCCTGAGCGCGCACCCGCAGGATCTCATCCTTGACGTCCGCCAACGGCCCACTGATGAGGATCTCGTCGGGGCTGCCGATGTAGGCCGCCCAGTAGATGTCGAGACCAGTGGGGTCGATGAGGCTGAAGGTCTGCTTGCCATCCAGCATGACGACGACGTCGTCCACACCCTCGGGCATGCCCTCCTCAAGCAGACGAGCCGGACTGATCTGCACGGCCCTGCCCTGCCGATTGAGGGCGATCTGGTGACGGGTGGCCAACGACAGGGAGCTGGAGATGCCTGGGATGACGTTGAGCTCGATCGGCACACCGCCGCGGGAGTCCACCTCGGCGATGAGCCGGTTGACGATGGCCAGGGTCGACTCGAACAGGCTGGGATCTCCCCACACGAGGAATCCGCCCCGTTGCCCGTCCTCCAGAGCTCCTTCGACGGCTTGGGTCCACTGCCCAAGGCGCTGGGCACGCCACGTGGCGACAGCCTTGGGATAGTCCGGGGTGGACTGCCAGGGACGAGGTGGGTCCTGCAGTTCGACAAGGCGCAGCGGGTGCGGCGCCGAGGGATCCTCGGCGTCCGGGCGGTGCCGCCTGAGCACCTCTCGTCGAAACTCGACGAGGTCGTCGACCTCACGCTCCTTGAGGACGACGAAGAGCACGTCCAATGACTGGATGGCCTTGACGGCAGCCAGGGTGATCCAGTCCGGATTGCCGGGACCAATGCCGATGAGATCGAGATGACGGGCCACGAGAAACTCCTTGGTGTCGGAAGAACGATGAGCTGTCAGAGGGCAGACGCTGGAGCGGTCACGGCGAGGAGATGGGACGCAGACTGGCAAGGTCCGGGTTCAGGACGACCGGGAAACCACCTCGTCGCACAGGGTCTCCAACGCCGTACGGGCATCGCCTGCGGGAAGGATGGCAAGATGGCCACGGGCGAGATCGGCACGCCGCTGCACCACAGCTCGAGCCTCGTCGATGACGTGACTGGCACGCAACCCTGCCAGGGCACGGTCGAGGTTGTGCTGGTCCATGAGGTCGGCCGTCAACAGATCCTTGAGCTCGTCGTCCGCCGGGTCGGTGGAGGCCTGCAGCATGAGTGTGGGCAGGGTGGCAACCCCCTCACGCAGATCGGTGCCCGGTGTCTTGCCGGTCCGTGTCGACGTGATGTCGATGATGTCGTCGGAGAGCTGGAACACCGAACCGATCTGTTCGCCGAACTCACGCAGTGACTCGACGATCTCGGCCGAGGCGTCGGAGACCATGGCCCCGAAGACGGCAGCGGCCGAGATGAGCGAGGCGGTCTTGTCGGACACCACCTGCAGATAGTGTTCCAATGGGTCCTCGTCGGGCTGGGGGCCGCGGGTCTCGGCAATCTGTCCCTGGACGAGCCGGGAGAAGGTCCGTGCCTGCAGGGCGACGTACTCGGTGCCAAGTTTGGCGACCGTCTCGGAGGCCCGAGCGAAGAGGAAGTCTCCGACCATGATGGCCACCGAGTTGCCCCAGCGGGAGTTGGCCGACTCCGCACCCCGGCGTATCGAGGCCTCGTCCATGACGTCGTCGTGGTAGAGGGAGGCCACATGGGTGAGTTCCATGACGACGGCGGCACGTACCAGATCGACGTCGGCCACGGTCTTGCCGAACTGGGAACACAGCGTCACCAGCAACGGGCGAAAACGTTTGCCCCCAGCGGAGATGATGTGGTTGGCGGCCTCGGTGACGAACGGGGTGTCAGCGCCTGCCTGCCGAGACAGCTCCTCCTCGACCAGTGCGAGCTTCGCGGTGACGTTGTCGGTGAACTCGTTACTCACGTTCTGCGACACGGTACTCCTCGTCGCCGGGAGACCCAGCGGGTGTAGTCGGGGTGACGTCGGTGGACGCCGGTTCTTCTAGCCTAATCCCTCAGCGGGCCCCGCGTACACTCAACGGTTGCCGGGAATGCCCGTTGCAAGGCACAAGACAGGGGCCAGAGCCCGAAGGCTCCGGCCCCTGTATTCATATCGAGCCCTGTATCCGTATCGACCTCTGATCCGTATCGGCCCTGTGCTCGCGTGGGACGTCAGCGGAGGAAGACGCTCGCGTGGTTGACCATCTCGATGATCGGCTGGGGGTACAGACCCAGGATCAGGGTGCCCAGGGCGCAGACGACCAGGACGATCCAGCCGCCGACGCTCGGGTCACCGACCTCGACGTCCTGCGCCTGCTCGCCCGGCGTCTTGAAGAAGACGACGTAGATGACGTGCAGGTAGAAGTAGGCGGCCACCAGCGAGAAGATCACACCGAGCAGCACCAGCCAGGCGTACCCGCCGCGCCAACCGGCAAGGAACACGAACAGTTTGCCCGTGAACCCGGCAGTGGCCGGGATACCCGCGAAGCTCAGCATGAAGAGCACGATGAGGGCACCCAGCATCGGGTGACGGCGTCCCAGACCTGCCCAGGAGTCGATCTCGGTGGACTCGCCACCAGCCTTGCGCACCATGAGGATGACCATGAAGAATCCGATGGTCGCCAGACCATAGCCGGCCAGGTAGATGAGCACCGAGGAGACCGAACCAGTCTGGTCGGGGCGCTGCCCGGTCTGCAGGGTGTAGGCCCCGACGACGCCGACCATGATGAACCCGGCGTGGGCGATCGAGGAGTAGGCGAGCATGCGCTTCATGTCGGTCTGGGAGAGACCGACAATGGCGCCAACCGCCATGGAGGCCACCGCAACCACGGCGAGCAGGAGCTGCCAGTCCCACCGCATGGCACCCAGGGCGACGTACATGACGCGCATGAGCCCGAGGACGGCCACCATCTTCGTGGCGATCGACATGAAGGCCGTCACCGGGGACGGGGCACCGGTGTAGACGTCCGGGGTCCAGTTGTGGAACGGAACGGCACCCACCTTGAACAGCAGTCCGACGGCCAACAGGATCATGCCGGCCGCAAAGATCTTGGATCCACTGATCTGGGTCATGCTCGCCTGGGCGATGATGCCCAACTGGAACGAACCAGCCGCCCCATAGACCAAGGCGATGCCGTACAGGAAGATCGCCGAGCTCAGGGCCCCGAGCAGGAAGTACTTCACCGAGGCCTCCTGGGACACCAGGCGGCGTCGCCGGGACAGGCCGGTGAGCAGGTAGAGCGGCAGGGAGAAGATCTCCAGGGCGACGAACATGAGGATGAGGTCATTGCTCGCAGCGAAGAGCATCATGCCGAACAGGCAGAACAGCAGCAGCGGGAAGACCTCGGTGTGCTCACGACGAGCCTCCTCGGACTCACGTTCCAGGGCGGAACCGGGCACCGATGAGGCATTGGCGACGAATGAGGTCTGAGCCCCACCCATACGCTCGGCGAAGAGCAGCACCGTTCCCAGCCCGAACACCATGAGCATCGACCACGTGGCACAGGTTGGACCGTCAAGGGCGAGCGCACTCTCGCCAGCCAGCAGGTGGTCTCCCCTGCTCCACGGCACGATCACCGCGACGAGCGCGGCGATGAGCACCAGTATGGTGAGGGCAATCTGCACAGTGCGACGGGCCCGACGCGGTACCAGCGCCTCCAGCAACACCGACAGGGCAGCACCACCGAAGAGTACGAAGATCGCGACCAGGTTCGACCACTCGATCTGCGGTGCCGGAAGCACCAGTGGGGACGCCGTCACAGCGCCGGTCATGGTAGGGGAAATCACTTCACACCCTCCTCAGCAGCCGGAGCCGGATCAGTCACGCCGACGATCGACATGGTCTGGTGGGCCACGGGTTCAATTACGTGCAGCATGGGTCGTGGGAAGAAACCGAAGACCAGCAGCAGGATCACCAATGGTGTCAGCGCAGCCTTCTCCAAACCAGTGAGGTCCGTGGTGACGTGCTCCTTGGTGGCCTGGGTGAGCGGGCCGGTCATCGTCCTCTTGTAGGTGAGGAGGATGTAGACCGCACCGAGCACCATGCCCAGGGTGGCCACCGCGACGTACACCGGATGCCTGGACCATGCCCCGGCCAACACCATGAACTCGCCGATGAAGTTCGAGATACCGGGCAGGGACATCGTCGCCAAACCTGCGAAAAGGAACATTCCGGCGAGCACGGGGGCCGTCTTCTGCACGCCACCGAAGGCGTCGACCTGGGCCGATCCACGACGCTTCACCAGGAATCCGAGCACCAGGAACAGCGCTGCGGTGGAGAAGCCGTGGTTGAACATGTAGAAGATCGATCCGGTGAGCGAGGTCGTCGTCACGGCGAAGATGCCGATGATCATGAACCCGAAGTGGCTCACCGAGGTGTACGACACCAACCTCATGAGGTCCTTGGAGGTGACGGCCATCGTCGCACCCCAGAGCACCGAGATGACGGCGAGCACGAGGACGAACGGGGTGGCCCACTGCGAGGCCTGCGGGAACAGGCCCAGGCAGATGCGGATCATTCCGAGGGTGCCGATCTTGTCCAGCAGACCCACCAGCAGGGTGGAGGCACCGGGCGTCGCCTGCTCGGCGGCATCGGGCAGCCAGGTGTGCACCGGGACCATCGGGGCCTTGATCGCGAAGGCGATGAAGAAGGCCACGAAGAGAAACTTGCCGATCGACCCGTCGAAGTTCACCTTCACCAGTTCGCCGAGGAGGAAGCTGTTGCCGTGCACCCCGACGCCGATGACGCCGAAGAGCATGACGAGACCGCCAGCCAGGGAGTAGATGAGGAACTTGATGGCTGCCCTGCGGCGTCGCGCACCGCCCCATCCGGAGATGAGGAAGTACATCGGCACCAGCGAGGCCTCGAAGATGAGGTAGAAGAACAGGACGTCGACCGCGGTGAAGCAGTAGATCGCCAATCCCTCGGTCATGAGGGCGAGCCCGGAGAAGACGTTGGCTCCCCAGGTCTGGGTGCCGTCGCTGGGCTTCTTCTCACCAATGTTCCACTCGGCCAGCAGGACCACGGGGACCAGGATCACCGTCATGAGCACCAGGGTCATGCCCAGCCCGTCGGAGCTGAGCGCGTACCAGGCACCGATGGCCTTGATCCAGTGGTAGTTCTCGGAGACGTCGGTGCCGTTGGCAGCTGCGATGAACGCGATGACGCCCAGCACGGCGGTGACGATTGAGATCACCAAGCCGGTGGCACGTCCGCTGCGGCCCTTGACACCAAGGACGATGGCACCGCCGATGAGGGGCAGCAGGGCCAGGATCGTCAGGATCGGGAAACTCATCTCATCTCCTCCCTCAGGCCATCCGACCGAGGATCACGACGAGGCACACGATGATGACGCCGTACGCCATCGTCAGGCCATAGGTACGCACGGCACCGTTCTGCAGTTTGCGCAGCCCCTGGGAACAGGCAGCCACGACGGCGCTGCCGCCCATGACCAGCCCATCGATGATGCCCTTGTCAAAGAGCCCGACACCGCGACCGATGCCACGAGCCGGCTGAATGACGACGGCATTGTTGATGGCATCACCGTAGAGGTAGTGACGGCTGGCCAGCGCGAACGGATTGCTGGTTGCCGGCTCCTCGCCGGGAACCCTGGCTCGGTTGAGGAACCATCCGAGCAGGATGCCCACGGCCACGACGACGAGGTTGATGATGCCGATGAGGCTCCAGTGGAACACACCGCCCTCGGGCACCTCAGCACCCGTGGCAGGGGCGAGCCAGCCAGCGATCCACCCGTTCATGGCGAATCCAGCGACCACCGAGAGGATGGCCAGGACGATGAGCGGGATCGTCATCGTGCTGGGCGACTCGTGCGGGTGAACGTCACTCCTCCAGCGCTTCTCGCCTCCGAAGGTGAGCACCATGAGTCGGGTCATGTAGAACGCGGTGATCCCGGCACCGACGAGGGCGAGCAGGCCGAATGCCCAACCACGTTCCCACGCGGCCTCGATGATCGGGTCCTTGGAGAAGAATCCGGCGAAGCCCGGGAAGCCGATGATGGCGAGGTAACCACAGGCGAACGTCCAGAAGGTGATCGGCATGGCCTTGCGCAGGGCACCGAAGTGGTACATGTCCGTGTCCTCACCCATGCCATGCATCACCGACCCGGAGCCGAGGAACATGTTGGCCTTGAAGGCCCCGTGGGTGAGCAGGTGGAAGATGGCCAGCGCGGCACCGGCCGGTCCCAGACCCGCGGCAAGCATCATGTAGCCGATCTGCGACATGGTCGAACCGGCGAGGACACGCTTGATGTCCTTGTGCGCCGAACCGATCCAGGCGCCGAACAGCAGGGTGACAGTGCCGACGATCGCCACGGCCAGGGAGGCTGCCTCGGTCTGTGCGTAGACGGCGTGTGACCGCACCACGAGGTAGACGCCGGCAGTGACCATCGTCGCCGCGTGGATGAGCGCCGACACCGGGGTCGGGCCCTCCATGGCATCCATGAGCCAGGCCTGCAACGGCACCTGGGCAGACTTTCCACAGGCAGCCAGCAGCAGGAGGAAGCCCAGCAGGGTGGCGTACCCACTTGACAGGCTCGAAGCCTTGGCACTCACCTCGGCGAAGTTCAGCGTCCCCAGCTGGGCCAGGAAGGTGAACATCGCCATGACCATGCCGAGGTCACCGATGCGGTTCATGATGAAGGCCTTGTTGCCGGCAGCCGCTGCGCTCGGCTTCTGGAACCAGAAGCCGATGAGCAGGTAGGAGCACAGCCCCACGCCCTCCCATCCGAAGAAGACGAGAAGGTAGTTGTCGGCCAGCACCAACGTCAGCATCGAGGCGATGAAGAGGTTGAGGTAGGCGAAGAACCGACGGCGGTCGGGATCCTGCGCCATGTAACCGATCGAGTAGATGTGAATGAGGGATCCCACGAACGTGACCAGCAGGACGAAGAGGATCGACAGCTGATCGACGAGCAGGCCCACCTTGAGGTCCCAGGCGCCCGTGTCGATGAGCGAGTAGACCGGGACGGACACGGCACGCCGGCCCTCGTCACGCCCCAGCAGCTGGATGAAGAGCACCAGCCCGACGACGAACGAGAAGATGAGGGCCAGGGTCGCGAGGACGTGCCCCCAGGCGTCGGAGCGCCTGCCCAGCACGAGCAGGAGCCCGGCGATGACCAGCGGCACGGCGATCATCAGCCAGGCAAGGCTGAACAGACCATCGGCCGGCACCGGAGCAACGGTTTCCAACAAGTACACGCCGACACTCCTCAGTACTTCAGTAGGTTGACGTCGTCGACCGAGGTCGAGCGACGAGATCGGTAGATGGTGACGATGATGGCCAGGCCGACCGTCACCTCGGCAGCAGCCACGATCATGACGAAGAACGCCCCGATCTGGCCGTCAAGGGCACCGTGGACGTGCGAGAACGTCACGAGCACCAAGTTCGCAGCATTGAGCATGAGCTCCACGGACATCAGCGACAGGATCGCGTTGCGACGCAGCAGGAAGCCCAGCACCCCGAAGGCGAAGAGGATCGCCGAGAGGATCAGGTAGTAGTTCGGGTTCATTCCAGCTCTCCTTCGACCTCACGACGAGAGGCACTGATCGTGGCGAATGCGCTGGCCGTGGGAGCCTTGAGCTCACCGGCGTCAATGATGCCGCCACGGCTGGCCAGGGCCTCGGAGACCGAGGCCTGGGCCACCGTGCCATCGGGCAGCAGGGCGGGGGCACCGATCTCATTGCTTCGGGCGTACACGCCCGGGGCCGGGTGGGAAGCCAGCTGGGCGCCGTCGTTGAGGTAGGCATCCATACGATCGGACATGCGCTCCGGCTGCCCCTTCTTGCGGTGCAGACGCTCGCCGTGGGCCAGCACCATCGTGCCGAGCGCAGCGGTGATGAGCAGCGCCGAGGTCGCCTCGAAGGGGATGACGTACTGGGTGAAGATGAGCACGGCCAGCGAGTGGACGTTGTCGCCGTGGGCCGCATTGGCCTTCTCCAGACCGACTGCGGCGTCGGTACCGATGTTGCCCACCGTCACGGCATGTCCCACGGCAACGACGAGCATGGCACCGATGCCGATGGCGGCGATGGTCGACGCCACGCGGTGGGAACGCAGGGTGTCGGCCAACGATTCCGAGGTGTCGACGCCGACGAGCATCACGACGAAGAGGAACAGCATGAGGATCGCACCGGTGTAGACGATGATCTGCACCACGAAGAGGAAGGGTGCCTGCATGCTGGCATACTGCACGGCGAGGCTGATCATGATGACGGCCAGGAACAGTGCCGAGTGCACCGGCTTCCTGGCCACGACCATACCGAGCGCGGCCAGCACCATGATGGGTGCGAGCGTCCAGAAGGCCCAGTGCGACGCCGTCACCATGGGCACGGCCACGGTGCACGGCGTGAGGGCCATCGTCAATGTGTTCATTTCACGGCCCCCTGCGAGTCATGACGTGCCGTACGAGTGTCCGGCTTTCCGGTGGCAGGCAACCCCAGGAAGTAGTCCTTCTCGTCGTCACCGAGACGACGTGGATGCGGGGGCTGCTCCATGCCGGAGACCAGCGGGGCCAGCAACTCATCCTTGGTCCAGATGTGCTTGGCGCGAGTGGTGTCTGCCATCTTGAAGTCGTTGGTCATCGTCAACGCCCTGGTGGGGCACGCCTCGATGCACATCCCGCACAGGATGCAGCGCAGATAGTTGATCTGGTAGACGCGTCCGTACCGTTCACCCGGGGAGTAGCGCTCCTCGTCGGTGTTGGCACCGGCCTCGACGTAGATGGCGTCGGCTGGGCAGGCCCAGGCGCACAGCTCGCAGCCGACACACTTCTCCAGCCCGTCGGGCCAGCGGTTGAGTTGATGACGCCCGTGGAACCGGGGCGCCATGACCTTCTCCTTGCCCTTCTTCGGATACTCCTGGGTGAAGGTCTTGCGGAACATCGTCCGGAAGGTGATTCCGAACCCTGACCAGGCTCCCATCAGTTGTCTCCCTTCGGGGTCTCGGGCACGTTCGACGTGGCTCCGGCCAGCGGCACGTTCTCGCCACCAGGTGCCGAGACGGTCTCACCGGAGACGATGGCATTGGCCGTCACCAGTTTCTGACCAGGCAGCGGAGGCACCGGGTAGCCACCGGCGAAGGCGTCGAACTCCTCACTGACCGACTGTTTCTCGGGCTCACCTGCGTCCCCACCGAAGGCCCACGCGATGAGGGCTGCCACGCCGATACCGGCGAACACCATGAACAGCGGGTTGTAGGAGGCACCCTGGGAGCCGATCGAGCGCAGTGCGGCCACGATGACGAGCCACACGAGGGCGATCGGGATGAGTGCCTTCCACCCCATCTGCATGTAGTGGTCGTACCGGAACCGCGGAATCGCGGCGCGCACCCACACGAAGAAGAAGATGACCAGCTGCACCTTGATGAAGAACCACAACAGCCCCCACCAGCCGGAGTCGATGACGCCGATGTGGTTGAACGGCCACGGGGCACGGTAGCCACCGAGGAACAGGGTGACGCACACGGCTGACAGGGTGGCCATGTTGATGTACTCGGCCAGGTAGTACATGCCGTAGGGGAAACCGGAGTACTCGGTGCTGTAGCCGGAGACGAGCTCGGACTCACATTCGGGCATGTCGAAGGGCAGTCGGTTCGACTCGCCGAACATCGTGATGACGTAGATGAGGAAGCTGGGCAGGAGCATGAGCCAGTAGTGGCCGGGGACTCCGAGGCTCGCATCACCGAACATGATCGGGGTGGCCTGGGCCTCGACGATTCCCGAGGTGGACATCGTCCCGGAGAACATGAACACCGACACGAGCGTGAGGCTCATCGCGACCTCGTAGGAGATCATCGACGCCGAGGACCGCAGCGAGCCAAGCATCGAGTAACTGCCGGCCGACGACCATCCAGCCAGCACGATGCCGTACACACCGATGGACGAGATGGCCAGGATGAACAGCACGGCGACCGGCACGTCGGTGATCTGCAGATTGGTCTGGTGCCCGAACATCGACACCTGACCGCCCAGCGGGATCACCGCCCACGAGCTGAATGCCGCGACGCCGGCAATGATCGGCGCCAGGCTGAAGACGAAGCTGTCCGCCCCCTTGGGCTTGACGATCTCCTTGAAGACGAGTTTCAGCCCGTCACCGACGGCCTGGAACACACCGCCGGCCCACGCCGAGTTCATGACGGGACCGATGCGGTTCTGCATCTTCGCCAGAACGCGACGCTCGAACCACACGTTGACGATGGTCCACGCCAACAGGATGACGAAGAGAAGGACCACCTTGACCAGCACGAGCCACCACGGGTCCTGTCCGAATGGGGCTACTGCGAACGGATTCATGCCACACCTCCCTTGTCACCATGGACCTTGTCGATCTGAACGGATTGCCCAGCTCGAGCCGGAGCCGAACCGGTGCCGCAGTGCGCAGGCACCCACACGACGCCGTCGATCATGGACTCCTCGATGCTCACGGGCACCTCCACCGAGTCACCGGCGGCAAACGTGACATTCAACACGTCAGCATTGCCGAGGTCGTGATCGGAGGCGGTCCTCGGGCTCACGCGCGCCACCAGCGGACGGGCAGTCCGGCGCAGGGCCTGCGAGCCATCGAGGCAGGCGGAGTCGTCGAGCAGTTCCCGCCACGTGTCGAGGACGAGACCACCATGTCGTTCGGGGGCGGGCGGGGCGACCACGGTGGACTCGGACTGTCCGCGTCCTTCCCAGTCACCCAGCTCGAGCCAGGCCTGATGGGCCTGGCTGACGGTGCGCATCCCCAACGGGGTGCCCATCGCGTCGGCCAGGGCTGCCAACACGCGAATCTCGTTCATCGGGGTGCGAGGCTGCTTGTTGATGACGCGCACCCGACCGGGGCGGTGCTCCCAGTCGAGGAAGGTCCCAGAGGTCTCCTCCAGCAGACACACCGGGAAGACGACGTCGGCACGCTCGGTCACCTCGCTGCAACGCTGCTCCAGGCTGACGACGAAGCCAGCCTTGTCAAATGCCTGTCGGGCGGCCTGTGGATCGGGCAGGTCGGACAGCTGGACACTGGAGACCATGACCGCCTCGAGACTGCCATCAACCAGGGCATCGAGCATCTGGGGAGTGGTGCGGCCGGGCTGATCGGGCAGCGACTCGACCCCCCATGCAGCTGCGACGTCCACCCGAGCCTTGGCGTCGGTGACAGGACGTCCGCCGGGCAGCAGGGTGGGCAGACAGCCAGCCTCCACGGCACCGACCTCACCGGCGCGGCGTGGCACCCAGGCCATCCGGGCGTCGCGGGTACGGCACAGGTCGATGACGGTGGCGAGTGCTCCTGGTGCAGTCGCGGCGCGCTCACCGACGAGGATGACGGTGTCCTCGTCAATGGTTCCCTGTTCGGCAAGACGTACCAGCGACGCGGCCTCGTCACCGGGCGCAGTCGGCACCAGAGTGGCGCCGAGCTTGCGGGAACCCCGGCTGAGATGACTGCCCACGGTGAGCACCGGCAGCTTCATCTTGCGCCATGCCTTGCGCAGACGCAGGAAGATCATCGGGCACTCGTCCTCGGGCTCGAGATCCACCAGGACGACCTTGCCGGCCTTCTGCAGGTCTGCATAGGTCACCGACCCCTCCAACGTTGCCCCGGCAACCTGGCTGGCGAGGAAGGCATCCTCCTCGGTGCTGGTGGCGCGAGCCCGGAAGTCGATGTCGTTGGTGCCCAGCACGGTGCGTGCGAAACGCGACCAGGCCAGGTTCGTCTCGACGGTGAGACGTCCACCGGTGAGCACACCGGCAGACCTTGCCCTCGTCAGTCCGGCGACGGCTGCGTCAATGGCCTCGGCCCAGGAGGCTGGCTCCAGCGTGCCGTTCCGACGCACCATCGGAGTGGTGATGCGGTCGTCACCGCGCGCGGAGAGGAACCCGAACCGGCCACGGTCACAGTTCCACTCCTCGTTGACCTCGGGGCGGTTGCCGGCATTGCGACGTTTGACCTGGTAGTGCCGGTGATCGGTGCGCAGCTCGCACCCGGCAGCACAGTTCTCGCACGTCGTCGTCGTGGAGACGAGGTCGAACGGGCGGCTGCGGAATCGGTACTCGGCGCTGGTGAGCGCTCCCACCGGGCAGATCTGGATGACGTTGCCCGAGAAGTACGAGTCGTAGGGGGTCTCGGTGTACGGCCCGATCTGGGAGACGGCACCGCGCTCCAGCAGATGGATGAGCGGGTCACCGGAGATCTGGTCGGAGAACCGGGTGCAGCGCTGGCACAGCACGCACCGCTCCCGGTCCAGCAGGATCTGGGCCGAGATGTTGATGGGCTTGGGGTAGGTGCGTTTGACGCCTTCGTACCGTGACTCACCACGTCCGTGTGACATGGCCTGGTTCTGCAACGGGCACTCACCGCCCTTGTCGCAGATGGGGCAGTCCAGCGGATGGTTGATGAGCAGCAGCTCGAGGATTCCCGCCTGGGACTTGCGGGCCAGTTCGGAGGACTCCGCCGTCTTGACGATCATGCCCTCGGCCACCGGCATCGTGCAGGCTGGCTGTGGCTTGGGAAATCCGCGGCCATTTCCGGCGTCGGGGATCTCCACCAGACACTCACGGCAGGCTCCGGCCGGGTCCAGCAGCGGATGGTCGCAGAACCTTGGGATGACGGTGCCGTTCTGCTCGGCGGCTCGAATGATGAGGGTGCCCTTCGGCACGCTCACCGGCTCGCCGTCGATCGTGAGGGTGACGAGATTCTCCTTGGCGACGACCTCGTCGTTCTTCGTGTCCACACTCATGCCTTCACTCCGAACTCGCTGGAGACGCCACTGCCCATGTCCTCGGCGGAGAAGATGGCGCTCCTCTCATAGGGCAGCAGCTGCCAGGCGGGAATGCCCTTGCACCCTGCCTCGAACTCATCGCGGAAATTGCCGACGGCGCCACGTACGCAGCCCACGGCACCATCGGCCAGGGCACAGAACGACTTGCCACCGATGTTGTCGACGACGTCCATGAGCTTGTCGACGTCGCCGGGTTCACCCTCACCGGCCTCGATCTTGCGCAGCATCTGCACCAGCCACCAGGTGCCCTCGCGGCACGGGGTGCATTTCCCACACGACTCGTGCTTGTAGAACTCCACCCAACGCAAGGTGGCACGCACCACCGAGGTGGTCTCGTCGAAGCACTGCAGCGCCTTGGTGCCCAGCATGGTCTTCGCCGCCGCGAGGTTCTCGTAGTCCAGCGGGGTGTCCAGGTGCTCGGGAGTGAGCATCGGGGTGGACGAACCGCCCGGGGTGAAGAACTTCAACTCGTGGCCGGCACGCATGCCCCCGGAAAGATCGATGAGTTCGCGCAAGGTGACCCCCATCGGGGCCTCGTACTGGCCGGGGTGGGCAACGTGGCCCGAGACCGAGTACATGGTGAAACCGCTGGACTTCTCACTGCCCATCGACTTGTACCATGCGGCACCGTTGGCCAGGATCGAGGGCACCGACGAGATGGACTCGACGTTGTTGATGACCGTCGGGGAGGCGTACAGGCCGGCGACGGCCGGGAACGGTGGACGCAGTCGGGGTTGGCCACGCCGTCCTTCCAGGGAGTCCAGCAGGGCGGTCTCCTCGCCACAGATGTAGGCGCCGGCACCGGAGTGCACGACGATGTCCAGGTCGTAGCCCGAGCCCAGGATGTTCTTGCCCAGGTATCCGGCCGAGTACGCCTCGCGTACTGCCTGCTGCACCCGTCGGATGACGTGCAGCACCTCTCCGCGGATGTAGAGGAAGGCCATCTTCGCGCGGATGGCGTAGGAAGCGATGATCGCCCCCTCCACCAAGGTGTGGGGGGAGGCCATCATGAGGGGCATGTCCTTGCAGGTGCCCGGCTCGGACTCGTCACCGTTGACCACCAGATAGGTGGGGTTGGGATTGTCCTTGGGGACGAATCCCCACTTGACGCCCGAGGGGAACCCGGCGCCACCACGGCCACGGAGGTTGGCCTCCTTGACCTGACCGGCAACCTCCTCCGGTGCCATCTGCAGGGCATTGCGCAGGCCGACGTAGCCACCGGTGCGCTCGTAGTTGACGAGCTTCCACGACCTCTCCTCACCCCAGTGGGCGGACAGGACGGGGGTCACACGGGCTGGGCCAGATGCTGTGTCGATGCTCACTTGCCCTCCTCGGTCTGCTGCGGAACGCTGATCCTGGCGGGATCGGGGGCGCTCCAGCCACGCTCCTTGGCCACCGTGACGCCACGCAGGGATGCCTCCCCGGCGCTCGGGCCCTCGTCGGCCCGCCCGTCGGGGAACCCGGCCAGCACCCGTTCGGAGTCGCGCCAGCTGGTGATCCTCGCCCCACGCGTGGAATGAACCTCCTGATCGGCGGCGAGCCTGTCGAGCAGCTCGTCGGCCTTGGCCGGGGTCATGTTGTCCATGAACTCCCAGTTGACCATCATGATCGGGGCGAAGTCGCAGGCAGCGTTGCACTCGATGCGTTCCAGGGAGAACTTGCCGTCGGGGGTCGTCTGCCCCTCCTTGACGCCGAGCTTCTTCTCGACCCGATCCATGAGGATGTCGCCGCCCATGATGGCGCACAGGGCGGTGGTGCACACCCCGATGTGGTGTTGGCCAGCCGGACGACGCTTGTACATGGTGTAGAACGTCGCAGCACCGGAGACCTGGGCCTCGGTGATGCCCAGCACCTCGGCAGCGGCCTCGATGCCGGCGGGAGAGACCCGTCCGTCCACCGACTGCACCAGGTGCAGGATCGGCAACAGGGCCGAGCGCGGCTCGGGGTACCGGGCCGCCAACGAGCGCATCTCCTCGATCGTCTCGTCGGTGATGTTCGTGGACCGGTCCGTCTGGTCGACGCCACCGGATCCGGTGAAGTCCGAGCGGAACTCCTCGGCGTACGGGAAGTCGAACTCCTCGCTCATCGGTCAACTCCTCCCATCACGGGATCGATGGATGCCAGCGCCGGCACGACGTCGGAGAGCATGCCACCCTCGCACATCGCCGGCAGAGACTGCACGTTGATGAATCCGGTGTCGCGGATGTGGGCGCGGTAGGGGCGCACTCCCCCGTCGGAGACGAGGTGGCAGCCGAGCTCACCGGCCACGCCCTCGATGGACTGGTAGACCTCGCCGGTCGGCACCTTGAAGCCCTCGGTGATCACCTTGAAGTGGTGGATGAGGGCTTCCATGGACTCCCCCATGATGTGCTTGATGTGTTCGTGGGAGTTGCCCTGCCCGTCGGGTCCGATGGCCAGTTCGGCGGGCCAGGCGATGTGGGGATCGTCGACCATGTGACGCTGGCCCTGGGTGTCCTCGAGCTTCTTGACGACCTGCTTGAGGATACGGACCGACTGGTTCATCTCCTCCAGACGGATGACGAATCGTCCGTAGCAGTCGGCGGTGTCGGCGGTCGGCACGTCGAACTCGTAGTCCTCGTAGCCAATGTAGGGGTTCGTCTTGCGCAGGTCCCAGGGCAGGCCGGTGGCGCGCAGGGTGGGCCCGGTGATGCCCAGCGCCATGCACTGCGCCAGTTCCATGCGGGCAATGCCCTTCATGCGCGACTTGAAGATCGGGTTCTGCAGGGTGAACTCGGAGAGCTCGTGGAGATTGTCCTCCATACGGGCGATGAGGTCGCGAAGCAGATCCATCCCGTTGTCCGGCAGATCCGTGGCGGTACCACCGGGGCGGATCCACGCGTTGTTCATGCGCAGGCCGGTGACGGCCTGGTTGAACTCCAGACAGATCTCACGCTCCCTCAGACCGACCTCGGTGACCGAGGTGGCACCCAGCTCCATCGACCCGGTGCCCACGGCGACCAGGTGCGAGGAGATCCGGTTCACCTCGGTGATCATGACGCGCAGCGCGTTGGCACGCTCGGTGACCTCATCGGTGATGCCGAGCAGTTTCTCCACGGCCAAGCAGTAGACCAGCTCGTTGAAGAAGTTCGCGACGTAGTTGGCGCGGGTGGCATAGGCGACGCCCTGGGTCCAGGTGCGGTACTCCATGGACTTCTCGATCCCGGTGTGGAGGAATCCGATGCCCACACGCATGTCCTTGACGGTCTCGCCGTCAAGTTCGATGACCAGGCGCATCACTCCGTGGGTCGAGGGGTGGGTCGGCCCGAAGTTGATGACGACGGTCTCGTCACCTCGCTCGGCAGCCTCGGAGACGATCTGCTGCCAGTCACCGCCCTGGGCCAGGTACTCCTTGGCCGCAATGTTCTCACTCATCAGTTGTAGCTCCTGCGCTGATCCGGCGGCGCAACGATGGCACCCTTGTACTCCACCGGGATGCCGCCAAGCGGATAGTCCTTGCGCTGGGGGTGCCCGACCCAGTCGTCCGGCATGAGGATGCGAGTCAGTGCCGGGTGCCCGTCGAAGATGACACCGAACATGTCCCAGACCTCACGCTCCTGGAAGTCGGCGTGCGGGTACACCCCCGTCACCGAGTCGATGTGCGGATGCTCGTCCTGCGGATCGGCCAGCCCCACCTCGAGACGAATTTCACGGTTGTAGGTGTAGGAGCGCAGGTTGTAGATGACGTGCAACTCCTCACCTTCCATCTGTGGGTAGTGCACGCATGTGAGACAGGCGCAGTTCTCGAAGCGCAGCTGCTCGTCGTCGCGCAGCTGCTTGACGAGTTCCAGCAGTTTCCCAGAGTGGACGAAGAAGGTGATCTCGCCGCGGTGGATCGTCGTGAGTCCGGTGGAGAATCCCGGGACGAGCTGCTCCATCCGATCGGCAACCTCGTCGAACCAGCCGCCGAACGGACGCTCGGAGGCACCGGGCAGGCTGAACTCCTGGACCGTGCCGCCGTAGCCCGAGGTGTCGCTCGGACCGGAGTCCGACCCCCACATCCCCGTGGTGGTACGCATCACCGGGCTGATGATACCCGCTTCGGCTGCGGCAACCTCGGCACCGTCGGTGTGCTCGACATCGTTGGAGCTCATCGCATGAGTCCCTTCATCTCGATGGTGGCTGGGGCCTCCAGCGCGTTCTTCTCCTTGGTCTTCTCCACCTCGGCCATGTGTCCCAGCAGTGGCCAGTGCTGAATCTGCTCACGGATCTTGAACACGGCGTCGATGAGCATGTCGGGGCTCGGCGGGCAACCGGGGAGGTAGACGTCGACCGGGACGATGTGGTCGCAGCCCTGGATGATGGCGTAGTTGTTGAAGATGCCACCGGAGGAGGCGCAGGCGCCCATCGAGATGACCCACTTGGGATTGGGCATCTGGTCGTAGAGCTGGCGCACGACCGGGGCCATCTTCTGGCTCACCCGTCCCGACACGATCATGAGATCGGCCTGACGCGGCGAGGCGCGAAACACCTCATGGCCCCAGCGGGCCGCATCCTGACGAGGACCACCGTAGGAGATCATCTCGATGGCGCAGCAGGCCAGACCCATCGTCAGCGGCCAGAAGGAGGTCTTGCGCAGCCATCCCACGACAGCCTCCAACGAGGTCATCATGATGCCGGCGGGGACGTCGGCGTCGTACTCGGCCATGTTTTCCTTCCTCTCCTGCTCAGTCCCAGTCAAGTCCGCCGCGACGGAAGATGTAGATGTAAGAGACGAAGACCGTTGCAATGAACAGCAGCATCTCGATCAGGCCGAATGCACCGAGCTGGTTGAAGGTCACGGCCCAGGGGTACAGGAACACGATTTCGATGTCGAAGACGATGTAGAGCATCGCGATGACGTAGTACTTCACCGGGAAACGTCCACCACCCGGCGGCTGCGGGGTGGGCTGGATGCCGCACTCGAAGGTCTGGTGCTTCGAGGCGTTCTTCCGGGTGGGGCTCAGCAGCAGGTTGACGGAAATCGTCACCACCACGAACAGCAGGGCAAGAATGGGAAGGCCCACCAAGGGCAGGTATTCGTTCATCGGTTGGTACCACCTCGTCCGACATGATGTCTGTGACCGGAGCACGAGCCATGGGATCCGGCCAGCAATACTTTAGGCGTGAGCGCTGCATTTTTGGCACATTCTCTCATGTTGACGGTGCCAATCTGGTGAGGGCATTGATGACGTGGTCAGAAACGTCCCCACCTCGCGAGTCGGTGAGATTCGCGAGAAGCTTGTTGACGAATCTCATGAGTGCGGCATGCGGCAACCCATACGTGGTGCACAGTCGCATGACTCGTGGGTCTCCGATGAGCTTGACGAAGATCGTTCCCAGCCGGAAGTAGCCACCGAAGCGCTCACGCAGTGCGATGGAGTATCCCTGAAGGGCACGTTCGGCAGATCGGGACCCCATGCCACGGTAGTGGGCCTGGGCGATGGCCGTGGCAGCAAGCTCACCGGCCTCCATGGCGTAATCGATGCCCTCGCCATTGAAGGGATTGACCATGCCACCTGCGTCACCGACGAGCAACAGACCACGATCGTAGGCAGGGGTGCGGTTGAAGGCCATCGGCAGGGCAGCCCCACGGATCGGCCCCTCCTGATTGTCGGGGGTGAGACCCCACTGCGCAGGCAGGTGGGACAGCCAGCGCGTCATGAGGGATCGGTAATCGGTCTTCTGGAAGGCGTCGGAGGAATTGAGCATTCCGAGCCCGACGTTGACGGTGCCGTCCCCCACCGGAAACGCCCAGCCGTAACCGGGCAGCAGATCCGACTCGTGGGGTTTGCCGTCCCACAGCTCCAGCCAGCTCTCCAGGTGGTCCCCCTGGGAGAGTGGCGAGGTGAAGTAGGCGCGCACCGCCACACCCATGGGTCGATCTGGGCGGCGCTCGCGCCCCATGGCCAGGGCCAGGCGTGAGGAGTTGCCATCGGCAGCAACGACGACGGGGGCATGGAACTCACGCCCATCAGTGGTCCGCACGCCGACGATGCGACCAGTGCGTTCGTCCATGATCGGGGTCCTGACGTTGGCCCCCGTGATGAGTTCGGCTCCGAGCGACTCGGCATGCCGGGCAAGCATCTCGTCGAGCTTGGCACGCCGACACACCATACCGAAGTTCGGGTAGTCGGCCAGCTCCGGCCATGGAAGGACGAAGGGAGGCACGGTTCCACCGTGAATACGCAGCCCCTGGGTGTGCTTCCACCCAGCTTCCTCGCTGACGTCAATACCCAGCCTGATGAGCTGTCGGACAGCACGCGGTGTCAACCCGTCACCACAGACCTTGTCACGGGGAAAGGTGGCCTTCTCCAGGAGCACGACGTGCAGTCCCTGGCGGGCAAGATGCGCAGCAGTGGCCGATCCGCCAGGTCCAGCGCCCACGACGAGGGCGTCGGCGCACACCCCACGGCCGTCCACATCCGCCATGAAAACCTCCTCGTCACTCGTCCATGAAAGTCTATGGTGAAATGAGCGATTCGTCACAATCATGGCATTTTCACATGTGCCCGGATTCCCTCTCCTCTATTTTAGAAAGGAAATTGTTTCATAATTGGGTTAATGGTAGGGCTCGTGTGCTGGAGCCATGTCCATTCGACCCTCGGAAAGCCAGTCCCGGCGTTCCACCCGAGCCAATCCATCCATCCGGCCCCGAATCCCATCCTCTGCGGCACCCCATCGCCTGCGGGGCACGCGGTGCCCAATTCCGTTGTGCGAAACAGCCGCGGGTATCCTCGACCGCGTGATCCTCAACCCGGACAGCAGTCATCTTCGCGCTCGAACGGTGGTCATTGACGATCCAGGCTCCTTGGAGTCGTTCATGACGCCGAGGGACAGCACGTGCATCCTCCACAGAGGGGATGGGGTTGTCGGTATCGGGCACATCGCCCGGTTCGCACCCGACAGCATGCTCGCCGCCGACGTGTGGTGGGAGGAGTTCTGCGCCGACCTGGAGAACGAGACCGAGCTTCCCGGCGTCTACGGCACCGGACCGGTTGCCTTCGGCTCGTTCGTCTTCGACCCGGATCGCACCTCGGCTCGCTCGGTGATGATCGTTCCACGCACCATCGTCGGCCGCCGCTACGGAATCAGCTGGATCACCCAGCTCTCCTATGGCGACGTCGACGACGACCCACCCATGCGCCAGATGCTCCCGTCACGACCACACATTGACGACACCCACCCAGGCACCATCGACGACGATCGCTGGTTGCAGCTCGCTCGTCAGGCCCAGGAGCTGTTCTTCTCCGGCGGTATAGAGCAGCTCATCATCATGCGTGATCTGTTGGTCGGCTGTACGGCACCCATCGACCCTCGATGGCCAGTCGCACTGCTCACCAAACTGTTTCCCCAGTCGTGGACCTATCTCGTCTCAGGAACCATTGGGACGACGTCAAAACTCCTGGCACAGGTCCGTGACGATCTCATCACGTCTCGAGCGCTCACCCACGCTCCACGCCAACATGATTCCACCGAGTGCCACATCCTCGACGCCCTGACTGGTCAGGGGCCGATCGCCGCCGAACATACCCAGACCGTGGAATCCGTACGCAGGACGCTGGCGTCGTTCAGCAAGTCGTGGCATCGCCCCCAACACCCCGGGATCGTCACCGCACCGGACGGAAACTACCTCGCCTCCGACATCACCGGCGTGGCGGACGGATCAGCCTCCTCCCTGTCGGTGGCAGCCAACATCCACCCCACCGCGTTCGTCACGGGGACCCCTGCGGATCGAGCACGAGCCGTGCTGTCGGAGGCGGAGGAAGTGGATCGAGGCCGAGTCAGCGGCCCGGTGGGCTGGATCGACACCATGGGCAACGGCCAGTGGCTCTCCGACACCCGTGGTGGCCAGATCGACGCCACGGATCCCAGCCGTATTCACCTGTTCACCGGGATTCCCATTTCCTCGTCCACCACCCCCGAGGACATGGCCGAGGATCTGCGCACCCGGGTCAGAGTCCTCATGGATGTGCTCAACGCGCACTGACGCTGGCCTTCTCACCACACGGTATCCACCACGATGCGCCGTGGTCAGCGGCGCACAACCTTCTTCCTGACGGGACGTTCGTTCTGGGCGATCCGCTTCTGCTCGGCGAGCTGGCGGCGGGACTCCTCCTGCATCTGTTGCAGCTCCTGCTGGTCAAGGCCTCCCATACGCAGGAAGGAGTAGGCGAGGATCGCGGCGACCACACCGATCCACGGGGACAGGCCGAGCACGAGCCAGATGGTGATGAGGGCCACCATGTCCAACCCACGCAACAGGTTGAACATGAGGCTGGGCGGCATGGCGCCAGCCTGGGTGGCGACCATCGGTGTCGAGTAGTCAGCTGGTTTGGCCGAGACCCAGCGGATGGCACCGATGAATCCGGCAGCAGCCGTCACCAGGGCGTGGAGCACGGCGTGGAACCAGTCCATCCGAGCGGCATCACCGATCCCGTGGAAGGCGGGGATGGTGGCCAGGGCCCAGACGAGGGCAAGGATCGCTGGCACGATGGACGCCGCAGTACGCACCTGGGACGTGGTGAACGGCATCATCCTCATGAGCCCCTTGGTGCGGCTGAGTACGCGCAGGCTGGTGAAGAAGGGCACCATGGCAGCAACCAGGACCAAGGCCGACAACGGCGAGGTGAGCCGCCCAAGCCCCAAGGCCTGCAGGGCGTAGGGGACGACGATCGTCGCGGCCAACGTCACCAGGGGCTTGGGGAAACGCAACAACCGCTGCACATCTCGCCAAACCAGGGCATGAAGCCCCATGCCACGGCCTCGAGTGGCGCGCACCTGACCGCGTTCGACGGCTTCTCGCTCCTGAAGGATGTCGCGGATGAGGGCGAAGTCCAGGGCGAAGGCGGCACCCTGCATACCAGAGACCAGTGACCCACCCGACATGAGACGGGCCCGCCTGATCGAGTTGAGCCGTCCGTTGGCCACGACGAGTGCCACGATGAGCACCAGGGCAGCTCCGGCCACGACGGACCAGGCGATCAGCACCGACAACTCGGCCGAGATGCTCATCGGGTACCAGCCGGTGGCGGTGGACACCAGGGCGAGCAGGAGCAACCCAGCCAGAACCATGGCAACGCTCTGCAGCACCCGCACGGTACGTACCCGTTCTGCCCCCTGCTCTGCAGCGGCAAAGGCCACCAGCGCCGCTGCACTCAACCCGGTGGCGACGGTCCAGGCGATGATGGCCCGGGCGCTGAGTCCGGACAGTGCCGAGACCAGGGCACCTGCGATGGCCCCACCGATCAGGCTCACGATCTCGGCGATCCGTAGCCGCTTGCGCAGGAAGCGGGACCTGTCGACCGGTGCGTCGAACAGCCAGAATCCTTCCGCCGTCGATGCCAGGACCGGACCGAAGATCCGCGAGACGACCAGGGCGAAGCCCATGACGGCGGTGACGACAGCCAGTGGCAGGACGTTTCGTGCTGCCTGACAACCCGAGCTGGAACATCCAGCGGCCTGCCCCTGGGCCTGCACGATGAGGCTGATGAGCATGGCGAGGATGATGGCGAGCGAGAACAACAGGACGTAGGCATCCCCCAGGGCCTGCCAGATGTTGCGTGTGGTTCGGCCCCGACGCCAATCGCCCATGAGCAGTTCAAGCTGACGTTCGTCGGCCTGCCCCTGCCAGTACTCGTCAGGGCTGTGTGAGACGACGAGTGTGACAGCAGGAACGTCGCTGACGGTGGGGACGTCCTTGGGGGCGGGTGTCGCAGCCGCGGTGGACGTGTGTTGAGCCTTCTTGCCGGACCTACGGTGACGATTGTGCCTACTCATCCGCGCTGTCCTCCCAACTCGACGACCTGAGCCCCGAGTTCGTCGACCAGGGCGGGCTCGTGGCTGGCCATGACGATGGCCAGCCCCTGGGAGAGTTCCTTCTTGAGACGTTGGGAGAGCCAGGCAACACCTTCGACGTCAAGTCTTGCCTCGGGCTCGTCGAGGACGAGCAATTTGCGGGGGCGCACCAGGGCAGTGGCCAACGCAAGTCGTCGACGTTGACCCGACGACAGGGTTCCGGGCAGTTGCCCCGACTGCGCCACCAACTGCACCTCCTCGAGCACCTCGTCGACGAGTTCGTCGGCATCGACGAGCCCGTGGGCACGAGCGAGCAGGTCCAGATGTTCCACGACGGACAGGTCGGGGAAGAAGTCGAGGTCGTCGATGACCGTGGCGACACTGCGTCGGAACTCGGGATCGGTCTCGGAGACTGGGCGACCCAGCACCTCGATGGTGCCGGAGGTGGGCCGATCGGCCCCGACGAGGCAACGCAGCACGGTCGACTTTCCTGCACCGTTGCGTCCCGTGAGGGCGACGACCTGCCCCGGATGCACGGTCAGGGAGAACGAGTTGACGATGGTGTGATCCCCATAGGACTTGGTGACGTCCTTGGCGACCAGGACTGCGTTGCGAGAAGCCATGGCGTTATTCTCCAACCATCCCCACGGGAACCAAAAACTCATCCACAGGTGATCCGATCGCCGTCAGCAGATGACACCTCCCCTGTGGACAGCTGCCACCCACCTGCACACGACCAGGACCGTCGATCATGATCTGGGGATCCTGATGGACGGTGACCACCATCCACCGGTCCGGGGCCTTCGGTGCAGGCCTGCCGGCACGTTCGTGTGGAAGACTGCCGGCACGTTCGTGTGCGAGACTGGATGAGTGCATACCACCCGGGCCACCTTGGACAAACATCACGCCGACGTCGCCTCCATGTTCGACGGCGTGGCGCGACGTTACGACCTCATGAACACCCTCATGACCCTGGGAGCGGTCGATCAATGGCGTCAGTACGTGGTTGACGCGGTGGAGCCGGGCCCCGGGCAGAAGATCCTGGACCTGGCAGCGGGAACCGGCACCTCGTCCGCCACATTCGCCGCCTGCGGCGCCGAGGTCTACCCCACCGACATCTCCCTGGGAATGCTCGAGGTGGGCCACCAACGTCAGCCCGATCTGCACTTCGTCGCCGGTGACGCCACTGCCCTGCCCTATGCCGACGACACCTTCGATGCCGTGACCATCTCCTACGGGCTGCGCAATGTCGAGGACACCGAGGGGGCACTTCGGGAGATGCTGCGCGTCACCAGACCCGGTGGACGGCTGGTGGTGTGTGAGTTCTCCACCCCCACGGCAAAGGTGTTTCGCCATCTGTACCGGGACTACCTCCTGGCCGCAATCCCTGCGTTGGCACGACTGGCGAGTTCGAACCGGGACGCCTACGACTACCTTGCCGAGTCGATCCTGGCCTGGCCCGATCAGCAGCACCTGGCAGATCTCATGGCGCAATGTGGCTGGAGGGCCGTCTCGTGGCGCAATGTGGCTGGCGGTGTGTTGGCTCTGCACCGGGCCTGGAAAGCCTGAGGTCCGCCAGGTGAGCTCTGCAACACATCCCAATCCCACACCGATCCTGCTGGATTCCTGGGCGGCGCGCTCCTGTCCGGTGAGGACGCAGCACGCCTTCGACCCGAGCATCACACTGCCGCCCACCCAGGACGCCCAGCCGCAATCACAGCCATCACCCCTCAGCGACGCCGCCCGGGGATTCGTGACATCCGTGTGCGACGAACTGGCCAAGATTCCGCACGCGGTGGACCTGCGAAAGTGGCGCGGCTCCTCGCCACAGCATCACCGCGCCATGACCCGCAAGGTGCTCGAGCGGGGGGCAGCACTGATCATCGACCCGCAGCTGCCCTCGTCGCTGCAGGGGCACCGCTCGGGAAGTCCCGACGTGCTGGTGCGAGTGGCGGATCGCCCCGACGGCCAGCCGGGTTATCTACCGGTGGTCATCGCGCACGAGTCGTTGCTGCAACGCAACACCACCACTGCGGAATTCACCTGGGTGACGCCGCTGCAGGAGCCCGATCCGCGTCAAGCCCACCTCAGCACCACCCAGGTGTTTCGCCCCGGACGGGAACACACCCTGTTGCAGGGGGCGCACCACTGGCGCCTGCTGGACGACCTTGGTCTGGTGGCGAGCCCACCAGATGGGATGTCTGGCCGACGTCGTCTGGCCGGGTTCATCGGAACCGACGACGTCACCATGCTGGCAAACCTGCCCACGTGCGCGGAGGACTCCCCCCACCTCGCTGTCTGCTGGCTGGACCTCGATCATCGCTTCATCCGCACCTACGTTCCCGCACCAACGAGCTCGTCGGCGGCAGAATCCGCATCCCAGCACTGGAGACGACGCAGTGTGCTGGATCGTTACGACCATGAGCACAGTTTCCGGGTGAGCGTCGCGAGACACGCCATGGCACGTACCGCCTCGAGCGACTCCGTTCGGGGCGCCTCGAGCGACTCCGTTCGGAGCAGACGCACGGCCACCAGGCATGACTCGACGCCGAGCGGGGACGCGCCAGCGAGCCACCCGACCAACCAACCTGGCGTCACGTCCGAGCCCACCGCGGACAGCTCCACCTCTCCTCGCCGGGCACCGATGCTTCGTCCGATCGTGGTACCGGAGTGCGCACAGTGCCCGTGGTGGCCGGTGTGTGAGTCCCAGCTCGATCCCGACGACATATCGTTGCGTGTCACGAAAGCACCCCTGGACGTGCGCGAGATCACGACACTGCGCGACCTCGGCATCGAGACCATTCACGATCTCGCCGCGGCGGATCTGGACGTCGTCCTACCGCTCTACCTGCCGCAGGTGCAGCATCGGCCACGCGCCGAGACCCGACTGCGACTGGCTGCCCAACGCGCCACCCTGTTGCACCAGGGACGCACACTGGCCCGAAGGAACGATGACCCCATCGTCCTGCCTTCCGGGCAGGTCGAGATCGACTTCGACATCGAGACCTCCTTCGACGACCGGGTCTACCTGTGGGGCATGTGGGTGGATGATCCGCAGGGCCTCCTGCCGGAGACCGCGGATCCGAGCATCTGCTACTACGTGCATTTCTCCAGCTTCTCCGACCAGGACGATGCAGCCGAGATCAGCCTCGCGAAGGAGGCGATCTCGTGGCTGGACCACGTCGTCCAGCGGGTTCCCGACTGCATCATCGTGCACTACTCGGACTACGAGATCACTCATCTGCGTCATTTCGGCGCGGTGGCGACCGATCCGCACATGGCAGCCTCGGTGGAACACCTGCTGCACTCCGGATGTTTCGTCGACATCTTTCGCGTCATACGTCAGCACTTCTTCGGGGTGCACGGGATCGGGTTGAAGGCCGTCGCCCAGGAAGGGGCCGGTTTCCACTGGCGTGACCCCGAACCTGGCGGTCTCAACTCGCAGACCTGGTGGGACGAGGCCGTCCACTCCCCCGATCCGCAGGTGCGTGAGAGTTCACGCACCCGAGTTCTCCAGTACAACGAGGACGACGTGCGTGCCACCCACGCGGTGCGTGGCTGGCTGCGGAAGGAATACGGCAGGAGGTAGCGTCCCGGACGCTTACCAAAGTCATGCTCCAGCAGTCCACCGCCGCGCCCGATGACCTGGTTCCGACTCCAGCACTCGGGTCGTCGACTACGAGACGCGTTCGCCTGTGACGATCAGCCGGTGCGAGTTGACGCCCACCGGTGTACATGTCACCAAGGACATCAGATCCCGACCCGGCTGGGGCTTGAGACTCGTGAGATCCGTCGGGACGACGACCTTGCGCGCCACCACCTTGTAGGTGAGCTTCTCACCAGCCACGGTCACCGTCCAAGAGTCACCGATCGTCAGTCGGTCGAGATCGGTGAACAGACGCCGACCAGACCATCCCGCATGAGACGTCAGTACGGTATGGGTACTCTCACCCCCCACGGGCAGTGCCGTCCCGTACACATGAGCAGCACCGTCGCTGAGGGCATCGGGGTCCGTACCGTGCAGAATTGGTAGCTGCACGTCAATCGCGGGGATGGACAGACCACCCATCACTGCCTCACCGTCGAGGGAGAGCAGTTGGTCGTAGCGGTTCTGGGTGGTGGTCCCCCGAGCCGGGTTCCCAGCTGCGGGATCACCGATGCGCAAGTACGAGTCCAATGGCAACGACCGGTTGTAGTCATGCGCATCAGCCAGAAGCCGATCGATCCGGGCCTGCTGCGCCGCCGTGGTCCTTGCCTGCACGGCCTCAATCCGATGCCGAGCCTTGGCGTTGCTGAGGTACTGACTCGCCGTCGGAAGGACGAACGATGAGATGGCCAGTACCATCAGCGCCACCAAGTATCCGCGCCACAGGCCAATGTGGTGAGTACGTCCGCCCTGTTCCACGTTCTTCGGGAACTGGATGAGGCCCAGTGCGATGAACACACACAGGACAGTCCCGAAGACGTAGAACAGTACGGACGGCAATCGCGCCGACCACTCAATCATTCCGACGGGAACGTGAGCTCCTCACGATGACTGGTGTTCCAAGTGCAGCGGTCACACCAAGAACGCCCAAGAGATCCCACCAATTGAGCTCGGAACCCGTGAAGGGCAGTTCACCCTTTGACGGCACCGGTGGCTCTGGCGGAGTCGGATCGTTCCGGAAGACACAGGTCGTGGTGGCGCGGCTCACCTTGGAGACCACGACCTGGCTCTGCTGTGACTTCTTGTCGCCACTGGTGGTGGGGGATGCCGGGGTCAATTTCTCCCCAGTGGGGTTGCCGTGCTCGTCAATCGCGCTGCATGTCACCGAGACCTGGTACTTGTCGAACGTGGAGGCTGCACCATCCACGAGCTGCTCGTGCAGTTGGTGTGTCGATCCCTTCTGGACGTACTCACGGTGGGCGACGGGCTGGAGCCCCTTGGCGGCTCCTGAGGTTGTGACCTCTGGCATCAGATGGCTGCCTCTGGTGGTGGACGACCACAGCGACACCTGATCGGTGGGGTCCTCACGATCGACGAAGTCCTTCTTCACCACCAAATAGCCCTCATCGGGTGTCGGCCCTCCCTCACCGGCCGAGGTCGCACCCCACGTCGCGATCTCGAACCGGGGCATGGTGGCTTTATCGAGGGGAAGGAGATCAATATCCTGAAGCCTGGTCGTGTCGGGGTACTCCCGCATATCGGACAGGTCGAACACCCCAGTCTCGTTGGACTTGCCGTTGTCGAAGGTGGCATTGGTAAGGGCCATGAGCAGTTTGTCGCCGACACGGGCCAACCCATAACCAGCTTTCTCCGTTGCCCCGACGACGACGCCGGGCCCCACGAAATCGGTACCATCGGCATTCGGCATCCAGCGCACCAAGTAGGAGCGTCCACCGGCATCCATCACGTCCTTGCTGGCCAATCCGTACAGGGCACCGTCCGGGCCAATGACAAAGTCACCGGCCGATCTGAGCTGAGTTCCGTGATATTTGGGGAATTGGATCTCCAATTGCTCGACCGGAACGAAGTCGCCGACATTGTTCAGGTCGGCGCGGAAGATTTCACCGTGCGACGCCTTGTCGCTCGCAAGCAGCAATCTACCCTGGTTGTCGAAACTGAGGGCATTTGCCTGGGGAGCCGCCAAGTCCGCGGCGTCAAAAGCACTGTGGGGCAAGTTCTCACCGTCCGGAGTACGAAGAGGCTTGCGCCAGATCACCTCACCAGTGTCGGCGTCATGTTTCGTCAGGTTCGGGAAGCCGTCTTTCTTCGGGTTAGGTTTCCATCCACCAATGTACTGAATTCCGTACATGTACTTGTTGTCGGAGTCGACCGCGATGTCACCAAAGCCTCTGTCCTCACCGGCGTCGAACTGGCGAACGAAGTCGACGCTCGAATAGTCGGGGGCGACTTTCATCAGTGCAACCTTGTTGGCACCAACCTCACTGGTGTCCTTGACCCTACCAGTCGCCGTGTTCACCCAGTAGTAGTAGGCCGAGTCATCATCCTGTTCTGCGTAAGCAGTCGGCGGCACGACGGCACACATGGTCGCCGCAAGCACGAGGCTGCACGCGCCCGCGCAGTGTCGAAGGAATGAGCTCTTCTGTCCTAACTGTCTTTTCATGACGTTCCCCCGCATCGAAGTCTTCCTGACAGTTCTCACTCACCGAACTGATTCTTGCGTCGAGCCCTGGCCGCAAGAGTGCCGCCAATCCCCAACAGGACCAGCACGCCACCGAGGACCCCGGTACCGGCAATCCCGAGGGTGTCGATGAGATCGGAGCCGGTGCGCGGCAGGTTCGGTCGCGCAGGAGGGATGGATGGCGGGGCAGCGGGACTGGTTGGTGGCAGAGTGGGTGCAACGCTGACGCTGGGAACCGTCTTGGCCCAGATGGTTGCGTCGCACTTCCAGCCATCGACATCGGCCATCGGGGCGGTGACCACGAAGTCGGCCACGCCCGGGTTCAGTTGACCTGCAATGTGCGGCGGGGTGACCGTCACCAAGTACACACCAACCGAGAGACCGTTGAACCGGACGGTCTTGTCCTGGCCGGTGACGTGCTTCTCGGGAAGCGGCGACACACCGGCCTTGCGTGCGGACTCGGGGGTGAGCTTCTGGATTGTGTCCCACTGTGAGGGATCCTTCACGTCAAGACCCTTGACGCGCGAGAGACTGAACGTGTAACCAGAGCCATCACCATACGGATACGTCCCCTCCGCAGCAGGATCGGGATTGTGCTCCGGTAACACAATCCTCAAATTCGCCGTCTTACAGGAAATGTCCTTGGGGTCCGTGTCATCCGCCCCACCAACTGGCGCAGCGATGGCCGACGTCGCCGCACCGACGACGCAACCCAGCGACAGGCAACCTGCGAGGAGGCGCCTGCTCAATCGGTACCTATTCATCCCGATCACTCTTCCCCATCTCATCAATTCAAACTCTTGGCGGAGCGTTTCCTGGACGCCCTCATCGCCAGAACCAGCAGCAGAAGTGCCACCATCGCTCCGAGGCCGAACAGCCACATCCACAGCTGGCCGGGTAAGCCCCGTCCACCACTGGCCTTCTCAGGTGCATCATAGGGCACTCGTTTGGCGTGAACGAGCAGTCGGTGCGAGTTCACCCCATATGGCGTGCACGTGATGAGTGTCACCGTGTCTTGGCCAGGTTGTGCCCTGAGACTGTCAATCTTGTCTGGCAGCACGACCTCGATGTTGTAGACCTTGTAACGCAGTTTTCTGTCATAGACGTCTATGTATATGGAATCGCCAACCTTGACGTCCTTGAGGTTGTCGAAAAGTGTCGCGGACTTGAGACCAGTATGGCCGGTCAGCACTGCGTGGGTTCCCTTACCCCCCACCGGAAGGTCCGAGCCGTACAGGTGCCCTATCCCCTTCGCCAGCACATCGTCACTCGTGCCGTGGTAGACCGGCAGATCGGCATCAATCGATGGGATCCGCAACCGAGCCATCACGTCGAAGAGGTTGAGCTGTGACAGATAGTCCCGGTAGGCAGTGTTGGCACCCGTGTCGTCGTGGCTCCACGGATCGAGAATCGGTACGCCAGCACGGTGCCGATTGTATTCATCGGCCCGCTTGAGCTGTGCATGCATGGCAGACATGTCACCCTTGTCCACCAGACGCGAGTACTCATCGGCAGCACGCTTCTCCATCCAGTTGTTGAACGCCGTCGACACGACGGGGTACAGAAGTATCGCGATACCGACGAGAACGATCACCACCGATATCACACGTCGCCGTACCTGGCCCTTGGCCTTCCCGGTTGAACCCGATACGGGATCTGGCAACGCACGCCTCGGCTTTTGATGACCCATCGGACACCGTCACTTCATCATCGGCAAATTGACCACGCGCACACTTCGACTCCCATCACGACCGAAGCAGTGTGCCCCCGCCCCGGCGAGATCCAAGGGAGACCTCACCGGGGCGGGGCACCGGGGCATCACTCAGATGCACAGACCTTCGGATGTCCCGGTATGCACCACGCAGGGAAACAATACTTTCTTTCGATCAACCCAAAGGGGTGAATCAGGCCTCGTTCTTGGAGCGACGGGCGGTGATCGTCAGACCACCGGCAATCACTGCCAAGCCGATGAGACCAAAGGTGAGGACACCCTTGCCACCGGTGAGCGGCAGCTTCGGCTTCACCTTGATGTTGACAACGTCCTTGCCAAACACCAAGTTGGTGCCGAAGCTCTTGTCAGCCTCACCAGGCTCGGTCGAGATCTCCTCAACGGTGCGATCAACTTCCTTTCCATCCACAGTCTTGGTCTTGATCTTCTTGATGTTGTTGACCTTGACCTCGAAGGGGATCGGCTGATGAATGAGCTCGTAGCCCTCCGGGGCCTTGGTCTCGACCAGCTTGTACTTCACACTCTGGCTCTGGTCGAGCGCACTGTCATCGACGTAGTCACCAACATGGATACCGTCAATGACGATCTGACCCTTGTCGTTGGAGGTCCATGTGTCCTCGCCGTTGACCTTGATCCCGGTGCACTTGGTGGTGTCGTTTCCATCATCCTTGCACAGCTTGAAAGTAGCACCCGGGAGGGGCGTGCCATCCTCATCAGTCTTGGTGATGTTCACCGTGCCCCATCCGGAGACGACAATGTTGGTATCCTCGGAACCCTTGGGAACATTCGGCTTGTCCGGGGTGGGGGGCTCGGTCTCGCCCTTGCCCTCACCTGTGTTCTTGAAGACCTGGGCCTGGTTGGCGATGAGGCCGGACTTCTCGACCTTCGGGGAGAAGCTCAGCTCAACCTGATCCGCAACACCGGCAACCTTGGCCGCCGCAATCTTGTCACGTCCAGACTTGTCGATGTAGACGTACAGGAACTGACCCTTGCCATCGGCCTTGGGGTACACCTTCACCTGGTAATCGGTGTCGGCCACGAGCTTCTCTTTGCCGACCTTCACCGTGACGTCCTTGGCGTTAAGGCTCAGCTTCGGATCGAGCTGGTCGTAGAAGGCAAAGTCCTTGAGGTTGTAGTTGCCGTCCTTGTCCTTGGCCACAGCCGGGATCGAAGAGGTGACCTTGTAGGTGATCTTGTCACCGACCTGCTTGCCCTTGTCCTCGACGACCTTCTCATTGGAGTTCACCGAGTTCTTCGGGTACACCCACACGCCGTAGTGACCGGCACCATCCTCGATCCACTTGTCGTTATTGGTGGGATCGGTGGTGGGCAGGAACACGAGGGACGGTGCAGCGGCGTTGAAGGTCTGGGCCTTGCCGTCGACCTTGCCGTGACTGTCGGTCTCCTGGAGCAGGTAGACACCGAGGTCCAGATCCTTCCAGTCGATCTTACCGTTTGCGTCGGTCTTCTCGGTCTTGACTTCCTCGACACCGTACTTGGCCGGGTCCGCCTTGATGTCCTTGGCCTGGAGCTTGGCAGCAGCCTTGAGCCCCTCGTTGGTGGTCAGGTCGATGGCCTTGCCGTCGGCATCCTTGGTGACCTTGCTCAGCTTGAAGGTGATTCCCTCAACCGGGTTGGCACCAACTTCCGTGGGAGTCCCGGTCGGGGCCGTGGATCCCTTGGAATCGTCATACTTGGTCAGGTGGATGTTGCCCTGGTAGCTGGTGTTGACAACCGATTTCTCCGAGTCGGGGTCGGCCGCCTGGGCACTGGACGCCCGTCCGCCGATGGCAAGCACCCCCGCCAGCATCAGAAGGGCAGCCAAGGTCAGCACCCCAGCTTGCCGAAGTTTTGCAACCATTGTGCACTCCTCCAATTCCCGGGCACATGCCCCCGTGAGGCTCACGAGATTTTGCAAGCACATGTACCCTGCACCGTGCAGTGTGCAGTCGAGACTTTACGGCAGCAGGGGAGCAATGCGCAAGACTACGACGACATTCAACAGCAATGTTCCCGAGATTGTGGTGCCTCGAATGAGTTTGCCCGTGTGAGTTTGCCCGTGAAACGACTCATTTCCTTGGCATGGCAAATGAGTTGTCGATCTGACCGCACGCGTAGAGATCACGAGAGATGGCACGCACACGGTTGAACGAAAACATCGCGGCCGTCGGCCCCATAGGGTGTCGGATTACGGACTGGCCACGAAGCAATGCACGTCGTCTGTCAACAGTAGCCAAACCCAGACCACACTACGAGGAATCCGCAAACCTCGGGGCAGGAATCACCCTACGTCGCGACAAAAGCCCTACCAAGGGTAAGAAGGGTATGCGCATTCCATGGCGGGAACCTGACCATGACCGGGCTCCTTGACTTGACCCACTGCAACATCACTGACAGGCGACGACAAACCACCCATGATGTCGCCAGCCGCGATCACCTTCCTGACCCCACCAAGGCAAAGTCGATCGAGCCATCCCTCCCCCACTGCTCGCCTTGTGCTCGTGACGACGGCGGTACACTTGACTCCCTGATCGCGTCATGCTGCAAGTCCTTTGAGCTGTAACGTTCTCAAGCGCCCAGCCAGTCAGATCGGACGTCCGTGACCTTCAGGTAGCCTTGGCGATGACCCAGGAAGACACACACGTATCGATCCTGACCGATGACGTCCACGTGATCCGTGGGCGGCGGGGAGCCGAAGGTCTTGGAACGGTAGTAGTCCGTCGGAGGCTCGGGATCGATGACGACATAGCGCTGATCGGGATCCAGCACGTACGGCAGGGTGGCGTCCGGCTGCACCCAACCGGGGTCCGGGTAGGCGGAGGCTTCCGGGAAGGCTCGTCCGTAGCCTGACGTGCGAGAGACCACCCTGACCGTCCGCGCCCCCGGTACGACACGTACCACGGGTTGTGCGACCGGATTGTGCAACCATGCCTTGGCACCGAGGTACCAGACTGCGATCCACTCGTCGTCCTGACCTCCGACCTCGGCGACAACATACTCGGCCCCCGTGTTGAGGCGGGCACCGACGTCGGAGGGTTCTGTCGTCGCCGGCCCCGGTCTGATGCCGATGTCGACAACGGCAGGAGCATCCTGCGATGGGGCCTGCCGGGCCGTCACGAAATTCAGTCCTGTGACGACCCGACCGTCGTAGACCTGGGTGTTGCTCGCGAAGTCCGGCAGGATCCTCACGACGTCACCGGGCTGGGGCTCGGCATCGGTCGTGCCGTCCGTGAGGGGACAGCCCAACAGCTCGAAATACCGGGCCCAGTTCCAGTAGGGACCCGGATCCCAGTGCATCGTCTTGATGTGTTCGGTGTCGATCCCGGGGACCTCGTCATGACCGATGATGTGACCACGCGTCATCGGTACCGCGTACTTACGGCACAGGTGCCGGACCAGTGCCGCGCTGGAGCGGTACATGGCGTCCGTGTACCAGCTCATCCCCTCAACGGCCCTGCCTTCGTGCTCCAAGCCAGTGGCGTGCATGTTGTAGTACCAGTTTCCCGAGTGCCAGCCGACGTCTTGGGGATCCAGGTGCTGCGCAACGTGACCGTCGGAAGATCTCAGCGTATAGTTCCAAGCCAAGTAGCTCGGCGTCTGGACGAGCTTGATGGTGGTGTCGTACGTCTCCTCGGTGTCGTGGATGACGACCCTTGTCAACAGGGGGCTGGAGGGCCGGTGGGCGATGTCATGGTTCCCGTACTTGGCCAGTCCCGGACCGTACTGCTCATACGGAGCGGGGATCCACTCGATCGGCAGATCGTCGGGACCGTCGATCGGCGGCGCAGACACCTGCGACCCTGCGGGAGTGATGTCGCGCCCAAGACGTGCCACACGACCCGTGAGGGAGGAAAGTATCGTCATGAGGGTGAAGGAACGGCGGCTGATGTCAGTCATCGGAGTACCCCCTACTATCGGTTAAGCCGCTCGTGAACCCAACCTGATGAAGTGTTCACAGTACTTGTTATTCATTCTATGTTGACGGTATCGATACGTCCACCATCCGACGAAACTCATGCAGCATCCCCGCGAAATGGCTTTGGTATCTCGGACCGCACCCTGCAGCCTCCGTTTGATTGAACTCTGGCAGGGGCACGTTGGCAGCGCCCCCTACACCGGACCTTGCGAGGATCGGAGACGAGCTGCGCTGTGTTGTAGCAGCCTCACGCACCGACGGTGACACCCACCGCCAGACCCACCGCACACACCAGTTCGGCGATCCCAGTATTGCGCAGCGCCGGCACCAGGGCCATCCCCGTTGCCCTGGTGAGCATGGCATTGACCGGGGCCACGAGCGGCACGGCCATGACGAGGGCGAGCAGGCACCACCACGTCGTGAGGGCACCGACCCACACCACCCCTGCCAGGGCGACAACGATGAGCGCCAAGTAGAGGACGCGGGTGCCGGTGTGTCCGAGCCGGGTCGCCAAGGTGCGTTTGCCCGATTCGCGGTCCCCGTCGATGTCGCGCAGATTGTTGGAGACGAGCACGGCACAGGCCAGTGCACCGATGAGTACGGCTGTGAGCCAGGTCGCCGTGTTCACCCGATCGGTCTGGGTGTACGTCGTTCCCGTGACGGCCACCAGGCCGAAGAACACGAAGACGAAGATCTCACCCAGCCCCAGGTATCCGTAGGGATGTTCACCACCGGTGTAATACCAAGCGGCTGCGACGCAGGCCACCCCGACGGTCAAGAGCCACCAGTGTCCACACAGCACGACGAGGATGAGGCCAGCGATTCCTGCTGCACCGAAACAGCCAAAGGCCGCCGCCTTGACGTGCTGCGGGTTGGCCACCCCCGAACCGACCAGACGCAGCGGCCCCACCCGGCCCGCACCATCGGCACCACGGATGCCATCGGAGTAGTCGTTGGCGAAATTGACGCCGATCACCAGGAAAAGAGCCACGAGCAGGGCAAGAAATGCCCGCAACAGAACCAATCCGTCCATGGCCGAGGCCATGGCGGATCCTGCCACCACTGGTGCTATCGCCGTCGGCAGCGTTCTGGGCCGGGCACCCTCGATCCACTGTGCCTTCGTCGCCATGACGTCTCCTCACCCATTCCGGTTCGGGAATGTGACACCCGGGGCCCAATGGTTCCCCGGAACAGCATGTCTTCAGGACGACAATCATCCTCCCTGGGGGGAAAGTCACCAAGCGCGCTGGCCCATCGGAGGGCACCTGACATACCGCCAAGTCTCAACCCCATGCCTGGAACAGAGTTGATGTCACGGTCCGCATTCGACCGTCCTGCGCTGGAGAATTCTCCAGTGAGAGGAGTATCTCGGACAGCGCCCGGCAATGACGTAATGTTGCACCGTAAATGGTGATCACTCGCGCATTCATTGAAGGAACCGACTGATGAGCAAGACGTTTGCCAGCATGGCCGTCCCGAATTATCGACGATATTTTGCTGGAACGATCCTGGCGAACACCGGACAGTGGATGTCGCGTACTGCTCAGTCATGGCTGGTTCTGGTGGTTCTCACCGACCACAATGCCTCTGCCCTGGGCTGGCTGATGGCTGCGGCCTTCACTCCGCTGCTGATCATCACCCCGTGGGCCGGAGCGTTGGCCGACAAGTATCCCAAGCGCAGGATCATGGTCCTCGCCCAGATTGTCATGTGCGTCGATGCCGCGATCCTCGCAACGCTCGTCCTCACTGGAACGGTACGGCTGTGGCACGTCTTCACCCTGGTGGCCATGGATGGTACGGCCACGTCCTTCTACAACCCGGCGATGCAGGCATTCGTCTCGGAGATCGTGCCGCTGTCGAAGCTTCCCAATGCCATCAGCCTCAACAGCGCCTCCTTCAATGGTGCCCGCATCCTGGGCCCCGGTGTTGCCGGTCTGCTCATCGCTGGGATTGGAACCGGATGGGTCATGGTCATCAACGTGGCCTGCTTCATCGGATTCATCACCACTCTGATCATGTTGCGTGCCGACCAGCTGCACCCCTCACCGCCTGTCCAGGGAAAGTCGAGCGTGCGTGATGGCGTCAAGTACGTCAGAGTGCGGTTCGATCTCAAGGTGCTGCTGGCCATCGGTTTCGTCATGGGCACCTTCGGCTTCAACTTCAACCTCTCCGACTCGCTCATGGCAACGGTGGGATTCGGTCGTGGTTCCGGCGAATACGGCCTGTTGGGCTCGATCATGGGGCTTGGTGCCATCGCAGCCGCCCTGGGATCGGCCCGCCGCAAGCCACGGATGCGCTGGGTGGAGCTGGCCCTCGTCGTCTATACCGTGAGCATGGGGCTGTCGGCCATCGCACCGAACTACTTTCTCTTCGCGCTGCTCAAGGTCCCGGTGGGTTGGGGAGCGGTCTCCACACTCATCGTCGCCAATTCGATGGTGCAGACTTCGGTGTCACCGCAGATGCGTGGGCGTGTCATGAGCCTGTGGTCCACCCTCCTGCTGGGGGGTACACCATTCGTCTCCCCGGTGCTGGGGTGGATAGGTGACCAGTGGGGACCGCGATGGACGGTCGGGATACCGGCGATCATCATTGGGATGCTCTTCGTCGGTGTGACGGCCACCATCATGCACAACGACTCCCTCAAGGTGCGTTTCGACCCGCACAAGAAGGCCCCATGGCTACGCATTGAGCGTGGCCAGGTGACGGTCAACTACACCCAGGAGACTCGCTGAGGAATTGCCTGCGGCTCGCCTCAACCGCTGCGGGCCGTGGGCGCTGCCCCCAGTTCAGCACCAAACGGTCTCGGCACCAAGCAACATGGTGCGGTGTCACGTGGCACCGCACCAGCTCGCCAGCCCGCACCCTGCCACTGGCCTCAGCACTGACGTCGCGTCGCCCTGGGCGTGCCGAGAATCGCCGAATTGCCGCTCCCCCAGCCGGGATGCGTCCACGACGCTGTGCATCACCACCCCCACGAGTGGCAGATGAATGCATTTCAACCCGCACCACGCCAGGAAATGATTTTTGTGGTGTTCCAATACTTGGCGCGTGGCGAAAAGGTGGTTGACTGGGGGTATGAAAAAGCTCATCAATGCCGCTGAGAGCATTGTCTCCGATTCGCTGACGGGTCTGGCCAGTGCGCACCCGGGCAGCATCCGCGTCGATCTGGAGAACAAGGTCGTCTACCGTTCCGACGGACCAGTTCCCGGCAAGGTGGGGCTCGTCTCCGGTGGCGGTTCTGGCCACGAGCCACTGCACAGCGGCTACGTGGGGCGAGGCATGTTGGATGCCGCGTGTTGCGGCGAGGTCTTCACCTCACCGGTCCCCGACCAGGTGATGGCTGCCACCCATGCCGTCGACGGTGGGGCCGGCGTGTTGCACATCGTCAAGAACTACACCGGTGACGTCATGAACTTCGACATGGCGGCCGAGATGGCCAATGCCGAGTCCGGGGTACGTGTGGAGTCGGTCGTCGTGGCCGACGACGTCGCCGTGCAGGACTCGCTGTACACCGCTGGCCGCCGCGGCGTGGGGCTCACCGTCCTCATGGAGAAGATCCTGGGTGCCGCCGCCGAGCAGGGCCAGGACCTGGACGCCCTGGTGAGCCTGGCCGAGCACGTCAACGAGGCTGGACGTTCCTTCGGTGTGGCACTCACCTCGTGCACGGTCCCGGCAGCCGGAAAACCGACCTTCGACCTCGCCGAGGACGAGATGGAGCTGGGGATCGGCATCCACGGTGAGCCCGGACGTGAGAAGGTGCGGCTGGGATCGGCCGCCGAGGTTGCCGAACAGCTCATCGAGCCCATCCTCGCCGACCGTGACTTCACCAACCAACCAGTCATCGCCATGCTCAACGGCATGGGTGGCACCCCGCTGCTCGAGCAGTACATCGTCTTCGGTGAGGTCGCCAAGATCCTCGAGGCCAAGGGAGTGCGTGTTGCTCGCACCGTGGTCGGCAACCACATCACCTCCCTGGAGATGGCAGGATGTTCCTTGACCCTCCTGGGGGCCAGCGACGACCTCATCACACTGTGGGACGCACCTGTGAACACACTCGGACTTCGTTGGGGATGCTGATGTCTAACCTGCCTGTTGAAACAACCCTTGCCTGGCTCGCGGACTACGCGAAGGTGGTCACCGACAATTCCGCCATGCTGACGGATCTGGACCGCCAGATCGGTGACGCCGATCATGGCTCCAACATGACTCGCGGCATGAGCGCCGTGGCAGCCCTGGACCCGCAGTCCTTCGCAGACACCGGCGCCCTGCTCAAGAAGGCGGGGATGACGCTGGTAAGCACCGTGGGCGGAGCCTCCGGGCCGCTGTACGGCACGCTGTTCCTGAGACTGGGAGCGTTCCTGGGCCCGGACAAGGAGCTGTCGGTGCAGAACCTCGCCCAGGCCTTCAAGGCTGGTCTGGACGGCATCATGACCCGCGGCAAGGCCGAACCCGGTGACAAGACAATGGTTGACGCCCTCGCACCTGCGGTGGAGGCCCTGCAGACCGACGCCGAGGCCGGCAGGACGCTGCAGGAAGCCTTGGACCATGCTGCACAGGCCGCCGCCCAGGGGCGTGACGCCACGGTCGGCATGATTGCCCGTCGCGGACGCGCCTCCTACCTCGGTGAGCGCAGCAAGGGGCACCAGGACCCCGGTGCCACCTCCTTGACGCTGTTCATCGAGGCCGCCGCCCGCTGCCTGCCGGCACAGTCCTGAGCACGTCATCAAGGAAGGGAGCGCAGATGTCGCAGGTTGGCATCGTCATCGTCTCGCACAGCCACGAACTCGCCACCGCCGCCGTGGATCTGGTGGCACAGATGGTTTCGGAGGAGACCCGTCCACCGGTCCGAGTTGCCGCTGGGCTGGACGAGACGACCCTGGGCACCGATGCCGCGGCCGTGTCGGCAGCCATCGAGGAGCTCTCGGAGTGCCCGGGCATCCTCGTGCTCGTCGATCTGGGATCAGCGATCCTCTCGGCCCAGATGGCTCTGGACTTCGTCGATCCTGAACTCGCCTCCACGGTGACGATTTCTCCTGCTCCGCTGGTGGAGGGCCTGTTCGCCGCGCTCATCACGGCGTCCACCGGCGCTCCGCTGGAGGCCGTGGCCTCCGAGGCAGCCAACGCCCTGTCTCCCAAGCAGTCACAACTGGCTGACTGAGGCCAGCTCACCTGCTCCAGTCGACGAGCTCGTCGGCGTCGAACTGTCCATCGGGCCACACGGCTCGCACGACCCCCGCAGCGGCCAGCGCCTTGCGGCATCCGGGGCAGGGTTGGTCGGTGACGTAGGCCGTGCATCCTGCGGTGTCACGCGTGGCGAAGAGCAGCGCGTTGACCTCGGCATGGATGGCGATGCAGAATCCCGGCGCCCCCGGTACGTCGTAGTCGCTGAAGGCAGGCACCTCCGCGTAGCCCAGACGTCCACGTGGGCAGGCGCCTTCCAGGCAGTCCGGGCGCCCGGGAGCGGCTCCGTTGTACCCGGTGGCGATGATTCGATGCTCGTGCACCAGCACGGCTCCCACCCGGCGACGCGTGCACTTGGCGCGTGCCGAGACCGCCGCGGCGATACCCAGGAAGTACTCGTCCCAGCCCGGCACGGTGATGGGCGAGTCCGGGGCCTGCCCAGTGTGGGAATGGCCAGGTGCTGGCCGGTCACCCCCTCGATCCCCGTGGCCCGGATCCCCCTCATCTGGGTTCTCATCCATCGGCACCCTGTTCGAAGCACCTTGATCCGCTGACGAGGGGACCCGTCGCCCTTGTGAAGCGTCGAACCCGGCGGATCCGCACTCGTGTATGCCAGTCCGTGGAGTTTTGCCGATCCGTGGAGTCGTGGCATCCGTCTGGGCGTCGGCCTGCCAGCGTCGATTCTCCTCGTTGCCGTGTTCGTCGGTCATGTGCACCTCCTGATCCTCGCTGTGCTGGTGCGTTGCACGATCCGCCCCGATGTGGCGCGCCGAAAAACGTTCCCGCGTGGCGATGGTGTCTCGCTCACACGTCCAGATCCTCGTACGAGCGGGGATCGTCGGCGGGCTCCAGGTGCCCCATGACGCGCAGGTCTGGCCACTTGGCGAGCATGGCGTCGATGAGGTCCTCCATGACGTCGTGGCCGTGACGCACGGTCCACTCCCCGGGCACGAGCATGTGGAAGTCGACGAATCGACGGTACCCGGCCTCACGGGTGCGGATGGCATGGAATTTCACCTCGGCTCCACAGTAGCCGCGCATGAAGCCCTCGATCTGCCTGCGATCCTCCTCCGGCAACGAGACGTCCATGAGGGCGGCGCCGGAGGACGCAATGAGTTTGTAGCCCGTGACGAGGATGTTGACGCCCACCGCGATGGCGACGAGGGCGTCGAAACGATCCCATTTCGACACCCACACCAGCCCGACGCCGACGATGACGCTCACCGAGGTCCACACGTCCGTGAGCAGATGTTTGCCATCGGCGGTCAGGGTGGCGGAGTGTTCCTTCCTGCCGCGGGTGAGCAGCACCCAGGCTACTGCCCCATTGAGCACCGATGCCACGGCAGAGACCAGCAGGCTCACCCCGACATTGTCGAGGGGCTGGGGATGGATGAACCGTTTGACGCCGGAGTACAGGATCGCCGCTGCAGCCAGAAAGATGAGCACCCCCTCGGTGATCGCCGAGAAGTACTCCGCTTTGGATCGCCCATAGTTGAATCGCTCGTTGGGCGGGGTGATCGACAATTTGAGGGCGATGAGGGCGACGATGGCCGCCACCAGGTTCACCAGCGACTCGGCGGCGTCGGAGAGCAGCCCCACCGAGCCGGAGAGTCGCCAGGCGACCACCTTGAGGACGATCGTTGCGACGGCTGCCCCCATTGACAGCCAAGCGTACTTCGACAGGTCTTTCGGCGGGCGGTGTCTGGGGACGGCCGTCTCGAGCAGCGGGTCGGCCGAGCTGGGTTCCTGATCGCAGTCAGGGCAGGTTTCGGGGTTACTCACTCCTCCATTGTTCCTCACTTCTCCACAGACCTCCCCATCAGGCATGGCCGCCTCGGCCGCCACCTCTCTGTAATCGTCTCGACGACTCTCGCCTCATGGGTTGAGGTGATTCTGAGCCAGGTGGGTTGAGGCATACGGTCAGATCAGGGCGGATCGTGCCTGACAGATGTCGACGGGCGCTGCCCCCCCGGAGGACCAATACCATGACCTCATGGATTTGTCCTCATGGTTCGGACTGCACTCCCTGCATCTGGGGCGCGGAAGTCGCACCCCCAGGCAGGGGCTGGTGCTGGCAGGCGGCGGGGCACGTGCGTCCTTCCAGATCGGCGCGTTGAGCTACCTGTACGACCGCTGCGCAATGAACCCGTCGGTGATCTCTGCCACCTCAGCCGGGTCGATCGTCGGTTCCGCCCTGGCCCAGTGGCCCGACGTCGCGCACCAACGGCAGGCACTGCACGATCTGGAAACGATGTGGCTGGCCATGCAGCAACCCGAGGACATGTTCACCCCGCGCGCCTGGTACACCCGATTCGAGGCCATGTCACCGCACTGGTCCAAGCTCTTCGAGAAGGAGCAGAAGAAGCAGTCGTCCCCAGGCCACCGTTCCCTGCTACCGCGCTGGCTCACCGGGAACGGGAACCTCCATGGCGCTGGGAGCGATGAGCGGGGGCAGGACGTGACCACCGCCGCACAGCCCCGTGACACCACGCCACCACGAGCCGATGCCTGTGATGGTGCGGCAGAAAGTGTGGCAGATGAGCAGGAGCTCACCGGGCAGGCCGCCACCCTGGCCCTGGCCACCTCCGACGAGACGATCAAGACGGCCAGCTGGACGCCGACCGCCACGGTGCAGGCCCTGTCGATCCTCTCACGCCTCACCCGCGACGGCTCCGACATTGCCGGGGTGCTGCGCGGAGCCGACCAGACCTCGTCGACCCACCGGGCCGGCCCCATTCTCGCCAAGCTGCTGGATCGGGAGTTCTTCCGCGCCGAGATGGTGTCATCGTCAGGGATCAAGCTACGTATTGCCACGGTTGCCCTGGAGTCCGGTCAGCTGCGGTACATGACGGAACAGGGCATTCTCGTCGATCGAAACGACGACCCGATCGGCTCCTCCACCTTCGACCTGTCCAAGGGGGTGCTGGCGTCCTGTTCGATCCCCGGTGTCTTTCGTCCGGTGGATCTGGACGGGGAGCATTACGTCGACGGCGGGGTGCGTGAGAACATTCCGGTGGAGATCACCATCGAGCGACTCGGGGTGACCCAGCCCTACGTCATCGCTGCGGCACCCTCCGACATGGAACGGGCAGCTGACTTCGCCGATCGCAACATGCTCGATCTGGCGTCCCGAACGGTCTCGATCCTCACCAATGAGACGTCCCGCGACGAGTTGTCCTACGCACGTAGCGCCGGTGCGACGATCATCGAGCCCAATGTCGACGTGCACGGCTCACGTGTCGTCGACCCGGGGCTGCTCGCGATCAACCGCGACTATGGCTGGATGCGGGCGGCAGCCGTGTGCCAGGACGCCTCCCAGGACGTTTGCGCGGCCATCGACACGGTCATCACGGCGCGGATGCAGAGCTGGCAGCTGGAGAAGACCTGGCTGGCTGGCGAGACGACACGTGAGGTGCGCATGAGATTGGAGCACGCACGGTCGGCCATCGCCAGCACGGTGACACGGATCCCCGACGAGTTCCTGGAGTCCGGTGGCCAGCTCGTTCGGGACGATGGTTTCGTCACCTCAGACCCGCACAGCTGGTCAGAACGGATGGAACGGCACAGCCACCTGGAGCAGCCGGTGCCCGAGCTGGAGACCCCTCGTATGTGAGGCGGGTGGGAGCGCCGAGGAAGATCACCGCTGACGCTTCCACCTTGGCTGTCACGGGCTCCGGCATTGACCAAGGCGAAAAGTTGGTCTCTCAGATGAGGTCGATGAGATCGTCCACCGAGTCCAGCACGAGATTGGGCCGGTAGGGGTAGGCGTCGATGTTCTCGCGCTTGGTGATCCCGGAGAGTACGAGGACGGTGAACAGGCCAGCCTCCATGCCTGCAACCATGTCGGTGTCCATCCGGTCTCCAATCATGGCGGTGTTCTCCGAGTGGGCCTCGATACGGTTGAGGGCCGAGCGGAACATCATCGGGTTGGGTTTGCCGACGACGTAGGGCTTGCGACGTGACGCCGACTCGATCATCGCGGCGACGGCACCGGTGGCAGGCAGCGGGCCTTCTTTGGAGGGGCCGGTGGCATCGGGGTTGGTGCAGATGAATCGAGCCCCGTCGACGATGAATCGGACGGCCTTGGTGATGGCCTCGAAGGAGTAGGTGCGGGTCTCGCCGAGGACGACGTAGTCGGGTTCGGTGTCGGTGAGGATGAACCCCGCCTCGTGCAGAGCCGTCGTCAGACCCGCCTCACCGATGACGAAGAGTCGGGCACCCGGCTGCTGGTCGGCAAGGAATCGTGCCGTGGCCAGAGCGGAGGTCCAGATGTTGTCCTCGGGGATTGTCAGACCGGACATCTGCAGCCGGGCTGACAGGTCTCGCGGGGTGAAGATGGAATTGTTCGTCAGCACCAGGAAGCGATGTGAAGTGTCCACCCATCGCTCGATGAGGTTGCTCGCTCCAGGGATTTCGTGGTTCTCGCGCACGAGGACGCCGTCCATGTCGGTGAGCCAGCACTCGATGTCAGCCGGATTACGCATGGCTCAAGCTTAGCGGGCCGGGCCCAACCGCGTGGCTGGGCGGCCCACAGCTGAAGTCGCGTCATGTGTGGGCAGCGGTCTTGGCTTGGAACGCCACCTCCCACCCTGGCGAACCATTCCTGCACGGGGAGGCTCTGCGGGGGTTCTCAAGATCGAGTTTGTCGATGGAGAATCCTCACTGACGAAAAATCCCCGTGGGGACGCACTCTCGTCACCGTCGTGTCGTTCGGGAACGTCTACTGACACTTTTTGTCACGCCGGCCCCGCCTCCGTGGACTCGATGGGGGTGTGCGATGATCCACTTGTGCCTTCACGACCTGTACCCACAGACCAGGAGTGTTCGAGTGTGCGCCTTTCCAGGGCCGTTTCCTCCCCGGTTGGCCTCCTGACGTTGATCGTCTCCGGAAGGGGTTTGGCACGCGTGTGCTTCGCCGGCGAGCTGGTCGACCATGACGCTGGGTCGGGACGCAAGAACCCGGGACTGAGTGGTCCAGGCGGTGAGGAACGGATGGATCCGGCAGCCACTGCGGTTCTGGACGACACCGAACGTCAACTCAAGGAATATTTCGCCCAGCAGCGCCGTAGTTTTGACATCCCACTGGATTGGTCGGCGGACACAGGATCCGCACTGACGTGTCCACGCTCTGCCCAACAGAGGAACGGTCACACGCCCAATGATTTCACCATGCAGGTGCTTCACGGGTTGCTGCAGATCGGTTACGGGCAACGGTGGAGCTACGGGAAACTCGCCACCGAACTGGGGCACCCCGGGGCAGCACGGGCAGTGGGGTCGGCCTGTGGCCGCAACCCGATCCCGATCATCGTCCCGTGTCACCGAGTGGTGCATGCAGACGGTTCGATGGGTGGATACCGGGGCGGGGGCACCGTCAAGCGCTTTCTGCTGGAGCTTGAAGCGGTCCAGGAACAAGCCAATGGGAGGAGATGACTCCAAAGATCGCCAGCTCGCGACACAGCAATACGAGCATCACACATGGGTGACCGCCAAGCACCCACGGACGCGTCAGCAGTGTGTTGGTGCCCCCACTGGGGCTCGAACCCAGGACCCACGGATTAAAAGTCCGCTGCTCTGCCAACTGAGCTACAGGGGCCAGCACTGCTCAATCATAGCGGGCTGAGGCCAACATGTCTCCTCGCCGACGCAAGGCACCGCGAAAACTTGAAGTCCACGCCAGCCCGCTCATCGCCTGCCGCATGAGTCAGCCACCCCCAGTGTGAACTGATGCTTGTCGCTGGACGTTCACCCAGCAGATCTGCATCAACGGTCAAGGACACCTGATCGGCTCCACAACGGCCCCATGTGCGCCCAACCCCGACACGTGGAGTCCCCTCGTGTGCCCATCACGAATGTCTGGCCGCACAACCATGTGAGAGAACGACCACGGTGTGGTGGACACACAACGTGTCCACCACACCGCCCTCGTCACCGAACGACTCATCTGTGCCAGGATCAACTCAGCGAGTCACCAGCGTGTCTCATACCTTCCTGCGATGTCGCATGTGCGAACCAGCTCCCAGACCTCCGCCGATGAGGGCCATACTGACGAGCAGGTACCACATCACTCCATTGCCACCGGTGTGTGGCAACGTTCCGCCGGAGCGGACGTTGCTCACGATGAGCGTGGCGACATTGTCCTTCATGTCGAGTCGGACCATCGCAGCATCCTTGGGGTTGAGCAGGGAAGCTGTCAGGCTGTCGGACCCGCTCTTGGTCAACTTGAGACCAACCGGCTGGGGAAGGAGGCTGTGACCGCGCGGGGACTGCGTCTCCACGATGTAGTAGATACCCTCCTTGAGTTTGCCAGAGGTCCAAGTTTGACCGCTGTCACCGGTGGTGAACTCAAGCGGGTCCCCAGACCAGTCCGGCCCTGCAGTCGTGCCCTTCCGCAGGACGAACTGCGAACCAGAGAGCTTGGTGTGACCATCCTCATCGACCTTGACCACCTTGATGATGCCTTCAGGATTCGCGGTGACCCTGCTGTTCACGACGACACAGCTCACATGGGAACCCTGACCCAGGTTCGGTACGGTGAAACCAGTTGCGCCCACGGCCTTGATCGCCACTGGCTGAGGTCGACCGTCGGGGCCCTTGACGTTGTCATTGGTACACACCGCAACCTGCGGGTCCTTCTGCAACGTCCAGCCATCCTGGGTGCGTTCACTGATGGTGACGTCTCCCCTGTCGGTGGGGTTCTTCATGCCGATGTCGAAGGTAACCCTAGACTTGTCACCGGTGCGCCCCTGCGCACCGCCATCAGGAGCCAAGGACACCTTGCCGTCAATCTGCGCACCGGTGTACGACATGGCATCGTTGGTCGGTCTGGTGGCATCGAAGACCCATCCACCGGGTGTCACCTTGTTCACGTCTTGGCCTGTGACCAAGGTTCCGTTGTCGTTGAGCTGCTTCTCAACGGTCACACGAGCCGTGCACCCGTCCAGCGCAATCTGCCGAAGAGTCTTGCTCAGATCATCCAGATGACTGGCCATGATGTAATCCTGCTTGGCAGCCTGACCTTGGGGAATGTTGCTGTATGAGTTACCAGTCTCACCGGAGATCGCCTTCATGTTGAAAGCAGAATCCGCTCCACCACCGTTGACTATGGACTCCACACCAATGGCGAACACACGCGTGCCCTGCGCCTTGATGGCATTTGCAGTCATCATGGCATTCTCAACGACGGCGAAATCGGTCGAGTTCCCTTCACCTCGTTGGCCTTTCTCGGATGAACGCGTCGGATTGCCGTCCGTGATCATCAACACGGCGTCGTAGGGCGCATCGGGGTGGGACGAGTTGTAGTCAACCGTCTGACGCAACGCATCGTCCCAGTTCGTGTCACCAGAGGTCCCACGGCCCTGGATCTTCCCACTTATCTTCTTGGCATTGGCCTCATTGACCTCCACGGGATCTACTACGGCCTGTGGTCCCGTGTGCGCGCTACCTGTGAAGGGGATGAAGCTGAGCTGGGTTCCAGTACCCACCAACGAATTGACGAACGTCTCCAACTCGTCCTTGTATCTGGTTATCGCCTTGTTGGTGTCCAGACTCGTTGAGTAGTCCGCAAGAACTTGGATCTTCAACCCACACTTGGAACGCAGCTCGGGATTGTCCTTGACCACCACCATGTGGGTGGAGGACGATCGCGCATTGGTGATGCCTTCTGCACCGTCACCAAAAATGAGTGGATTCACGTACGACGCCGAGTCGTAATTCATGAATCCGTTCCTGTTCTCGAACGAATCCAGACCTTTCTTCTGATCGCCCGAAGTGGCCGTCATGCCTGCGAACATCTCCGGTGTGCGATAGGCATAGTCCAAGAGCTCACTTGGTCCATGGGAACCGAGCCAGCCGGGGACAGTACCGCCCGAGAAGCCCACCCGCAAGGTGTCGATAGTGTGCCAGCCGTCCGGAGCTGATTCTTGGCCCACCCAGTAGTAGGTGCCCTGTCCCCCCTCAGCCGGGGCGGGCACAGTGAAGGTGCAGTATCCGCTGGCGTCCGACACACAACTCGCGTACGGACGCTCAAGACGTGCCCCGGGGACTCCCCAGTGGTAACTGCCCGGAGCCTGCTGGACTACCCCGGGATCTTGGATGACCTTCGGGTTGTCGTTGCGGTACAGATGCAACTTGACACCCGCCAGTGGTTGTGCATCCCCACCTGCACTACGCACCCCAGCGACGTGTACCCGCAACGTAGCCGTCTGGCCGGCGGGGACGTCATCGGGATCCATACCATCCACAGGTGAAGCGGGGTGATCAACGTAGGCCCAGTAGGCCCCGATCCCCTGTTCGGCGGACGCACCAGACGTGGCCTTGTCGACGATTGCCTTGCTTGCCGCGCTCTGCTGCGCACACGAACCGGACAACGGTGCCTTGACATCCAAGTACATCCGAAGTTTGCTCTCGGGGGTAAGTCGGGTACCGGAGAGCTGGAATGCCGGGTTGAACCTGAAGGTAATGACCTCAGCCTTCAGTTGATCATCGTGTTTACGTTCCACCGTCACGGTGGTGTGGGAATCGATATCGGCTCCCCTGCCCTCAACGCGCACGGAGGCACCATCGATCTGTGGGAAGGAGATGCCGGATGCGTCGTAGACGACCATGGAGAACGCCCGGACATCGGTATCTTCGGGAATCCTTGACGTGTTCTGCTCGACTGGTTGTATCTGCCATGATCCGGTATCACAGCTGTAGGCGTCGTTCCTGTCCTGGGAGCGGTAACCACCGAAATACGCATTTGCCGCAACCACGTGCTCCACTTCCTCGGTTGGGCTGGCTGCAGCGCGCATCCCGGCCACCGGGGAAGTGCTCGGGTGACTTGCCACCGATCTTTCCGCACCATTACGCGCAGACGCGGGGGGCGTAGAGGAAGCAGATGCCCCAGCACTGCTCGTGCTCACCAAGGGCTTGGAACTCGCCCTTCCCCTCGGAGTTGGCATCGCCCCGGTGGTCGACCAATCGGGATTGAGCATCCGGTCAGCCTGCGCTGGCGTCACGTCGAGCTCATGGGATGACACACCAGCACTCGCAGATGGCGCAGCGCTGGTCACGGCATTCGATGTTGCAGATCCCGATTCACCGGTGTCAGCCTGTTGCCCGTATGCGGCGCTCGTCGTGATTCCCGCCATGGCGACGACAAACGCCACCACTCCAGCACCAGCACCGCGTACTCGGTGTGAGATTTTCTGAATGTCCACGATGCACCTCCCGGAGCATAGTTTGCCTCAAAACCATCGAAGTACTCAAGTCTCCTAACAAAATATGACAAGTATTCGAGATCTTCCGCGCGGCGAAACGCGTGTGACACCTCTGCCTCCCTCCGCAGGTGGATACACACCGGCGGATCGTGCGAGCAACGAGACGACATCACGTCTTCGAACGAAAGCAGCAGGAGCATCCTCACCACGGCCCCCAGCCCCACCGCACACAGAGCCCAGCCCGGGGGATGGGTGACACGAGAACCTGCCCGATTACGCCCTCGACTCGACAAACCCTCAACCACAACCGCATTCCTCTAATAGCGAAATATCTTCGTGTCATTGCCTCTCCATGTTCCGCTGGAGCACACCCTGCGCGACATTCGGCTGACATCTGTCCTAGTCAGCGGCTTTCACATTCCCCGCCCAGTCAGCAGCATGATCTGGACAACCGTCACGTCAGACCACGGCGCGTCAAGTTGACAACCTGCCCACAACCCTCAACCTCGACTCCCCATGGCGCAACACACGATTTACATTTGGTCCCGCCGACGACACACACCTTGGGTGGGTCGTGTACCCGAGGAAGACCCAAGGAGCATCGCGACACAGGATCCACGCCCTTACATGAAGGAGGAGCACGCTCATGGGTTTGTCTCGCCCCGTCCGACTCAGCGCGACCGCACTTGCATCTGCAGGGCTCGTCACGACTGGGCTCGGCTTCCCAACATCCCAACTGGCACACGCCGAGGGCCGAACCGTCATGGCAACCACGGCCGTCAACGTGCGATCCGGCCCGGGAACCTCCTACAAGATCTTGGGAGTGTTGTACCCAGGACACACTGCCCGGCAGATTGGCAGTACCAAGTACGGCTGGACCCAGGTGACATGGAAAGGACACACTGCCTACGTCGCCACCCGGTACCTGCGTGACTCCTCTGCTGCCAGCCCAAGCAACACCCACGTCACCCTGCGCCCATCACCCGGAGTGCCCAAGGCTGCCCCGGTGTCGAACTCCGTGGTGCGTCCGGTGATCGGGCAGAAGCGCAGCACGGCAGTGCTCATGGTGCGCAGCTCCTACACCAACCACTTCGGATCCGAGGGTGACGCCCCCATCGGCACCATCTTCGACGTCACCGGCCGCACCGCCAACGGTCTTGCCGAGGTGATCTGGCAGGGACGCCCCCGCTGGGTCAACGCCAAATACCTGACGTCCGTCAATGCCCACCGTCCAGCCAGGCACAACTCTCCGGCCAAGCCCGGCAGAACGACCAAACCCAGTACACCTGGAAAGTCGACGAAGCCGAACAGGCAGGCCAAGCCACGCACACCAGCCAAACCTGCGAAGCCCAATACACCAGCGAAGCCCACGCCGACCAAGTCTGCGAAGCACAGCACACCAGCGAAGCCCGCACACCCCGCCACGCCGACCAAGCCGAGCACCCCGGCCAAACCCGTGGTACGTCCAGTGGTCGGGCAGGCCCGCGGCACGACGGCTCTCATGATCCGCACGTCGTTCACCAACCATTTCGGCACCGAGGGTGACGCTCCTTCCGGCACCATCTTCGACGTCACCGGCCGCAGGGCCAACGGGATGGCTGAGGTGATCTGGCGAGGACGCCCCCGCTGGGTCAACGCCAAATACCTGACACCGGTCGGCAGCTCCAAGCCGAAACCAAGCAAGCCGCGCACCCCCGCGAAGCCCGCACGTCCCACCACACCGGCCAAACCGGCAAAACCGAGCACCCCTGCCACCCCCAAGGTCACTGGTGTGCGTTACGCCACCACTGCGTTGGACATCCGCACCGCTTCGGGATCCTCCTCCCGGACCGTGGGCGAGGTGGCAACCGGCACTGCCCTGAGCATCACGGGGGTCACCGCCAATGGTCGTTCCCAGATCGTCTACCGGGGGCAGACCCGCTGGGTCACCAGCAAGTGGCTGTCCGCCAACAAGCCCGGCACGGCCAGCAAACCCAGCGCCACCAAACCTGCTGCCCCCAAGAAGGCGAAGTCCGGCAAAGCCAGCACCCCGAGCAGCCCGGGCAACTGGAACAAGCTCATGGCCGGTGGATCCGAGGGATTGTCGGGACTGCGTCCGAGCGCCAAGGGAATCGTCAACAACGTGCTCCAGAACTTCTCGCAGATCACCACGATCTACGGTGTGCGGCCCCACGATCCCTACCCGGATCATCCCAGTGGTCACGCAATCGACCTCATGCTCCCCAACTACAAGAGCAATGAGGCGCTGGGCTGGAAGATGGCCAAGTACTACCAGGCTCACGCCAGTGAGCTGGGAGTGAGCTACATCATCTTCCACCAGCAGATCTGGAGTGTCGCCCGCGACTCCGAGGGATGGCGTCACATGGAGGATCGTGGTGGGGACACCGCGAACCACATGGATCACGTACACATCACGACGATCTGGGACTGATGCCTCGCAGGGGTGGAGGCACGACTCGTGCCCCCACCCCCGTACTGCCCCCGTACTGGCCGTGAGAATGCGCTTGGCCGAGCCGACCGTTCCCATGCTCGTCACTCGCGAAGGCTGCGAGCGCGCCACCAGCCCCGCACAGCCTTCGCACAGCCCAGAGCCCCATGGAAATGGTCGGCCGGACACATGGGTCTCAGCGACACCCCACAGAGCCAGGACCTCGACGGCCACGATGATGCTGCACGACGAGACCCACGAGGAGACCATCGTCTGGAATTTCGCACGGATGCTCGGCGACCGCTAGTATGAGGTCCTGCGCCTTGTCCCGATCGTCCAGAGGCCTAGGACACCGCCCTTTCAAGGCGGCAACGCGGGTTCGAATCCCGTTCGGGATACCACTGCCGCAACCACGATCGCTGCGGTTTTTCTCACATTGACCAGGGTGGGACTGCCCCGGCAGGCCATGCACCCAGAACTTGCTGCACCGTGCCACCCACCTCGCTGCACCGTGCCACCCACCTCGCTGCACCGTGCCACCCACCTCAGGGCATGGGGTGATGACGGTGCGCCCCCATCCAGTGGCCATGCGGCTCACCCAGACATCTGACGATGTTTGCACCTTCCCTACTGTTCGGTCCCGAGATGCGCCGATACAGGAAGTTCGCTTCTGGCGAATTGCGCGGCCGCCACGAGACTCGCTCCAGGAGAGCAAAGTGCCTAGTCAGAGCAATTTTTTATCAACACGTTCCCTCGATTTCACTTTTACGCCTCCCTATTGCTAAGCTATTCGAGCTGCTGGAGAGCAGCGGTCGAAACTCCTCGAAGTCCTCGTGGACATCGGAGAGATGAGGCCCCGTAGCGCAGTTGGTTAGCGCGCCGCCCTGTCACGGCGGAGGTCGTGGGTTCAAGTCCCATCGGGGTCGCGGAAGCGGTGATGAGAGTCACCGCTTTTGTGTTGAGTGGTCTCCACGAGATGCAGATGGCCGGGTAGCTCAGTTGGTACGAGCGTTCGCCTGAAAAGTGAAAGGTCACCGGTTCGATCCCGGTCCCGGCCACCACAGCCCCGTGTCGGGGCTTTTTTCGTGTCTGGCACGCCCCGACGTGACGAGGAATGTGCACTTGCGAAGCAAAGGCGCCAAGAGCAGTCCGAAGGAGGACCGGCCCAAAAAGGTGCCGCCAGCCGAGAGACACCGATCTCGGAACATCAATGACGGCTGTCAGAACATGCCAACCGGATGAGCCCTGGCAAGTTCCGGCGAGCCCCACCCCGGTGAGCGGCGGACCACACTCACCGCTCGCACCATCATCCGGTGCGCACCACGACCAGCACCATTCGCACAACCATGTGTATGCTGATGCGCGTTGCTCACACGGGTGAGCAGCCTGGCAAGTGCGCCACGCCAGTACCGCGCCTCTTTGAAAGAGTTTTTCACATGGCCATGACCTGTGCCCAGCAAGAATCCTCAACCCAGGCACACAGTTCTGCACCGGGATCCAGACCATATGACGTCAACGGCGACGTCGTCACCACCCACAGAGCTTGGGGTGCCCTGAGCGCCCTGCTCATCGCCCTGTTCATGCGTCTGGTGGATCTCAGCACCGTCGCGACAGCCATGCCTGCCATCACGCGGGGACTGCACGCCAGCCTCGTCGGCACGATGTGGGTACACACCGCATACCTACTGTCCTATGCCATCCCCCTCATCATTTCCGGACGCCTCGGTGATCGATTCGGCACCCGTCGTATCTTCGTCATCGGGATGCTCGTCTTCACCTTCGCCTCCCTGGGCAGTGGGCTGTGCGTCAACGTCGGCATGCTCATCGCCTTCCGGGTGTGCCAAGGGCTCGGATCGGCGCTCATGGCACCGCAGTCGATGACGCTCATCACCCAGCTGTTCCCACCCCAGGAGCGCGGCCGTGCCCTGGGGCTGTGGAGCGCCACGTCGGGGGCGGCCACCCTCATCGGCCCCATCCTGGGCGGGGTGTGCATTGACCACTTTGGCTGGCACTCCATCTTCTTCATCAACCTGCCCATCGCCGCCATCGGACTGTGGCAGACGATGCGCGCCATGCCGAGACTGCCGCACACCACCACCCGCATCGACTGGGTGGGAGTGGCGCTGTCGGGCATCGCCATGACCCTCATCGTCTTCGGCATCCAGGAAGGACGCACCTACCACTGGGGAGCCATCCGTGGCGTCATCTCCGTACCACTGCTCATTGGTCTCGGAGTGGTGACCATGATCGTCTTCCTCCTCTGGCAGGGGCACCTAGGGCGAACTGCAGGTCAGCCACTCATCCCGTTGCGGCTCTTTCGGGAACACAACTTCTGTCTGGGGATCCTGGCGGTGGCCTTCGTGGGCACCTACGTGCCAGCCGTCACCCTCGTCCCCACCATGTACCTGCAGCAGGCACGTGGGTTGACGCCCACCAAGGCGTCTCTGTTGCTCATCCCGGCCTCGCTGTTCTCAGTACTGCTCTCCCCCGTGGCCGGACGTATCGTCCAGCGCAGGAGTTCCGGGCGAGTCGGGGCGTTCGGCACGAGCGCCGTGGCCACCGTCTGCCTGCTGTGGTTGGCTCTCATGACGGATGCGACGCCCCTGCGGGTGTTCCTACTCGTCACCACCCTCATGGGAGTGGGAAGCGCCTTCGTGTGGCCACCGATCTCGTGGACGACGAGCCATGATCTGGCTCACGAGGACGCTGGGGCAGGCTCCAGCGTCTACAACACGACACGGCAGATCGGACAGGTCATCGGCTCAGCGATCATTGCCACGACCCTCGACTGGCGCACCTCGGCAGCTCCGAACCTCGCCCGTGGATTCGGGCAGTCGATGCTTGTGCCGATGATCGGTGCCCTCATCGCATTCTCGGCAACACTCTTCTTCAACGACTACGGAAGAAGAACCCGGTGAGCACCGTGGGATCGACGCAGGCAGACACATTGCATCAAGCTCAGACTCGACTCACCTGAACGGGTCGCGCCACCCGAACGTCGTGCGACGGTAGATCGCACCTTTCACCGATCGTTTGGGACTCTTGACGAACCCAACGCCTTTCTTGCCGTACCACGGGATGACAGCGCCTTTCACAGACCTTTTGACGCGTCCCGTGGTGCGTGCCCTGACCGACTTCTTCACCGATGGTTTGCGCAATCCAATCTGCCAGACATGTGACATCACCGCTACGATCTTCTCACCGTGCTGGAAAACATGAAACTCGTCCACATCACTTCACCGAGCCACTCATGAGCCCGGACACGAAGTACTTGCCCAGGGCGATGTAGACGATGAGGGTGGGCAACGACGCCACCAGCACACCTGCCATGATCTGCGGGTAGTTGGGGTTCTGGCCCGATGCCAGGGCGTTGAGCCCGAACGTCACCGGGCCATTGTTCTGGTTGGTGAGGAACAACGCGAAGATGAAGTCGTTCCACGCACTCGTGAACTGCCAGATCAACGTCACGATGAACCCCGGAACCGACACCGGCAGCACAACCCTGTTGTACGTCGAGAAAGTGTTGGCTCCATCCACCCGAGCCGCCTCGATGATCTCGGTGGGCACCACTGTCGCGTAGTAGTTGCGGAAGATCAGCGTGCAGATCGGGATGCCGTAGACGATGTGCACCAGGATCAACGTCGGGATACCTGCGAACCACGGAGCACTCGCCTGGACGTCGAGCATCATGCCGGACAGCGGGATCATGATCGCCTGGTAGGGGATGAACATTCCGAACAGGAACAGCACGAAGATGACGTGCGATCCCGGGAACTTCCATTTCGCGAAGATGTAACCGTTGAGGGAGCCGAGGACTGCCGACAGCACGGCAGCGACGACTGCCAGCACGAGGGAACGTCCCAACGCCGGGGCGAGGACGTGCCAAGCAGACTGCCAGCCCTCCACCGACCACGTCGAGGGCAGCTTCCAGGCCGTGGACTGGGAATACTCCGATGGTCGTTTGAAACTCGTCACCAGTAGTGCGTACAGCGGTGTGAGCACGAGCACAGAGAAGAAGACGAGCAGCACGTACCGCAGCCCGGTCCATGCTCGGTGCGCCGTGGTGGAGCTGCGTACCCTGCCCGGTCCGTGGTTTTTGTGTTTACCATGAGCCTTGCTGCTTGTGTGCCGGTCAGACGCGGGACTGAGCGTCTCAGATTCCACAGCGGCGGTGTTCATCAGCGTCCTCCCTTCTCGGTGCGGTTGGTGTAGACGAGGTACGGCACCACGACCACGGCGACGATGAGCAGCAGAAGCGTTGCATTGACGGCCGCCATCGTCGGGTTGTTGAGCTGGAACATCTGCACCCACATCAAGGTGGCGGGCACCTCGGTGGTGAACGAGCTCTGCCCGGCAATGGCGTAGATGAGATCGAACATCTTCATGGACATGTGGCCGACGATGATGAGTGCACTCAACGCGATCGGCGACAGCTGCGGAAAGAGTACGTGCCAGTACAGCTTGAACTCGCTGGCTCCATCGACGCGAGCCGCTTCACGCTGATCCTCCGAGATTCCCCGGAACCCGGCAAGGAACAAAGCCATGATGTAACCCGACAGCTGCCAGATGGCCGGGATCGCCATGGCCGCCATGTTGAACTTGCCGGCGGAGTACCACGTGGACTGCAGTCCGGGCAGTCCCATGATCTGGAACAACTGGTTGAGTCCGACTGCCTGATCCCCCTGGGCCGGCGAGAGCAGCCACCGCCAGATGACGCCGGCCGCCACGAATGACACTGCCATGGGGAAGAGGAAGATCGAGCGGAACAGCCCTTCCCCCGGTATTCCCTTCTCCAGGAGCAAGGCCCACAGCAGACCGAAGATCATCGTTCCCACGACGAACACCACGGTGAGGACCAACAGGTTCCACAACGAGTGCAGGTAGCGATCATCGGACAACAGGGCAGCGTAGTTGCCCCAACCCCCTGGTGCCTTCACCCGACCTGACCGCGTCGTCACTCGTGCGAGCGAGGTGGCGATGTTCTTGCCGATGAATCCATAGACGAAGACACCGACCAGAATGATCGATGGCAGAACGAACAGGAAACTGGGCAACCAACGTTTCACTCTTTGCATTACACTCTTTCCCCTCGTGGACACCTGCGTCCACAACACATCACGGACCCTGCGAACGTCTTTGTTCGGGCACCCTGGACCGGCACCGTCATGGATCGGCAAAACCCGCACCAGCCAAGCCGGGCTGAGAACTCATCAGGTGGTGCCTCGAGGATGCCCGAGGCACCACCAACAGATCGATTCTCCCACTGCCCCGGTGACGAGGTCGCCAGAGCGTGAATCGCCACGGGATCCCGGTCGGTGGCTGGCAGGCAACCGTCAACCACGAGGCTGGCCCGCAGATCGACTGGTTGCGGGGCGAAGACTCACCCATGTGTGACGAGTCCGCCTCACGTGGCCTGGCTCTTGCCTGAAGCTGTCCAGCGAGCAGACTCACATGGCGTACTTGTCGTGCGCAGCCACCAGGGCCGAGACGAAGTTGTCGGTGTTCTTGTCCTGGTGGAACTTGCTCATCGCCGTGTTGATCTCTGAGCTCCAGGCCAGGGGAACGGCAGCCCCGTGGGCGATCGAGGAGACGATCTTCTTCTCCTTGAAATCCTTCATGGCCTTCTGCTGGTACGCGTTGAAACCATCTGGGGAGACGTCGGTACGAGCGGGGATCGATCCTTTGATCTGGTTGAAGGTGGACTGAGCGTCCTTGGAACCCACGAACCGCAGCCAGTCCTTGGTGGCCTCCGGATTCTTGGTGCCGGTGGGCAGGGTGAACGAGTCGGCCAGGAACCCGTAGACGTCCTCCTTGCCGGGCAGGGCGAAGGCGGTGTAGTCCTTGCCGAAGGTCTTGTTCCTGGAGTCGAACTCGGCCACCGCCCAGTCGCCCATGATGTTGTAGGCAGCGCTGCCGTCGGACACCATGTCGGTGGCAGCTGGCCAGTCGTCCCCGTCAGAGGCGGTGTTGGCGAAGCTCAGAGCCTTCTTGAAGTCCTCGATGGAGGCCTTGACCTCCGGGCTGCCCCAGTTGCCGTCCTTGGTGAACAGTGCCGAGTAGCCGTCGGCACCGAGGTTGGCCATGAGGATCGACTCGAACAACTCGGTCTGGGTCCACGTACCACCGATGGACAGCGGAGTGGCCACCCCGGAATCCTTGACCTTCTGCAGGTCGGCGAGCCAGCTCTTGACGTCGGACGGGGTGTCCTTGATGCCAGCCTTCTTCAGCGCCGCCGTGTTGGCCCACACGACGTTGGAGCGGTGGATGTCCACGGGCACGGAGTAGATGTGGCCGTCCACCGTGAGACGATCCAGAAGGGTCTTGGGGAGCACGGAGTCGCCACCCAGCTCCTTGATGAGGTCGTCGACCGGCTCGATCTGCTCGTTGTCGATGTAGTCGGTGAGCTCGGCACCAGCGTGTCCCTGGAAGGAGCCGGGCGGGTTGCCGTTCTGCAGGTCGGAGGCCAGCTTGGCCTTGGCGTTGGACCCGGATCCACCAGCAACCGCCAGGTTGACGAATGTGTCGTTCGGGTACTGCTTCTTGAACGACTTCTCCAGAGCGTCCAGGCCTTTCTTCTCCGATCCGTCGGCCCACCAGGTGAACACGCCCACCTCGCCGCCGGCACCGCCTGCCTTGGGGGACGACGCCACCTGATCCGACGACTTGTCGTCAGCACTCCCGTCGCCGTTGGAGCCGCAACCCGTCAGCAGAATGGCTGCCGCGGTAGCCAGTGCCCCGATCTTCTTACCGTTCATCGTTACCTCACATCAGCAGTGGGACCGTCCTCATCGTGAGCATCCACGCACACGGACGGCCTCTGAACCCCTGCGTCCAGCAGATCAACTCTCGCAGAGCTCAATCCTTTTTGCAATGGTCCACAGCGCGGGTCCGAGAATGGGGAGTCACCCAGGCGTCTCGCCAGGTGCGCATCTGCTCGAACACCTCGGCGCGGACAGGCTCCTCGGACAGGACGAGGTCGTGCAGGCCACCGTCGATGCGTGCCACGGTGACGTGGGCACCCAGATGTACCGCTGCGCTGGCCAACCGCTCCACGTCCAGAACGGTGTCAACGTGCCGCATGTCCTCGTTCCAGGTCGTCGACAGGTCGCTGCGCGCCGACATGAGGCACAGCACCGGTACGTCGATGCTCAACCCGGCACGTACTCGCTCCTGCCCGGAGACGATGGCGGCGAGCCACCCAGCTCGTACCTTGAATGGCGCGTCCTGGGGATTCTTCAGCTCGGGAATGTCCCACTCTCCCCCATCGGCCCTGCGTATCGACCGGCCGAAGTTGTCGCGCTCGGAGTGTCTGATCACCGCATCGGGATCTGCCCGGCACATGGTTCTGCTCGCGGCACTGATCATTGATCGGGTGATGGCCGACCCCTGCATGTCGAGCCACGGGGAATTGAGGATGAGCCCGTCGACGGTGTGTGGGTGTCGATCTGCCCACAGCGAGGCAATGAGGCCGCCGGTGGAGTGTCCCATGAGGGTCACGGAGTCATGATCGGCGAGGATGGCGCCCATCGCTGCGTCGATCTCCTCGTCGTACTCGCCGAGGTCGTCGATCCAGCCAGAGCGCTGCCCCGCCACGATGTTGCGTCCGTACCGACGCAGGTCGAGAGCATGGAAGTCTGCACCCCATGACTCGACCTCAGCTGCCAGCTGGGCCTGGTGGAACAGATCGGACCAGCCATGGATGTACAGCACTGCACGCTGCTGCTGTGGCTGGGAGCATCTGGCCACCATGGTGGCCGTCAGTTCACCGTCCGGATCACCGGGGACCTTGCGCGCATGGGGCAGACCCATGACGGCGCAGTGGAACCCCGGAACAACACGATCCGGGTGCCAGTCCACAACGCTCACCCACTTGAAGGAATAGGTTCACCACAGTGAAAGAGCAGGGTTGGCCTTGTCGGGCCAACCGCTGCTGAGCACCAGTCATGGCTGGTTGAGTTCAGTCGTCCTCACCGTAGTGTGCGTACTTCTCGGCAAGATCGGCGTACTCGTCGGACAATCCGTCATCGTCGTGGTGAGTCTGTTCATGGGTTCGATCACCTCGAAGTTCTCTCTCCAAGGATTCCAGATCCATGTTCACCGAACGGTACTTCAGATCGCGAGCGACCTTGGTCTGTTTCGCCTTTGCACGGCCGCGCCCCATATGGGTCGACCCCCTCGCTTGTCATCGCGGCATTGCCGCCGTAGGTCCTATTACTGTCGTGAGACACAGGCTACCGGAGGCGACGGGTCAGTGCCAAAGCACACCCCTCACCTGAGCGCAAAAGGTTGACGCATCAGTCCATGGAATACCCACCGAGCAGCGAGACAGCAGGTACGTCGGAGCTCTCGCGGGAGGCCACGGTGCCGCATTGCCATGCGGTGAGGCCACGTCCTGCCAGGAACTCCAGGGCTTCGGGCACCTGATCGTCCGGCAGGGCGATGACCATTCCGACGCCCATGTTGAGGGTTTCCTCAATATCAGATTGTGAGACGGCTCCGACCTCCTGGACGAGCCGGAAGATCGGGGCCGGGGACCAGGTGGATCGTTCGATCGTGGCCGTCAGGTGGCTGGGCATGACGCGGGCCAGGTTGTTGGCCAGTCCGCCGCCGGTGACGTGGCACATGGCGTGCACCTCGCTGTGATGGGCCAGGGCGAGCAGGTCTGCGGCGTAGACGATCGTCGGTTCCAGGAGCTCCTCACCCACGGTGCGTCCCAGCTCGTCGACGTGACGGTCCAGCGTCCAGCCGGCCTGCTCCAGCAGGACGTGACGCACCAGGGAGTAGCCGTTGGAGTGCAGCCCCGAGGAGGCCACCGCGATGAGCGCGTCGCCCTCGGCAATACGCTCGGGGCCGAGGATCTCGTCGCGTTCCACGACACCTGTGGTGGCTCCAGCGACGTCGAACTCATCGGGAGCGAGCAACCCGGGATGTTCCGCGGTCTCTCCGCCGAGCAGGGCACATCCAGCCTTCTGACAGGCCTGGGCGATCCCCTTGACGACCGAGGCGATGACCTCGGGATCCACGTGGCCGCACGAGATGTAGTCGGTGACGAACAGCGGCTCGGCGCCCACCACGACCAGGTCGTCGACGAGCATGCCCATGAGATCGAAACCAATGGTGTCGTAGACCTTCATCCGACGGGCGATGTCCACCTTGGTGCCCACCCCGTCCGTCGAGGTGGCCAGCACCGGGTGTCGGTAGTCCTTGAACGCCGCGGCATCGAAGAAGCCGGCGAATCCCCCCAGACCGCCCAGCACCTCGGGGCGCCTGGTACCAGCCACATGCTCCTTCATGAGCTCGACGGCGCGGTCACCTGCAGCGATGTCGACGCCGGCGCGGGCATACGCGGTTTCGTGGGTCATGACTGGTCAGTCCTCGTCTTTCGGGGTGGGCTGATGGGGGTCAAGGGTGGCGTCGGCGAGCATGGCCTGCGATCCCTTGGGGACGTCCACCGGATAGACGCCGTCGAAACAGGCCCGGCACAGCTCGTCGGGCTGCACGTGGGTGGCACGGGTGAGCCCGTCCAGGCTGATGTAGCTCAGGGAGTCCGCGCCGATGGACCGGCAGATCTCGTCAATGCTCAGGCCGGGGGCGATGAGTTCGGCCCGGGTGGCGAAATCGATGCCGTAGAAGCACGGCCACTGCACCGGCGGGGACGAGATGCGCACGTGCACCTCCTTGGCACCGGCCTCACGCAGCATGCGGATGAGCTGACGCTGGGTGTTGCCACGCACGATCGAGTCGTCGACGACGACCAGGCGCTTGCCCGAGATGACGTCACGCAGCGGGTTGAGCTTGAGACGAATACCCAGGTTGCGCAGGGTCTGGGAGGGCTGGATGAAGGTACGCCCGACGTAGTTGTTCTTCACCAGTCCCATGCCGTAGGGAATGCCCGACTCGTCGGCATACCCGATCGCCGCCGGCGTGCCCGATTCCGGCACCGGGATGACGAGGTCGGCGTCTGCCGGAGCCTCCTGGGCAAGGATCTTGCCCACCTTGACGCGCACGTTGTGCACCCGGCGCCCCGAGATGACCGTGTCGGGGCGAGCCAGGTAGACGTACTCGAAGATGCAGCCCTTGGGTCGGGCCTCGGCGAATCGCCGAGTGCGCAGCCCGGCCTCGTCGATCGTCACCATCTCGCCGGGTTCGATCTCACGCACGAAGGTGCCGCCGACAATGTCGATGGCTGCCGTCTCGGAGGCGACGACCCAGCCGTTCTGCAGACGCCCCAACACGAGCGGGCGGATGCCCTGGGGGTCGCGGGCGGCGTACAGGGTGTTGTCGTCCATGAGGACGAGGCTGAAGGCACCACGCAGCCTGGGCAACACCTGCGCGGCCACCTGCTCGACCGAACCGTCGTAGGTGGCCATGAGTGCCGTCACCAAGGAGGTGTCGTTGGAGGAGTCCATGCGCTCCTTGTGCGGGACGGTGCCCTCCGGATTGCGTTGGGCGATGAGCTGCTCGAGCTCATCGGCGTTGGTGAGATTGCCGTTGTGCGCCAGAGCCAGTCCACCGCCGTCTGGCATGGACCGGAACGTTGGCTGGGCATTGTCCCACACGCTCGAGCCGGTGGTGGAGTAGCGGGTGTGGCCAATGGCCAGGTGCCCCGCCAAGGAGTTCAGGGTCGCTTCGTCGAACACCTGCGAGACCAACCCCATGTCTTTGAAGACCATGGTTCGTCTACCATCCGAGACCGCCATACCGGCAGATTCCTGCCCGCGGTGCTGCAGGGCGTACATGCCGAAGTAGACGAGTTTGGAAACGTCCTCACCGGGGGCGTAGATACCGATGACACCACACTCGTCCTGAGGGCCATGGTCGAAGGGATCGAGGTCTGCAGTGAGCCTTCCGTCAGCACGGTTCACCTGTCCACCCTATCGCACCTGCACCATTCTCGCGCCGGTAGGCCGCGAGCCACCGATGAACAGCCACGACCGGGCCCGGCTCCGGATCAGCCCTGTCGGAAGTTGCCCGGCTCCGGAGCAGCCCCTGACTGGAGCAGTCTTGACTGAAGCAGCCCCTGCCTGGAACAACTGGACACCACGAGGCAGAGGTTCGTGTGTCTGGCGACATTTTTGTCACCAGACACACGGCCGAGCCACACCTGTGATGATTCATGACATCCTGTGACAAAAATCGTCACCCCACGGCCGTCTTGCACCGTAGCAGCGGTACAGGTCCTCGAACTGACAAAAATGTCAACTTGAAGTACCTCGGCACTGCAGCGACGACACAAGACCCGTGATGAGAAAAATGTCAGCCCGAGAAGCCTCGACACACCACAGCAGCACAGAGCCCGTGGCGACAAAAATCGTCACCTCAGGACCACTGTCGCACCCCCGGACCACTGTCGCACCCCGGGGCAGCCAGACCTCGGATCGGCCAGACAGGGCGCACCACGCCAACCCCCTACTCACGGGTTGACAAAAATGACGCCACGCTCCAGCACGGACCACATGAGCGACGATGCAACACCTCAACCGACAAAAATGACACCAGACAGCGGGGCCAGGCACCACAGTGAGGAACCGAGGGACCAGCTGACAAAAATCGTCACCCAACGCAGCCGGGCACGGGAGTGGCGCCTGCGCCCGAGGATGATCAATCCTGCGCCGACACGTCGATGTGCACCGGGGACTCGGCCCGCGCCAGAACCGGCCGGGCAGCACACAAGGCATGGATGAATGCCATCGCACCCACGGCTACCGTGAGGCCATAGCCGCCCATGGGGCCGTGCAGGTCGGTCATTCGGCCGGCTGCTGCCGCCCCCACCGCATATCCCAGCGAGGTCGTCGCGGCGAGCAGGGTCATCACCGTGCCCAGCCGGGAGGCCGGAGTCACCCGTTCCGCGCTGGAGTACAGGGTGATCATGTAGGGAGCGGCCGCCAGACCGAGTATCACCATGACGATGGCGGCACTGCCCAATGTGTGCACGAACAGCAGCGGCACTGAGAGCACGGCCAGCCCCAGGGCGAAGATCTGCCAGCGTCGCACCATGTCAAGACGCCTGGCCAGCCGGGGAAGCAGGAGACCCGCACTGGCCGACCCGATCGAGAGCAGGGCGTGCAGCAGTCCGGCATACCCGGGCTGGCCCGCCTGAGTCGCCAAGCTCGTCGTACCGGTCTGGACGGTGCCGAAGACCAGCCCCATGAAGAGGATGCCGATCGTCGTCTGCACGGTGCCGAGGGTGAGCAGACGCCCCTGGGCGTGCTCGGTGGTGGCAGGGTGCGGTGCGACGAGCCGAACGGTGGGATGCACCGCGAACCAGCTGCCGAAGACGAGCAGGATGACACCGGCGGTGATGAGCGCGGGTACCGGTCCAAAGATCACTCCGAGGATGCCCACCAGGGCTGGCCCCAGGGCAAAGGAGGCCTCGTCGACTGCTCCTTCCCAGGCGAACGAGGTCTCCAACACCCCAGCTCGAATTGGCGGATGGTGTGCTGCGACCTGACGCCACCGCACGCGCGCCATCGTGCCCACCTGGGGCAGAAACAGGCCGATGACGACGCCGATCGCGGCGATCACCGGCCAGGCCGCCCCGTACAGGGCGGCCCCGGCCTCACCGATGAGGCCCAGGCCCGCGACGATCGACTGGACGAGCAGGGTGGTGCGCTGCCCGTGCCGATCGGTGAGTGCCCCCACGATCGGGGAACCGACGGCGATGGCAGCAGCAACGGCCCCGGCGGCAGCACCCCCGGGACCCATGCGCCCTGCCACCAAGGGGCTGGACACCAGCAACATGGTTCCCATCTGACTCATGGCCAACGGCAGCCGAGCCAGTAACGAGGTGACGACGAATCCACGGCCAGTGAGACGAAACAGGTCAGGGTACGACAGGGAGGTCACAGCAGTCCTCTCGAGACGACGAGGTGGGCACGACGTCTCCCCACCCTGCTGACGTCCTCGTGCAGTCTGCTGCCCGCGCCCTGCTGAGGATCTGGCGCATGTGCAGCTGCACCCCTGCCGCCAAAATTTACGGCGACGTCGTCATGGTAGCTGCCGACACGCCTCCGCTGGAATCGAGGAGCCCGCCATCGTCCTTGACGCCGAACACCCCGCGGACACCCGCCACGGTCGTGGTAGATCTCCCAGACCATGAGGCGGATCGCCCCGACTCATGACACGGAATCGTCCCGAGGCATCGGTGGCAAAGGTGGGCATCTTCCCCCCTGCGGGGCTGAGCCGACTTGGGAGGCGTACTTGGCAACGCGCGAAACCAACTTGCCGCACTGCAGGTACCTACCACTAGTATCTATACGCGAAACTTGCTTCGGTTGCAGCCAGACCCGGCACCTCCGAGCTGCACCACTGCGAAGCTTCTCACCTGCTACGTCCGAACGGTCAGGAGACACTCACCGTGTTCTGGGTCCACTTGCTCATCGTCATCGCGTTCATCGTCTTCGGGTCAAGACTTGGAGGCATCGGAATCGGCCTCGCCGGCGGGGCAGGTGTGCTCGTACTGGCCGCAACGGGAGTACACACCGACTCCACCAAGGCCATTCCGTGGTCGGTCATCGGGATCATCATGACCGTCATCTGCGCCGTCGCCGCCATGGAGCTCGCCGGAGGAATTGACCACCTCGTCCACCTCACCGAGAAACTCCTGCGCAAGCACCCCAAGCACATCACCTTCCTCGCGCCCGTCGTCACCTACCTCATGGCCCTGCTGTGCGGGACGGGCCACACGGCGTACTCCGTCATCCCAGTCATCGTCGACGTGTCGAAGCAGCACGGTGTGCGTCCGTCACGACCGCTGTCCATCGCTGTCGTGGCCTCCCAGGTGGCCGTGGCCGCCTCACCCATCTCCGCGGCGATGATCGCCCTGACGACCATCCTCGAACCGATCCACGTCGGGTACCTGCAGTGCCTGGCCATCATCATCCCGACGACCTTCATCGGCACCATCGTAGGTGCCGCCGTCGCCGGACACATGGGCAAGGAGCTCGCCGACGATCCCGTATACAAGGACCGCATGGCCAAGGGACTTGTGAGGGATCCCGGCACTGGGAACGCCGACTACAAGGCTCCCAAGGGGGCCGTGGCGAGCCTCGTCGCCTTCCTCGTCACCCTCATCCTCGTCGTGCTCTACGCGACGTTCACGAGCCCCGAGGTGGGTCTCGTGAAGGATCCGCCCATGGGTTCCAGCCCCGCCATCATGCTCATGATGCTCACATGTGCCGTCGTCGTCTGCCTGCTGGCAAGGAAGCCAACCTCGACGATCACCACTCAGTCGACCTTCCGCTCGGGCATGAGCGCGGCGATCAGCATCATGGGCCTTGCGTGGCTGGGCAACACCTTCGTCACCGCGTACATGGACACCATCAAGTCCGCCCTGCAGGGTCCGCTGCAGGCGCAGCCGTGGCTGCTCGGGGTGTTCTTCTATCTCGCCGCCCCACTCATGTTCTCCCACGCGGCGACGACGGCGGCGTTCATGCCGCTCATGGTCAAGCTCGGCCTGCCGGCAGTGGCCCTCGTCGCCTGCTACCCCGCCGTGGCCAACTACTACCTCCTGCCGAACTACCCGACGACGGTCGCAGCGATCGAGATGGATGACACCGGGTCGACTCGGGCGGGCAAGTTCCCGCTCAACCACCCGTTCGTCATCCCCGGAACGGTGTCGATCATCGTAACGATCATCCTGGGGTTCCTGTTGGCGCCGTTGGTGCTGTGACGACCGGTGAACACATCACGCGGGTGTGACCACCATCATCAGCCAGTGCCGAGGACCCCACCCTGCGAAGAGCGAGACGAGTCATGGGACACGCCCGTCGCGGGGTTGGTGCCAGTCGAGAACGGACGTCGGACCGATGATCCCGTGGGGTCGTAGGTCATCTGCATTCGACGACCTTCCGCACTGTTGCCCCGGGCTGGTGGCCCCGCGGGTCCACTGGGCCACCTCGTCGCGTGACACGCGACCCAAGGCCGTCTGGATCAGAGCCGCCTGAGTCAGAATCGTCAGAGGATCAGCCTGATCCAGAATCACCCGGGCAGGATCACTTGGCCATGCCGGCCAGGATGAGGGCCTCGGTGAGGATCGCCTTGCGGAAGTCGCCCAGGTGCAGTGACTCGTCGAGTCCGTGCATGCGCGAGTCCGGGTCGGTGACGGCGGTGACGAGCACAGTGGCCTGCGGGAAGGCGTGCTGCAGGTCGGTGATGAGCGGGATGGCGCCTCCGGTGCCCATCTGCACCGGCTCGGTTCCCCAGGCCGCCTTGAATGCCTGGTTGGCGATCTCGGCGTAGGGCCCCTCGAACGGCACGACGCCGGGAGCGCCCGCCTCCCCCGGGGTGACCTCGACCTGGGCGCCGTAGGGGACGTGGGTGCGCAGGTGGTCCATGAGAGCTTCAAGATCCTGGGTGGCATCGCCACCGGGGGCCACCCGAAGGCCCACCTTGGCGCGGCACACCGAGGGCAGGATGTTGATGGCCTCGGCCACCGGCGTGGCGTCGATGGCCAGCACGGACAGCGAGGGGCGGGTCCACATCTTGTCGGCGGGGTTGCCGGTGCCGAGCCAGTCGACGCCGTCCAGGATCGCGGTCTCGGTGCGCAGCCGCTCCTCGGGGTACTCCACGGATGCCGGTTCCGCACTGTGCAGGCCCGCCACGGCGACGTCACCGTTCTCGTCGTGCAGGGTGGCCAGCAGTTTGCACATGGCGGTGAGGGCGTCGGGCACGACACCACCGAACTGCCCGGAGTGCAGCGGATGGTCCAGGGTGCGCAGTTCGACGACGCAGTCGGCCACTCCACGCAGGGTGGTGGTGACCGAGGGTTCGCCCTGGTCCCAGTTCACCGAGTCGGCGACGACGATGACGTCAGCGGCGAGCTCGTCCTTGTGGGCCTCGATGATGGAGGTCATGGACGGCGAGCCGATCTCCTCCTCGTGCTCGACGAAGAGGGTGACACCCACCGGCGGGTTGCCGTCGAAGGCCTTGAGCGCCGTGAGATGGGAGACGACTCCGCCCTTGTCGTCGGCACTTCCGCGCCCGAACAGGCGCTCCCCGCGTTTGGTGGCGACGAATGGTTCGGAGTGCCACTGGGAGACGTCCCCGGTGGGCTGGACGTCACCGTGGGAGTACAGCAGGATGGTCGGCTGACCCTGGGGGGCCGGCCAATGGGCGATGACGGCAGGCAACCCCCCGGCCTCGCTGACGACGGTGGCGTCGGCAGCGCCGGCGGCCCGAGCAGCATCGGCGACTGCCTGGGCATGCTCGTTCACCCCGTCGGGGTTGAGGGAGCTGACGGACTGGATGGCCATGAGTTGGCTCAGCTGCTCGACGGCCCCGTCGGCGAGCTCGTCCACCTTGGCCCGGAGAACGGGAAGATCAGAAGTGAAATCCATGCCGCCAGCTTAGTTGTCCGCGATGTGCTGCACGACCTGATCGCAGGGGCTACGCCGTTGGCATGCAGGTGTGGGACGAGGAGTCTGAACCGATTGCCACACATGACACGCACGAAGAACTGCTGCACCGCAACGGGAATTGGGGCATCGACCGACTCACTGTCTGCCACATTGATCATGGCTGAGGGCTACGACTGACGTCCGCTGCACGTGGGGACCGCATGCTCGACTCGATGAAGGAGCGACACGAGTCCCGGGTGCATCCTCAAGACGTCACGGCGCAAAACCTGAACCTGTCGGGCCGAATCACCGGAAACCAGAGCCGAAAGGGCGTGATCCCCCGAGACGTCGAGGATCGGTGGCCTCGGAAGATCAGTGCTCCATCGCGGCAGGAATCGTCGCGGCCCAGACCTCGCGAACCTCGTCCAGATCGACGGTGCACAGCCCCTGGATCTCGATCTTGTCGGTGGCGACGACCTCGCCCACTCGGTTGACCGGCACGTCGTTGTCATGGCAGAGCTCGACGAAGCGGCCATAGCTGGCGGCGGGCAGTGAGACGACGGCACGAGCCGGGCTCTCGGAGAACAGCTCAACGGTGGGCTCACCCTCCAAGGTGAGCGAGACGCCGTGGTCGCCGTACAGGCACGACTCCACCAGCCCCTGGGCGAGGCCACCCTCGGACAGGTCGTGTGCCGAGGAGAGCAACCCCTCCTGCGCCGCAGCGGCCATCACCGTGGCCAGAGCCTTCTCGGCGGCAAGGTTCGGCATCGGAGGCATTCCGCCGAGATGGCCGTCGTGCAGGACGTCCTCCCACACCGAGCCACCCAACTCGCACTTGGTCTCACCGAGCACGAGCACGGCATCGCCCGTGTGCCTGAATCCCGCACGAATACGAGTGTGCACGTCGTCGATGACGCCCAGCACACCCACCAACGGGTTGGGCCGGATGGACTCATCGCCAGTACGGTTGTGCAGGCTGACGTTGCCTCCGGTGACCGGAACCTCGAGTTCCCGGCAGCCGTCCAGCAGCCCCAGGATCGCCTCGGAGAACTGCCACATGACCGCCGGGTCCAGCGGGGAACCGAAATTGAGGCAATCGGTGATCGCCATCGGGCAGGCGCCACTCACGGCAACATTGCGGTATGCCTCCGAGAGCGCCAGCTGCGCCCCCAGGTACGGATTGAGCAGGCTGTAGCGTCCGTTGGAGTCCAGTGACAGGGCGATGCCCAGGTTGGTGCTCTCGTCGACGCGGATCATGCCAGCGTCCTCGGGCTGGGCGAGCACGGTGTTGCCGCGTACGAACCGGTCGTACTGGTCGGTGATCCAGGACCGGTCGCACAGGGCTGGGGAGGCGGCCAGAGCCGTGATGGCGTGGGCAATCGCCGCACCGGAGTTGTCGCGCGGCAGGGCGTTCGCGTCATTGGCGTTGACCCCGTCGATCCAGTCGGGGCGGGCCGTGGGCATGTGAAGCTCCGGGCCGTCGTGGGCGACAGTGTGCGGGTCGACGTCGACGATTCGCTCGCCGTGCCAGTCGATGAACAGCCGGTCGGAGTCGGTGACCTCGCCGATGACGGTGGCCTGCACCTCCCACCGGGCACAGATCTCCATGAACCGGTCGATGTTGGCCGGTGTGACGATGGCCATCATCCGCTCCTGGGACTCGCTCATGAGGATCTCCTCGGGGGCGAGGTTCGGGTCACGAAGCGGGACGCGGTCCAGCTCGACGTGCATGCCGCCGTCCCCGGCGCTGGCGAGCTCACTGGTGGCACACGAGATCCCGGCGGCACCGAAGTCCTGCAGGGCCTCGCAGACCCCGGCGTTGAACAGCTCCAGGGTGCACTCGATGAGCAGCTTCTCCATGAAGGGGTCGCCGACCTGCACGCTGGGACGTTTGGACTCCCCCTCCGTGGCGAACGAGTCGGAGGCCAGGATGGATGCGCCGCCGATGCCGTCGCCACCGGTCGCAGCTCCGAAGAGGACGACGAGGTTGCCTGCTCCGGACGCCTTGGCGAACTGCAGGTCCTCGTGACGCAGCACACCGACGCACAGGGCGTTGACGAGTGGGTTGCCGTAGTAGGTGGGGTCGAAGAGGGTCTGGCCACCGATGGTCGGCAGACCCAGGCAGTTGCCGTAGTCGGCGATGCCGGACACCACTCCGGGCAGCACCCGCGCCGTGTCGGGAGCGTCCAGGGGCCCGAAGGCCAGGGCGTTCATGACGCCGATCGGGCGGGCACCCATCGCCATGATGTCGCGCACGATGCCACCCACACCGGTGGCCGCGCCCTGGTGGGGTTCGACGTAGGAGGGGTGATTGTGTGACTCGGCCTTGAAGGTGACGGCCAGGCCGTTGCCGATGTCGACCACGCCGGCATTGTCGCCGATACCGGCCAACAACGGGCCGCGCGGGGTCTGCTGGGGCAGCGCGGCGAACTTCTTGAGGTAGATCTTCGACGACTTGTACGAGCAGTGCTCGGACCACATCACCGAGTACATCGCCAACTCGCCACCGGTGGGACGGCGGCCCAGGATCTCGCGAATACGGGTGTACTCGTCACCGGTGAGACCAAGTTCCTGCCAAGGTTGAGCTTCGTCAGGAGTTGCGACGGCGTTATCCACTGTGTCTACCACGGATCAAATCTATCGAAAATTGACGTCACTGGCACAAGGCAGGGTGCTTTTCCGATGCATTCATGCACGGGGAAGAATCAGATGTCGCACCGAGCGGGCATGGGGACGACGACTCAGCTCGTCAGTTCCCCGGCAATGTTGACACCAATCCACCGTGCCAACTCACCGCCCCGCAACCCCTGGGAGATGAGGAAACAGATCTTGGCATAGGCCGCCTCCACCGTCATGTCCCGTGCACCAACGGCTCCCACCTCGGCCAGCTCACGACCGGCGGCATACCTGTTGGGGTCGACGTCGGCCTGGTAGCACTGGGAGGCGACGACGACCGGTACCCCGGCAGCGATGGTGCGCTCCAGTACTGTGATGAGCCCCGGTTCCTCAGTGGGCACATTGCCCACCCCGAAGGCGCGCAGCAACACTGCCTGGGGCAGCGGACGCAGCATGGACGTCAACCGGTCAGTCCCCATGCCGGGCACCATGGAGAACACCGGGACGTCACAGCGTCGATATGGTGCAGGGCGGCTGGAACCCGGCTCGCCCCAACCCTGCCCGGACTGTGGGGTACGCAGCCACTGCCACGTCGGGCTCTGCCGAGCCAGCAGGGGGACGTTCGGAGACGTGAAGGCCCGCAGGTCGTACGAGGAGGCTTTCGTCACCCGAGCACCGTCGAGGAGTTCGTGGTCGAAGAAGACGGCCACCGAGTGCAGCCTCCCACTGCTGGCAGCCTCGAGTGCCCCCATGACGTTGGCATCGGCATCGGAGTTCGGGGTGCCCAGCGGAAGCTGCGATCCCGTGACGACGACCGGCCGGTCGAGATCGGTGAGGGCGTAGGACAAGGCTGCCGAGGTGTAGGCCATGGTGTCGGTACCGTGCAGGACGACGAACCCGTCGGACTCGTCGTCCCGGCGGATCTGATCGACGATACGCTGCCACAGCAGTGGAGTGACGTTCGAGGAGTCGACGAGCGGCTCCATGGTGGTGACGGCCACCTGTCCGGCCAGATCGGTGCCGGCCAGCAGGTCGGTGAGCCAACCCTGCAGATCAGCCCCGGGGGCCAGCCCCTGGGGAGTCTCCACCATGCCGATCGTGCCACCCGTGTACAGCACCGAGATACGCATCTGGCCTCCTCACCTCTCGCCGTGGTCCGCGGAATCGTTGACGTCGTCAAGTTCGTCGTCGAGGAATTCGTCGAGCAGATCGCCACGAATACGGTTGCGCACGGCAAACCATCCCAGCACCATGAGGACACACACCCCGAGGAACAGGAAGATCGTCGGGCGACCCACCTCGGGCTCGAACCACATGGCGACGATCGTGCCCAGCAGGACGAGGATCGTCACGACATTGGCCACCGGAGCACCGCGCAGCTGGAAGGACGGGCGGGTGGCCTCCCCCTTGCGGGCCTTGAGCACGAAGACCATGTGGGAGGCGAGGATCGAGATCCACGTACCAGCGATGCCGATCGCAGCCAGGTTCATGACGACCTCGAAGGCCCTCGACGGGTACAGGTAGTTGATGAACACTCCGATGAGGCCCAGTGAGGCGGTGATGGCGATGCCACCGGCGGGGACTCCGTGTTTGTTGAGCTTGGCAGCGACCTTGGGGGCCTCACCGGCGACCGCCAGGGAACGCAGTGTGCGTCCGGTGGCGTACAGGCCAGCATTGAGCGAGGACAGTGCTGCGGTGAGCACGACGATCTGCATGATGTCGCCGGCGTAGGGCACGCCGATCCCCGCGAAGAAGGTGACGAACGGCGACTCGGTGGACGAGTAGGCGGTCCACGGCAGGACGAGGGTCATGAGGACGATCGAGCCGACGTAGAACACGAAGATACGCAGGATCATTGAGTTGACGGCCTTGGGAAGCACCTTGCGGGCCTCCTCGGCCTCACCGGCAGCCACACCGACCATCTCGGTGCCACCGAAGGCAAAGATGACGCCCAAGGACAGCGTCAGCATCGGAGCCACGCCCTTGGGGAACCAGCCACCGTGCTGGGAGATGTTGGAGAATCCGGCATGGGAGTTGCCCACGGCGTGACCGGTGACGACGGCCCAGATCGCCACCACCATGAAGAGGAGGATGGCCGTCACCTTGATGGCGGCGAACCAGAACTCGGCCTCTCCGAAGAGTTTCACCGAGACCATGTTGATGGAGAAGACGATCGCCAGGGCGATCGTGGCCAGCACCCACTGCGGCACTGGCTGGAAGAACGTCCAGAAGTGCAGGTAGAGGGCGACGGCGGTGATGTCGGCCATGACGGTGGTGGCCCAGTCGATGAAGAACAACCACCCGGTGACGTAGGCCCCCTTCTCACCCATGAACTCACGTGCATATGACACGAAAGCGCCCGATGAGGGGCGATGCATGGACAGCTCCCCCATGGCACGCACCATGACGAAGGCGAACAGGCCGCAGATGGCGTAGGAGAACGCCAGGGCTGGGCCTCCGAGGGCAAGACGACCGCCGGTACCCAGGAACAACCCGGTCCCGATCGAACCACCCAGGGCAATCATCTGGATGTGGCGATTCTTCAGCCCCTTGTGATAACCCTCGTCAGCTGCGTCGACGAGATGGGTGCCAGTGTGCCTGTTCGGCTGTGGTGCATCCACCATGATCTCCTTTCACCGGTCACGAGCCGCACTGGTGCGCCGGTACATTTGAGTAGACATTACGGCGAATTCCCTGAGAACGAAAAATTCACCAGCCCCCTGCCGACCTGCTGGTCAGCCGCAGGACGGCAGAACCAAGCATCGCGGTGAGTGCGAGTCACCGTCATCTGGAGCCATCGTCAGCTCCAGCGTCATCGCTCGGCACGGGATCATCGCCCAGTGCGAAAACCATTGTCAGGTATCAGAGGTTCTCACGCCAGCCCGACGCGATTCCCGGAAGGCCCGGTGACGCGGACTCAGAGGGTCCAGTTCCCAGCAGGCCCGGCGACGCGAACCCCAGAAGGGCGTGTGGCCCAGAAGCTCTCTGGCCTCGGACGGTGCGCGGCTCCCAGAAAGTTGGGGCCAGGACACCTCGTCCTCAGCTTCAGCAGGCGGCGTTGAAGGCACGAGCCGTGGCGGCACTGGCAGCCAGGTCACGGCGTTCCCGCACCAAGCGGATCAACCCACCAGGGGCTTCCGGGTGGTCCTGCAACCATTGCTGAGCCTGCTCGGCATTGGTTTCCGGATCATCGGAGGGGAACAGACCAACAACCAGACGAGTCGCCATCTCGATGGGGAACTGCTCCCAGATCCGCTGCAGATCGTCGAAATAGCCGGAGTCGAGGTCGCAGAACAGGTCTGCGCCCAGTGGCTTGCGCAGTCCGGCGATGACGGCGTCGACGTGTTCGTTGGTGAGTTCGCCGGGAGTCATGAGTCGGCGCCACATGTCGCGGACGTAACCGTTGTCACGACGTGCTGTCATGGCGCACAGGTGGGAGTTGACGCCGTTCTTGGTGTGGTCGCGATCAAGTTCGGCATCCAGTTCCTCCTCGCTGGCCTGCCCCACGGCCGCCAGGGCGATCCAGCCGTCCCATCGCAGATCGGGACCCATCCTCAACCCGTCGGGCAGCGTGGAACCATCCACCATGGCACGGACCCGTGCCGCACTGGCCGGATCCCCAGCGGCAACGACGAGGGCGTGGCGGGCCCAGACGATCTGGACGTCGGAACCAGCTTCGGCTGCATCAAGTTCCCGCCATGCCAGCTCAGCCAGTTCATGGCGGGCATGTGGCACGGCCTGCTGAGGCAGGTAGCTGGACACGGCCTGGCGCGCCTGGCCGAGGACCTGACCGAGGATGGCAGGATCAGTCTCCTTGCCGGCATGGCTGGCCACGGCCTTGAGATAGCTGTCAACCGACAGCTTGGCATCGCGTACGGCGTTCCACAGCACGGACCACAGCAGGGCACGGGTCAACGGCTCGTCCAGATCGGAGAGATGGTCCAGGGCGACATCGGTACCGCCCTCGTCCAGCCGGACCTTGGCGTAGGAGAAGTCCTCGTCATTGATGAGCACGAGGTCGGGAACACGATGGCCGGTGACCGCCTTGACGGGGGTCCGTGGACTGGTGATGTCCACCTCGACGAGTTCGCTACGGGTGAGCATGTCGTCATCGAGGTTGTACAGCCCCACTGCCAAGGTGTGCGGACGATTGGCGGGTTGCCCGGTACGGGCATCCACTGAGTCCCGTACGATGGTGAGATCGGTGATCCGACCGTCGTCGACGTGCAACTCGGGCAACACGGTGTCCAGACCCGAGGTGCGCAACCAAGCGTCGCTCCAGTCGCTCAGGCTCCGACCCGACGACCTCTCCAGGTGGCGCAGCAGATCGTCGAGAGTTGCCGCGCCGTAGGCCATTTCGCGGAAGTAGCTGCGTGCCCCACCGAAGAACTTCTCCACCCCGACGTGGTGCACCAACTGTTTGAGCACCGCTGCGCCCTTGGCGTAGGTGATGCCGTCAAAGTTCTGACTGGCAGCGTCCAGATCCGTGATGTCGGCACTGATCGGATGGGTGGTGGAGAGCTGATCGGCGGTGTAGGCCCACGCCTTGCGTCCCACTGCGAAGCTCACCCAGGCGTCGGTGAACTCGGTGGCTGCCTGGCTGGCATGGGCCCCCATGTACTCGGCGAAGGACTCCTTGAGCCAGTTGTCGTCCCACCACTTGGGGGTGACGAGGTCTCCGAACCACATGTGGGCCATCTCGTGCAGGATCGTGTTGGCACGCTGGGAGAGTTCGGCGCGGGTCGGTTTCTCACGAAACAGGTACCGCTCGGTGAAGGTGACACATCCCGGGTTCTCCATGGCTCCGAGGTTGTACTCCGGCACGAAGATCTGGTCGTACTTGCCCCACGGGTAGGGGTAGTGGAATGCCCGGTGGTAGAACTCCAGCCCCTTGCGGGTGATGTGGAAGATGTCATGATCGTCCAGGTACTGTTCCATCGACGCGCGGCACAGCAGGCCCAGCTCGATGGTCTCTGCCCCGTCCGAGGAGGTCCACGAGCTCGTGCGTCGCACATAGGGTCCTGCGGCGATGGCCGTGAGGTAGGAGGCCATGCGCGGGGTGAGGCGGAAGTCGTGCAGGACGCTGCCATCGTCCAGGGTCTCGGAGTCGTCGTGCACCTGGTTTCCGATGACCCTCCAGTTCTCAGGGGCGATGACGTCGACGTCGAAGTGCGCCTTGAGATCGGGCTGCTCGAAAACGGCGTAGGCGTGCCGGGAATCGGCAGGTTCGAAATGCGTGTAGAGGTAGGTGTTGCCGTCGGCGGGATCGACGAATCGGTGCAGTCCTCGCCCGGAGTGGGAGTACGGCAGGCTCGCCGTGACCTGGACGACGTTCTTGCCCCGATTCAGCCCGCGCAGCATGACACGAGCCCCGTCGTACTCGACCGGAACCGGCTGGTCATTGATGACGACGGACTCGACCTCGGCGTCGAGCAGGTCCAGGAAGGTCTCGGTGACCTGTGACTTGAACCGCACCTTGGTGGTGCTGCGGAACCGGCTGGTGTGCGGATCGGTAGCCTGCCGGATGTCCAGGGTGACGTGGTAACGATGGACGGCGATGTTCTCGCTGCGGTGACGGGCCTCGTCGCGGGTCAGATTCTTCGTACTCACACCACCAGAGTATGGCAGTGGCGCGTGCCATGAGCATCCAAACCGAGCAGTTCCTCCGGATGAAGCTGTACCTCGAACCGATCAGGGTGTCTCATGTCCGCTGTTGACGGGTACGAGCCGGCGGGCAAGGGCAGCCGTGTCAGGGTAGGTCATCCAGCGATTCCTTTGGACAATCGACCTGCTGGACCGTCACCCCATGGGCCACGTCGTAAACCCGACACGCGACCGAGGATGCCGATTTTCCCGCGTCAGGTGGCAGCAGGGAGCCAGACCTCATATGCCTATACAGGTCGACACGAAACCGAGTCCCCCGACGCCAACGCACCACCCAATGGCCGCCAATAGAGATGTCTGTCGGCATGGTCTCGCTGAACCATGTCTGCGCGGCGTCCGCACGCGCAGTAGGAGAGATGAGCCCCCGTGAACCCAGCTCCTTGCGCAGCGCATCGGGCACGGCATAGTCGGCGCATTTCGCGGCATCCTCATCCGTCTCAGACTGGATCGTGCTGCAACCCGCCACACCGAAACAGAGCAACACGCACGAAGTCATGACGGCCACGAACCGAGGACCCCTCATCGGCGCCCCTTCAGTTCTCGCACAGCAGCCGCACGCCGCTCAGGTAAGTAAGCATTTATGGTACCAGCTCCTCCTGAAGCATCCACGTGATCGACCATGTCGAAATGGCTCTGCAACCGTCCCACCTCGGGTGAAGTCGGCCCCTTCGCGAGGTAGATCAAGGACTGGTCAGGCACCTTGAGATGTCCACCCCAGGCCAGGACCCCTCGAGACTCAGCAACGATATCCTCCAGCACAACGATCTCATCGGGGAAAAGATCACCCGTTGACCCGTAGGGAAGAAAGCTCTCACGAAACAGGAAGGCCGTCCCGGACAGAAGGTTGGAGCGTTGCGGTGAGGCAACATTCCGGTCATGCTGGAGCCCTGCCACGTCACCGGGACGCAATGAGACAAGTTCGTAGTTGATGCGCCTCAAAGCGTGCAGTAGCACGACCGACGGTGCACCGGTCGTCAGAGTCACGTCGATCCCTGCACCCTCGACCGTCTGCGCAGCAGCAGCGGCACCGATCGGCCAGTCGTTGACGCTGCGCATCCCAGACCATCGTTGCGCGCGGGAAGGCTGGATGGGCGATGCCGGGACCTGTGGCAGGGCAAAGGCTTCGGGTGCCAGAGCGACCGCTAGTCCACTTGCGGCCATACCACCCAGCAGGGCACGACGGGGAATCTTGTGGGAATTGCGTGTCATCGCCGCGCTCCTTTCCTTTCACGCGCTTTCCGCCAGCTGGCTGACAATTTTGGCGAAACCTTCAAAAAATGGGGACAATTTCTCCGACGGCAGTACTTCCGGCAACAGAGCTTTATCTCTGATCTGCATCTCCACCGCTGCTACTTGCAATTTGTGTAGGACGGAATCGGATGAATCGAAAAACATAGCCCGAGCCGATTTCTCAACAGAATCGGACGACGAGTTGAACCGCAGTTGGTAGAAGTCGCGGAAGCGGGTCGTGATTGCCTGGCCAGTCACGTATTCTCTCAGCACTGTCTTGAAGGGCCTACCGGCCCGGATTGCCCGACCCAGAAGATATCCATCCACATCTTCGATCATGTCCGAGAAACCGAAGGACGACTCGACGCCGCGATGAGCAAGCCGATCCATACAGAACGCATAGCCCGATGCATAACTCCTCTCATTGTTCATCCAGTCGGCGTAGAAGGTCGAGAGGTCACCACCCCAGCCCCCGAAATCGCCTCGGTTCGCATTTTTCTCGTCGCCCCAGCCCATAAGCATGACGGCGTTGGCAGTCGCGGCGAGATGATCCATTGATACGGTCTCATTGTAAATAGGATCCGTGAACGTGATCAGAGGCCAGTGGAATTCGCTCGTAGCTGCCGCAAGCCAGTCCTCATCGGGAGCCCCGAGCAAGACTCTCCAACCTCTGTAGAGACGGGTGTACTTCGGGTGTCGAAGGAACTCCAGCACCCGTTTGTTGATAAGGGCGACGTCACTGGTGCCCCCACCGAATTTCGCCGCCATGTCATGGACCTGGTCAACTTTAGCCAAGGTGTCCTCCAACTTTGACGGTGTATGCCCACCCACTCCATCCGGGCCAATCCCCGGATCAATTTTCGTACGGTGCACATCGCGGTCCAAATCAATTTCCTTGTCCAAGTCAGCAGAGTAGCGGATCTCCTGGATCTGGTTAAATGACCAATTGTATGGGAGGGGGAATCCGAGATTACCGGAGTAGCCCCACGACATCCCCGAGACGAAGGAGCTGACCGTGTAGGTCTGCTCTGACACGCGCGAGCAGACATTGCGGCAACCGTAGACGCCGGCGCGATAGGCATGGCCTCGGCTAGCCAAGGCCGCCTGAACTCCCCGAAAATAGGGGATAATGTTGCTGTCAATCTCAGGATCGGTCGCGTCGTAGTCCACCGCGAAGTAGACAATGGCACCTGGGTTGAAACCGTAGTGGACCATACGGTCATGTGCCTTGTTCCCGTGCTCCCACCCAGAGTCGAAAGAGAAATCGATCAGCCGGCGTGAATTGTATTGCCAAATGGGGAACATCCTCATGTTCCCAGCGAAGATGGCCTGGAGTTCACCATCTTTAAGTCTCTTGTCTAACGTGCCGCCTGGGGGTTCATCAAGATACCGACCTACCACCGTATAACCCGATTTGACCAGCGAATGTGAAAGAGACTCAGTGATTGTGAACCGCGTATCACATGCATGAGCCGTGCGATTTGGGTCGCCCGTGGATACCAGTAATTGACACCAAGTAGCGTAGTCCACACGATTGGTAACTGGCAGCAAACTAAATGCTTGAAATGCCTGAATATACTTGGCCAACTTGTCATCAAACGTAGCCTTGAACACCGTATGAACCATGTCTTCACCACTTGGAACAGCACCGTTGAAGACGCAGGCCGCAGACAGCAACTCGACAAGAACGCCACTATCACCGGGCTTCAAACTATGGGCTGCCAACTGCCGTTGGGTCGCCGGCCCGAAATTCCCATTCACCGAGGCGTCCGCTATCCCAAACTCAGACTGAAGGGCCTTCATTAGTAATTTCTGAACGTCACGTGAATAATGTCCCTCCGTAGGGATAAGCGTTGCAAAACTACGCCGCCAATACCGGCCATTCAACCACTGCTGGATCTTACGAACTTCCGGATCACCTCCGGCGACTAGGACGTAAGCATCCATTGTGAGCAAGGCCTTGAACAGTTTGGCATTCAGTCTCTCCTGCTTCCCAATACCCATGTTGTCGGTCATGGTATACAAGGACCCCGCCACTGCATCCTGCTTTGGCCCAAAAGGGGGTGAACTATTCCAGATCCCATCGAAATTCCCACCGGGATAGCCCTTGCAGTAGAAGGCACACTTGATGATATTGACGATGTTCTTGTTCCGCTCACCTGGCCCGACACCACCACGGGCATCCACCTTGGACATCGTGGTCGGACCGAACGCATGCGACAGTTTCTGGATTCCCAACTCGTGCTGCAAGCCTTCGGTAAGCGAGTACATCGTCGCCCAGTTCGTCTTGCCGTTCTCGGGGCAACGCTCATACCCTGCAACCCCCGAATAGGTCGTGTTGACCCACCTCTGGGCATCCAGCACCCGCTCGTCCATACATACCCTATCTGTGCTAGCCGTAGGCTACCTAATTTTAATTATTACGATCTTCATGTTTCTAAACCAACCCTCGAACACGGATAGAATACAAACACGCCCCTCGTAAATCAGAGTATAGCATCTTTGCCCAGATACGAAGCTAAGATCCCCCATAGTCGAAGCCCTTCCAGACAACTGCGGGATCAAAATCGTCATGGTTACTCGGAACCGAGGATCACCTCGATCCCCGGGGGCACCCGCGATCGCGCAACGCACCGCGATCAACAGAGTACTGTCTAGGGCGAGCGTGTCTTGATCGACGACCTCGCCCGGTTCGATGGCATAAGCATGATCGGTGTCAATGAATATTGCATGAAGAACACATCATCGTGGACATCACGCCTACCCGACATAGTCTCGTATCATTCTACTGGCCCTTAGCCGTGTGTCTTCACACAATACCGTGGTCAGGCCGGTAATCACAACGACAACAAGCCAGCCGTGATCATCGACCAAAAGGGACTCCCTAAGCCTCACCCAAGCATGAGTCGAGCTTCAGCAAGCCGAGTGCCCTGCTGAACCAGCTCACAAAGCATCGTCGGCGCTTTGATGAACCACCGGTCACCAATCGCGTATATACGAAAGGGCAAACCATTGTTGAATAAAGAGTCCACGGCCGATGTTCTGGTCATCGGATGGGGCAAGGCCGGCAAAACGATCGCCGGACGTCTGGCGGCGGAGGAACGCAAAGACGCCCTCGTCGAGAGATCAGCACAGATGTACGGGGGCAGCTGCATCAACGACGCGTACGTACCCACCAAGGACCTCATCGACTCGGCATCCAAGCGGGACAGCGCGACCCCGTCTCCTACTTCACCTCAGCCGTCGCCGACCGGGACACCCTCATCGCCAGACTGAACCACGCCAACCACGTCATGCTGAAAGGCAAAGTACTCCTCCTTGACGGGGTGGCCAGCTTCACCGGGCCTCACAGCGTGAAGGTGTCTGGTGGCAGCTAGCAGATCCCCCGCCACCGAGGACCTCCATCTTGAGGCCGCCGGAGTGGCAACCGACGAGCGCGGTTACATCACCGTCGACGACCAGCTACGCACCAATCCCGATAGCACTGATCATTGGAGTAGCGTCGTTAACGCTGTCCCAAGCAATTTCTCAGCGCCCGGCAGCACGACCGCAGCTGTGAACCACCATGGACGGAGGCTGTGTCCATACCGTAGGCCATGGGTGCGCGGTACGCCTTGAGGGTTGAGGGACGATCGACCACCGGGGTTCATGGATATCACGTCGGTGAAAGTGTTGTGGTACCCCTTCTCGTCGTTGGCACCGACGTTTGCCCCCGCCTGCAAGGCGTCGCCGTGATGATTGGCCTCACAACGGCAGGTGGGGGTCTCAGGACCCAGCCCGGGCAAGGGCAGCCGTGTCAGGGTAGGTCATCCAGCGATTCCTTTGGACAATCGACCTGCTGGACCGTCACCCCATGGGCCACGTCGTAAACCCGACACGCAACCGAGTGTGCCGATTTCCCCCCGTCAGGTGGCAGAAGAGAGCCTGACTCCACACGGACGTAGAAGTCGACACGCAACCGGGTCCCCTCACGACTACGCACCACCCAATGGCCACCAAGAGAGATGTCTATCGGCCTGGTCTCGTTAAACCACACCTGCGCGGCGTCCGCACGCTCAGCCGGGGAGGCAAGCCCCCGCGAGTCCAACTCTTTGCGCAGCGCACGGGGCACGGCAACGTCGGCGCTATCCGCTGCTTGCACATCCGCCTCAGATTGGATCGTGCTGCAACCCGCCCCGCCGAAACAGAGCAACACACACGAAGTCATGACGGCCCCGAACCGAAGACCCCTCATCGGCGCCCCCTCAGTTCTCGCCGAGCAACCGCACACCGCTCCGTACGCATCTATGGTACCAGCACCTCGTCAACAGGCAGCCTCGTTGGTTTGCCCGACGCCCTCGTCACTGCGAGCCAGGACTTCGAGCCTGAGTGACATCGCCGCAGAAGGTGGAAAGCCTGGGATGCCGTATCAGACGCTGCCTCGAATCTGCCTCATAATCTTGAACCCATGAGTGATGTCGTGCGCAGTGAGTCCCCCTTCCTGGCTGTTGACGCCGGACAATCCAGCACCCGAGTCCGCTGCGAACCTGGCCCCTGGGGGCCAGGGTGGATGGTCACCTCATCCGGTGTACGTACTGCTCTCCCCCTCGCCCCGCAATTTGCGGCCGTCATGGCGGACGTCGTGGCGGCGCACCCCGAAGTCACCGGTTCCCACTGCACAGTGGCCATCGGGTCATCGGGAGCCCGCGACGACGAAGACCCCGTTCCAGTTCTTGCGGCCCTCAAGCCCTATGGAGTCGGTCGAGTGCTGCTGGCCCACGACTCCATCACGTCGTACCTCGGCGCCCTGGGCGATCAGCTGGGTGTCGTCACGGCAGCTGGCACCGGAGTCATCACCTTCGCCGTCGGGCCCACTGCGGCGGCCCGGGTGGACGGTTGGGGATGGCTCCTGGGCGATGACGGTTCGGCCTTCTGGTTGGGACGCGAGGCAATGCGGGCCGTGTTGCGCGCCCATGACGGACGCGGCCCCGCCACCGTTCTGTCCGAGTCCATCGGCACCGAGTTCGACGACATCGAGCAGGCCTACCTGCAGCTGCACGCCGACCCGAACAAGGTGGCACGCATCGCAGGCTGGGCGGCCCAGGTGAGTCTGGCGGCCGAAGCAGGCGACCACGTGTCGATGGGGATCTGTCGTCGGGCCGGCGCACAGCTCGCCTGCTCCACGGCCACCGGCCTGCGCCGCGTGGGGCTTGGGGACGAGGACTCCCCCGTCGCCCTGTTGGGTGGGGTCATGCGCTCGGCACTCATCCGCGAGTCCCTCGAGATCGGGCTGGATCGGCTGGCACCACGAGCCCGGATCGTCGAGCCGATCGGGGAGGGGCTGGACGGAGCTGCTGCACTGCCTGCCGTGGATCCACGGTCTGCACTGGGTCGGCGTGTCAGCAGGGCAGACGTCAGCTGAGCCGCGCGATCATCGACACGCAGGCATCCCGACACGCAGGAATCCCGACACGCAAGGACGTTGGTCAGGCCACCAGCGACTTCGGTCGAGCGATGTCCGTCCGCGACGACCTCACCAGGAGACCGTGCACCCAGATGGTCAGCGTCACGCGGACTGGGCAGCCAAGAACTTCTGCACCGAGGCGAAGAAGGTCAGACCGTCCACCGAGCCGCCGGTGAGCATCTCCACCGAGTGCTCCGGGTGCGGCATGAGACCCACGACGTTGCCTGCGGCATTGGTGACACCGGCAATGTCGTGCACGGAACCATTGGGATTGTCCCGGTACCGGAAGACCACCTGATGGTTCTCCTCGATCCGGGCAAGGGTCTCGGCATCGACGACGTAGTTGCCCTCACCGTGCTTGGCCGCGATGTGCAGGCCCCGTCCGGCCGTCATGTCGCAGGTCCACACCGTGTCGTTGCTGGCAACGATGAGTTCGGAAACCGTGCAGTGGAACCGGCGCTGCTCATTGCGCATGAGGGTGCCGGGCAGCAGATGTGCCTCACACAGCACCTGGAAGCCGTTGCAGATACCCAGCACCGGCATCCCCGCGGTGGCAGCCTTCTTGATCTCGCCGACCACCGGCGACAGGGCCGCGATGGCACCAGCCCTCAGGTAGTCGCCGTAGGAGAACCCGCCGGGCAGGATGACGGCGTCCACACCGTGCAGGTCTGCGTCGGCGTGCCACAGACTCACGGGCTCGGCCCCGGCGATGCGCACGGCGCGAACGGCATCCTGGTCGTCAAGGGTGCCGGGAAAGGTGACGACTCCGATCCTCGGTGCCATGATCACTGCTCCACGTGGATGTCGTAGGACTCGATGACGGTGTTGGCGAGCATCTCCTCGGCGACGGTGCGTACCTCGTCAAGCCGATTCTCGACACCCTCACCAGTGATCTCGAATCGCTTGCCCTGACGTACCGTCAGACCCTCGTGACCCTGACGTCCCAGGGCACCCGTGATGGCCTTTCCCTGCGGGTCCAGGATCTCGGGTTTGGGCATGACGTCCACCACAACACGTGTCATGTCACCGATCCTATCGGTTTGTGGGCTGCGCGGCGCACTCCCCATCGTTGCGCCGCGGGAACCCTCGACATCGGACAGCGTGGAGGCGTCACCGAGCGGGTCCTCCACCCCGGCCAGCCGGGACCAGGCCTCGATGTACTTGGCGCGAGTGGCGGCCACGACGTCATCGGGCAGTCGAGGAGGCTCCTGGTCGGAGAACGAGCTCCACCCCGACGGGCCGGTGAGCCAGTCACGAACGTACTGCTTGTCGAATGACTTGTTGGCACCTCCGGGGGCCCAGGTCGATCCCTCCCAGAACCGTGAGGAGTCTGGGGTGAGCACCTCGTCGGCCAGGACGATGGTCCCGTCGGCACGGCGTCCGAACTCCACCTTGGTGTCGGCGAGAATGATGCCCCGGTCACGGGCCAGCCCCTCGGCCCGGGTGTAGATGGCGATGGACAGGTCACGCAGCTGTTCGGCGGCGTCGGCCCCGACGATGGCGACCAGATGGGCGAAGTCGATGTTCTCGTCGTGCTCGCCGTACTCGGCCTTGGTGGCCGGGGTGAAGATCGGTTCGGGGAGCTTGGAGCCATCCTGCAGTCCTTCGGGCAGGCTGATGCCGCACACCGTGCCGCTGTGCTGGTACTCCTTCCACCCCGAACCGGTGAGGTAGCCGCGCACGACGCATTCGACCGGGAACATGTCAAGCTCCTCGACGACCATCGCGCGGCCCTGCACGACCGGTGGCACGTCGGTGGAGACGAGATGGTTGGGCACGATGTCGGAGAGCTGATCGAACCACCACAGCGAGATCCCGGTGAGCACCTTGCCCTTGTCGGGAATCTCGGGGCTGAGGATGTGGTCGTAGGCGCTGATGCGATCCGTGGCGACCATGAGCAGCCGCCCCGGCTCGGGAAGGCGGTACAGACGGCGCACCTTTCCTTCGGCGATGAGAGGCAGATCGAGGGCATCGACAGAAGTGGCCATGGTCGAATCATGCCACGTTTCACCCCGTCACGTTTCAATCTCTCACGGGGGACGCCGAACCGTCAGGTCGCGAGCAGCCCCGGAGATCAACGGTTTCAGGACACTTCGACAGGTTCGTTCTTCGCCGCTGTGAGCACCCACCACCGCTGCGCAGAACCCGTGCTGCTGCGCAGAACCGCCGCTCGCACGGATCCCAGCCACGAACCCATCACGCGTGTCACCACGGTGATCTGGGGCGACCAACCACGGATCACCAGCACGATGGCGGGGCCTTCGACACGGTTCCATGAGTTTTTCATCCATAGATTTCATCTATGAGTTTTGCTGACGTGATAGATTTTCTCATAGTCGCCAGTCCCCAACGACAAGGAGAACCGATGAGTCTCATCAACAGCCAGATCCTCCCCTTCCATGCCAACGCCTTCCGTGACGGCGAACTCGTCGAGGTGAGCCAGGACGACATCGCCGGCAAGTGGGCGATCTTCTTCTTCTACCCCGGTGACTTCACCTTCGTCTGCCCCACCGAGCTGGCCGACCTCGCCGAGCACTACGAGGAGCTGCAGAAGATGGGTGTCGAGGTGTTCTCGGTGTCCACCGACTCCCACTTCGTCCACAAGGCCTGGCACGACACCTCCAAGGACGTCTCCACGGTGCAGTACACGATGATCGGCGATCCGGCCCTCACCCTCACCCGCAACTTCGACGTGGAGCGGGTCGGTGCCGGTCAGGCCGATCGCGCCACCTTCCTCGTCGACCCCGACGGCATCATCCAGTTCTACGAACTCACTGCCGAGGGCATCGGCCGCAATGCCACCGAACTGGTGCGCAAGGTCAAGGCCGCCCAGCACGTCCGCAACAATCCCGGACAGGTGTGCCCGGCCCATTGGGACGAGGGTGACGACACCCTGGCCCCGTCCATCGACCTCATCGGCAAGATCTGATCCTCCTCACACCTCATCTCGTGGGCCCGTCGCAACGTCGATGGGCCCACGCCATCTCAAGATCTGCCATCCCTGCCTCACCCGACCCCCTCGCCACCGGAGTTCCCATGCTCGACGCCAATCTCACCACCCAACTGCGCAGCTACCTGACGATGCTCACCACGGACGTGACGCTCGTCCCGTCCCCCTACACCGGCGACGACTCGACCCGCGTCGAGAAGTCCCGTCAGATGGACGAGCTGCTCGCCGAGATCGCCGACCTGTCGGACGCAGTGAGCGTGGCAGACCCGGTGGCGAGCCAGTACGAGCCGTCCTTCGCCGTGACCCGCCCGGGCACCGACATCGGCGTGCGGTTCGCCGGCCTGCCGATGGGTCACGAGTTCACCTCACTCGTGCTCGCCCTGCTGCAGGTGGGCGGCCACGAGATCAAGGAGGACGAGGCCCTCAAGAAGGCCGTCACCACGGTCGAGGGGCATCACGAGTTCGTCACCTACATGTCGCTGAGCTGCGTCAACTGCCCCACCGTCGTGCAGGCTCTCAACGCCATGAGCGTGCTCAACCCCAACATCAGGCACACGGCGGTGGAGGGATCGACCTTCCGCGACGAGGTGGCGGCCAAGGGTGTGCAGTCGGTGCCGACGATCTTCCTGGACGGCGAGGAGTGGGGCTCGGGTCGGATGACCATGACCGAGATCCTCGAGAAGCTGGACGCCGAGGCGGCATCCGGTGCCCACGAGGACCTCTCCCACCGTGATCCCTACGACGTCCTCGTCGTGGGTGCCGGCCCGGCCGGGGCCGCTGCCGGCGTCTATGCGGCACGCAAGGGGATCCGCACCGCCGTGGTGGGCGATCGCGTCGGAGGGCAGGTGCTCGACACCGACACCATCGACAACCTCGTCTCGGTACCGCACACCACCGGCAGCGAACTGGCCGCCTCGCTGAACGCCCACATGGCCGACTACGAACTCGACCTCATCGAACACCAGCACGCCACGGGTCTCACGCCCGGCGGGGACGGGTTCACCGTCCACCTCACCGACGGAAACCTGCGCTCGCGAGCCGTCATCCTCGCCACCGGTGCCCGTTGGCGTCATCTGGGGGTTCCCGGTGAGGAGGAGTACCGCACCAGGGGAGTCACCTACTGCCCGCACTGTGACGGGCCACTGTTCCGGGGAAAGAGGGTCGCGGTGATTGGCGGGGGAAATTCCGGTGTCGAGGCTGCCCTCGACCTGGCCGGCGTCGTCGAGCACGTCACCGTCATCGAATTCCTCGACGAACTCAAGGCCGACGAGGTGCTACTCACCGCCCTGGGCAAGCTCGACAACGTCGACGTCATCACCGGTACCGCCACCACGAGCATCGACGGGGACGGCACCACAGTCACCGGGCTCAGCTACACCGATCGCACCAGTGGGCAGGAACACTCCATCGACGTGTCAGGGGTCTTCGTCCAGATCGGGTTGCTGCCCAACACCGAGTGGCTGTCGGAAGCCGTGGAACTCAACGGCCGCGGCGAGGTCGTCATCGACGAGCGGTGCCGCACTTCGGTTCCGGGGATTTTCGCCGCCGGAGACTGCACCACCCAGGCATACAAGCAGATCATCACCTCGATGGGATCGGGAGCGACGGCCAGCTTGGCGGCCTTCGACCACCTCATCCGCAACCAGGCCTGAACCCATGAATCTGCGCGAGCTGGAATATCTTGTCGCCCTGGCAGACACTGGCCACTTCGGCCAGGCAGCCCAGGCGTGCGGGGTGAGCCAGCCCACCCTGTCCGCCCAGATTCGTCGTCTGGAGGACGATCTGGGTGTGACCCTCGTCGCCCGTGGCCGACGAGCCGAACTCACTGCGGCCGGGGTACGGGTGACCGAGCTGGCTCGTCAGATGCTGGCACTGTCCGACGACATCCACGCCACGGCGCGCGAATGCGCCGGTCAGCCCGCTCCCCCGCTGCGGGTGGGAGTCTTCCCCACCCTTGCGCCCTACCTGGCCGGTCCGCTGCTGCGTGGGATCGCCGCACAGCAGTCCGATCTACAGATCGTCATCGCCGAACAACCGACCAATGACCTCCTCACCATGCTCGAGCAGCGTGCCGTGGACGTGGCCCTCATCGCCACCCCGGTGACTCCGATGCTCAGCCGGATACCGCTGTTCCGGGAGGATTTCCTCCTGGCCGTACCGGCAAGTGACCCCCTGGCTGGCACCGCACCGATACATCCCCTGGCCCTGCGTGGCAGAGACCTGCTCCTCATGAGCGAAGGACACTGCCTGCGCGACCAGGCCTTGGACGTCTGCGCCGAATCAGGGGCAGGGCATCGCCTCGACATGGCAGCCTCGTCGATCGGCACCCTGCTCGAGCTGGTGGCTGCCGGCTCCGGACCGACGATCCTGCCCAGGATGGCCATCCCACCACAGAGAGACGCCCGGCTGTGCCTACGGGAGTTCGTGACACCTCGCCCACACCGTGACATCGCACTGGTGGCCCGCCCCACGGTCGTCCTGCGTCCACAGGTGCAGCAGCTCGTTGACGTCTGCCACCACCTGCCCACCGACGAGGTCGTGACCCTGGAGGAGTGAGCGGACGAGCGATGTGCGCCGAGTCACTACCCCGCACATCACGTCCCGGGGACAGTGTCAGCGGCGCTTGGGGTCACAGCACCAGGCCAGGGTGGTAGGCAGCGGCTTCGGGGAAGTCGTCGGCAATGTCAGCCACCTTGGCCAGCAGCGCCTCCACCTGGTCCTCGGCGGCCCCGGTGAGTTCCATGGGTGAGCTCACGAGATCATGCAGCTGCCGAGCGGTGAGCGGGATACGCTCGTCGGCCCCGAGCCGCTCGTAGAGGTCGTTGTCCACCTGGCCCGTCTCGCGCATGTCCAAGGCCACGGCGACAGCGTGCTCCTTGATCACCTCGTGGGCCTCCTCCCGGCCCACACCGGCACGCACACAGGCCATGAGGACCTTCGTCGTCGTGAGGAACGGCAGGTAACGATGCAATTCGGCGTCGATGACGGCCGGGAACGCCCCAAACTCGGCCAGGATGGTGAGGAACGTCTCGAACATGCCGTCAACGGCGTAGAAGGCGTCCGGCAGGGCGACACGCCGTACCACCGAGCAGGAGACGTCGCCCTCGTTCCACTGGGTACCGGCCAGCCCCTCAACCATGGTGAGGTAACCGCGCAGCACGATGAGGAAACCATTGACACGCTCACACGACCGGGCGTTCATCTTGTGTGGCATGGCGGACGAGCCGACCTGGCCGGGTTTGAATCCCTCGGTGACAAGCTCGTTGCCTGCCATGAGCCGGATCGTCGTGGCGAGGTCGGAGGGGGCACAGGCGATCTGCACCAGGGTGGAGACGACCTCGAAGTCGAGGGAGCGGGGATAGACCTGCCCGGTGGAGATGAGCACGTCGTTGAAGCCGAGCTGGTCTGCGACCCGGCGTTCCAGCTCGTCAAGCTTGTCGGTGTCGCCGTCGAGCAGGTCGAGCATGTCCTGACTGGTCCCCATCGGCCCCTTGATGCCGCGGGCAGGGTAGCGGTCAATGAGCTCGTTGACGTGCCGCCAGGCAAAGAGCATCTCGTCGATGGCGGTGGCGAATCGCTTGCCCAGGGTCGTCACCTGGGCGGGGACGTTGTGGGAGCGCCCCGTCATGGGACGCTGGGAGTAACGGCGGGCGAGATTGGCCATCCCGACCAGGCAGGTCACCATGCGCTCGCGCACCAGGCGCAGTGAGTCCAGCACCTGGGCCTGCTCGATGTTCTCGGTGAGGTCACGGCTCGTCATGCCCTTGTGGACGTGCTCATGACCTGCCAGGGCGTTGAACTCCTCGATACGGGCCTTGACGTCGTGCCGCAGCACGGCCTCGCGCTCGGCGATGGAGTCGAGGTCGACGTCCTCGACGACCGCCCGGTAGTCGGCGATCACCGTGGCGGGGTCCTCACCACCGAATCCGACACCGAGCTCCGCCTGTGCCTCCATGATCGTGATCCACAACCGGCGTTCAGCGATGATCTTGTTCTCCTGGCCCCAGATCGCACGCATCTGTGAGGAGGCATAGCGGTTGGCCAGGACGTTGGGTGCGCTCATGAGATCTCCTTGTCGACTGAGGGGTCAGTTGGTTGACGGGTTGTTCCGGTACGACGGTTCCTCGGGTGTCGCCGTCGCATGCCTGGGAGTCTCGTGCGACGAGTTGCCACTGGCCAGACCGGCGACAGCCTCCTGCTCGGCGGCAGCGGCAGCGATGTCATCACGGTGGAACCCGCCGTCGAGCTGAATCTCCGAGATGTTCTGGTAGGCCTCCTGACGTGCCCCCGCCAGGGTCTCGCCATGCCCCAGAACGACGAGGACCCGGCCTCCCGAGGCAACGAACTGGTCACCGTCCAGCCGAGTTCCGGCATGCAGGACATCGGCGTCCTGGCCCGTCAGACCCGTGATCGGGCGGCCGGTGATCGGCGCGGACGGGTATCCCTGCGAAGCCAGGACGACGCCCACCGCGTACTCGGGGCGGAACCGCAGGCCGTCAATCGTCGACAGGTCTGCCTGGGCCGCTGCCAGCATGATGCTCGCCAGCGGCGATTCGAGCAGGCTCAGCAGGGGCTCGGTCTCCGGGTCGCCGAACCGCACGTTGAACTCGACGACCTTGGGGCCGGTACTCGTCAAGGCCAGGCCGACGTACAGCAGACCGATGAAGGGGGTTCCCTGGGCCTGCATCTGCGCCAAGGTGGGCATGATGATCTGCTGGCTCACCTGGTCCACGAGATCGTGCGGCGCCCAGGGCAGCGGGGTGTAGGCCCCCATGCCACCGGTGTTGGGGCCGGTGCCGTCGTTGCCGACCCGTTTGAAGTCCTGGGCCGGCTGCATCGGCAGGGCACGCTCCCCATCGCAGATGGCGAACAGGCTCACCTCGGGTCCGTCGAGGAACTCCTCGACGACAACCCTGTGACCTACCTCCAGGCAGTGCTGCGCATGGGCAAGGGCTTGGCCACGATCCTCGGTGACGACGACCCCCTTGCCGCCGGCGAGCCCGTCGTCCTTGACGACGTGCGGAGCTCCGAAATCATCCAGAACCTTGGCCACCTGGTCCAGTTCTGTGCAGACGCAGGACGCGGCAGTCGGCACCCCGGCGTCGGCCATGACCTGCTTGGCGAAGGCCTTGGATCCCTCCAGACGAGCAGCAGCAGCGCTGGGGCCGAAACACGGGATCCCGGCCGCGCGCAGGGCATCTGCCACGCCAGCGACCAGCGGGGCCTCCGGGCCGACGACGACGAGGTCGGCCTCGATGGAGCGCGCCAGGTCGACGACGGCGGGCAGATCGGTCGGACTGACGTCGTGATTGACGGCGAACGAGGCAGTCCCGGGGTTGCCGGGGGCCACGTGCACCTGCCCCACCTGGGGATCGCGGGAGCATGCCAGGGCAAGCGCATGTTCGCGCCCGCCCGAGCCGAGAACGAGAACTGTCATCTGAGCCACGGGTCAAGACTACGGGGTCGAGCTCGATTCCTCCTCCTGCGTCCACGGCCGCGGCTCGCGCACTGCGGCGAATCAGCCCTCCTGACGCCAGAGTCCCCTGGTGACCGTGCTCAGTCGATGAGGCTGTTCACGGCCACGGACTGCTCGCGTCCCGGCCCCACGCCAATGCCGGAGATCCGGCATCCGATGAGCTCCTCCAGTCGCTCGACGTAGCGGCGGCAGGTGGTGGGCAGGTCGTCCAGACGGCGGGCCCCAGTGATGTCCTCGGTCCACCCGGGCAGGTACTCATACACCGGCTTGGCGTGATGGAACTGCGACTGGGTGGTGGGCATGACGTCGGTGCGCTCACCGTCGATCTCGTAACCCACACACACCGGGATCTTCTCGATGCCGGTGAGCACGTCGAGTTTGGTGAGGAAGACGTCGGTGGCGGAGTTGACGTTCACCGCCTGCTCGACGACCACGGCGTCGAACCAGCCGCACCGACGTGGCCGGCCGGTGGTGGCCCCGAATTCACCGCCAGCCTGTCGCAGTGCCTCACCACTCTCGTCAAGCAACTCGGTGGGGAACGGCCCCTGACCCACGCGGGTGGTGTAGGCCTTGGCGATGCCGATGACCCGGTCGATGCGGGTCGGTCCGACGCCGGTGCCGGTACACGCACCGCCGGCGATCGGACTGGACGAGGTGACGTAGGGGTAGGTGCCGAAGTCGATGTCCAGGTGATGGGCCTGGGCCCCCTCGAAGAGGACAACCTTGTCGTCGTCAAGGGCCTTGTTGAGCAGACGCGAGGTGTCGACGACGTGGGGACGGATCCGCTCGGCGTGGGAGAGCAGCCCGTCGATCACCTGGTTGGCGTCGATGGCACGTCGGTTGTAGATCTTCACCAGGGCTTGGTTCTTGCGCTCCAAGGAGGCCTCGACCTTCTGACGCAGGATGGACTCGTCGAAGAGGTCCTGCACGCGGATGCCGATCCGGTTGACCTTGTCGGAGTAGGCCGGGCCGATACCGCGTCCGGTGGTGCCGATCCTGCGCTTGCCCAGGAATCGCTCGGTGACCCGGTCCATCGTCTGGTGGTAGGGGGTGATGATGTGGGCGTTGGCGCTGATGAGGGGGTGGGGCACCTCGACGCCGCGCTTGCCCAGGGCATCGAGCTCGTCGTGCATGACGTCCAGGTCGATGACGACGCCATTTCCGAGTACTGCGGTGGAGTTGGGGTTGAGGATTCCAGCGGGCAGCAGGTGCATGACGAAGGTGTCGTCACCCACGACAACGGTGTGCCCGGCGTTGTTGCCCCCGGAGTACCGGACGCAGTAGTCGACTCGCTCGGCTATCTGATCGGTGGCTTTTCCTTTTCCCTCGTCGCCCCACTGGGCTCCCATGACGATGATTCCGGGCATACTCTTTCCATCTCCTCGGACAGCTGGACTGCCGGTGCAACCGGTCCAACTTTACGGCATGAGGGTTTCTCGCACCGAGCCTCACCCGACAGCTGCACCCGAACGGGCTCCACGCCCTGCGACTCCCCCGGTTCCCCGTTGGTCTGGATCCGTTGGTCTGAAGACCACTGACCTTCCGAACCCAGGGAGAACGTCAAGCCAGGGAACTCTCCTACGCCCAATGCAGGTCTGAGGCCATCATCTGGCCATCTCAGGTGCAAGGCAGTGCCGCACAGGACGGTGCCGCACCGGGAAACCCGTCTGCCCAAGCCCGTCGGCCCAACGAGGGAGACGCGCCATGACCACCATGCAGTATCCCCCACACAAGCCCGTCGGCCCGAAGTGAGGAGGTGAGGTGCGTCACTGCCCGCCACCACACAGGTGACATCGAGAATCAGTGCGACTCGGGGACGGGAATCTCGAGCAGGCTCAGGCGTGCTCCCTCCAGGCAGAGCCGGCGCGCCAACGGTCCGAAATGCGGGTCGGACTCGTGACCGTCGAAGGCCAGTCGGTGTTCCGAGCGACCATGAGCGTCCCGCACGACCCAGGCGACGGCCCGGGTGAGGGCCTCGTCGGCGTCAGGGGTGTCCCGTCGCACGGACTCGGCACAGACGGTCGACGCCCCCGGATCGTCGAAGACGAAGGCGACGGCGGCTGGTTCCCCGTCGACGAGGGCGACGGCAGTACGATCCAGGTCGAGTTCGCGGGCCTCGGAGGCGATTGCCGCACGCGCCTCGTCCGAGTCGTCTACCGGTGACCACTCCTCGTGGGTCCAGGTGTAGATCTGCGACCACAACAGTTCGACGGTTCCCGGCGCCAGGGTGGAGCCGGCCACGACGTCGTCGACCGAGCCCAACCGGTTGACGACCTTCTCGAAACTGCGCCGCGGCAGCTCCAGGGGCGGGCAGACGGCGTAGGGCCTGGCACCACGTTCCAAGTAGAACTCCTCGACGTCGGAGCCCTCGATGGCCTTGACGGCCAAGGGACGGTCAGACGCCTCGGCAACCTGGTCGAGCAACCGGGTACCGATCTGATGCCCTCGTGAGTTCGGGGCGACCTCCACCTCGACGAATCGACGAGTCCGATGCACGAGCGCCAGCCAGGTGACGGCATACCCGACGATCTCACCACGCCACACGGCGACCCGGCCGACTGAACCAACCATGTCCATCCGCTCGGCGAACGAACCGGGGCTGCCGAATGAGATCTTCGTCACGTCCTGAGGCTGATAGTCGCGAAACTCCACATGCTCGGTCATGGCCCCTCCTCATCCATCGTCATCATCGACGTTCGATACGCCATTGTCCCTCATCTGCGCTCGCCGTGCTGGCCGAGCGTGGCAATCAGCACGGGGAGCACGGATTCTCGATGTGGACAACCCACCCGTGCCGGGCCGCGTCTGGATCCCCGCCGAGGACTACCCCTCCGGCCAGGGATCGCCCACCTTTGCCGGGCCTGTCACGGATGACTGGTCACTGCGGCAGATCTGGGCACAGTTCCTCAAGATCGGCCCACAACTGCGTCGACTCCTCCTCGGCGCCGAGTCGACGTGCCGCCTGGGCCCGAGCCCGCATGGCACGGATGAGCCCCTGATTGGGCAGATGCTGCCACAGCAGGGTGTCTCCGGGCTCCCAGCCAGCCTCCTCCAGCAGCTGCCTGCCCAGGAACACACCTGTGCTCGCGTAGGAGTAGGCAGCCATGTCGGAACTCTCACTGCCCGTGAGCAAGGCACCCTCGGCCAGCAGCGCCCACACCAGAGGCGAGTTCAGATGGTCCTTCGCAACGTCGTTGAAATGCTCTCTGCCTTGGGCGGACAACGCCGAGATCACCGAGGAGTCGGCGAGCACGACGCCCTCGTCGGCGTTCTCCTGATCGGGAGCGGACACGTCACTGGGGTCTTTGGCCATGGGTCCTAGCCTATGCCGATCCGGCTACGCGCGGGAGCGTGGGCCGAGAAGCTCCACCAGATCAGCATGAACTGTCAGCACGTCCTGCCGCGCCACGACGAATGAGTCCGACGACGAACACGACTACACTCGGGTGGGGATGCCTTTTTCGCGCATGCCTTTCTCTACCCGTCAACCGACCGGAGATTTTTCATGCCCGCTCGCAATGATCTGCGCAATATCGCCATCGTGGCCCACGTCGATCACGGAAAGACGACCCTCGTCGATGCAATGTTGTGGCAGTCCGGCGCATTCCGCGAGGGTGCTGACGTCGACACGCGCGTCATGGACTCGATGGACCTCGAGCGTGAGAAGGGCATCACCATCCTGGCCAAGAACACGGCCATCACCCATCGCATGAGCGATGACGAGGAGATCACCTTCAACATCATCGACACCCCTGGTCACGCCGACTTCGGCGGTGAGGTCGAACGCGGCCTGGAGATGGTCGACGGCGTCATCCTGCTCGTCGACTCCTCCGAGGGACCCCTGCCCCAGACCCGTTTCGTCCTGCGCAAGGCCCTCGCGAAGAAGCTCCCCCTCATCCTCGTCATCAACAAGGTGGATCGCTCCGATGCCCGGATCGACGAGGTCGTCGAGGAGACCTACGACCTCTTCATGGATCTGTCGGAGGACGAGGACGCCTCCCTGCTCGACGTGCCGGTCGTCTACGCCTCCGCCAAGGCCGGCCGGGCCTCGATGACCAAGCCGGCCGACGGCGAGATGCCCGACTCCCCCGACCTGCAGCCCCTCTTCGACTGCATCGTCGAGAACATCCCGGCCCCCAGCTACGAGGAGAACGGGGTGCTCCAGGCACACGTCACCAACCTCGACGCTTCCCCGTACCTGGGACGTCTGGCGCTGTGCCGCGTCGTCTCCGGACAGCTGCGCAAGGGAGAAATGGTTGCCTGGTGTCGCCGGGACGGATCGGTGCAGAACGTACGGCTGGCCGAACTCCTCAAGACCGAGGCCCTGGAACGGGTGCCGGCAGAGTCTGCGGGGCCCGGTGACATCGTCGCCATCGCCGGTATCCCGGAGATCACCATCGGTGAGACCCTCTCCGACCCGGAGAACCCCACGCCCCTGCCGCTCATTCACGTTGACGAGCCGTCGATGGCCATGACGTTCGGCATCAACACCTCGCCGTTGTCGGGGCGTTCCGGCGACAAGCTCACTGCACGTCTGCTCAAGGCCCGCTTGGACCAGGAGCTCATCGGCAATGTCTCGATCCTCGTCAACTCCACCGATCGCCCGGACCAGTGGGAGGTACAGGGACGCGGTGAGCTGCAACTCACCGTTCTGGTGGAACTCATGCGTCGTGAGGGATTCGAGCTCACGGTGGGCAAACCACAGGTGGTCACCCGCGAGATCAACGGCAAGCTCCACGAACCCTTCGAACGAGTCACCGTGGACGCTCCCGAGGAGTTCATGGGCACCGTCACCCAGATGATGGGGTTGCGCAAGGGCCAGATGATGCACATGGTCAATCACGGTTCGGGCTGGGTGCGCATGGAGTTCGTCGTGCCGGCCCGTGGCCTCATCGGTTTCCGCACCGAGTTCCTCACCCAGACTCGCGGTCAGGGCATCATGAACCAAGTCTTCGAGGACTACCAGCCGTGGGTGGGTGAGCTGCGCACCCGTCAGACCGGCTCCATGGTGGCCGACCGTCAGGGAACCGTCACCAGCTACGCCCTGTTCAACCTGCAGGAACGCGGCACGATGTTCGTCTCCCCGGGTGAGGACACCTACGAGGGCATGGTCGTCGGCGAGAACTCCCGTCCCGACGACATGGACGTCAACCCCACCAAGGAGAAGCACCTCACCAACGTGCGTTCCTCCACTGGCGACGAGCTGGAGCGGCTCATCCCGGCCACGAAGATGTCCATGGAGCAACAGCTGGAATTCTGCCGTGAGGACGAGTGCCTCGAGGTGACCCCGGACATGGTGCGCATCCGCAAGGTGGAGCTCAACGCCCACGAACGGGCCAAGGCACGCACCCGTGCCAAGAAGGCCTGAAGCACACCGTACCGACTGAGAAAAGTTCTCATTCCTTACGCCACCAGCGTAAACCGCGGCGACCAGGTCGTTCCCAGGAAGACGCTCACGTGCCGGTTGAGTGGTGGGGCAGATATGAAACGTCTGCGCCACCATTTCACCGCCCCAGATGGTGTTTCTGAGAGGCACTGGTATTAATCTGTGCCAGTCAGATCCCGTGCCCAGCATGCACGGCACCTGCCCTCATCACCCCTATCCTCGAGGTCAACCATGACATTGTCACGAACCCTCGCAGCTGGAGCATTGTCGACAGCGCTCTTCCTGGGCATGGCCCCTCTGCAGGCGCATGCAGATCCTGCAGCCACGTCAGGCACCCCTACTCCAACCCCGTACAGCGCGCCAGCCACGACCGGACACTCTGCCGAGCCCACCGATTCCCCCGCTGCGAGCCCGGAAAGCTCCAGCCCCCGGCTCGAGGAGTCACCTGAGACTCCCGCCCCTCCCCAGCGAGCTACGGCCACCCAACCAACTGCAACCGCCCGGCCCTCGACACCACCGCAGAAGGGGATCGTCTACCTCAACGCCGACGCCAACGTCTACGACCTCGCCGGCAAGAAGATCGCACGATCCCACGTTGGCGACCGCATCGGTTCCTACGGACGCAACGGCAAGAGCAACTGGTGGCTCGTCAACTACCGTGGCACGCAGGCCAGGATCGACGTCAAGTACATCTCTGGTAAGCCTGTCGCCAAGTACCGCAACCATTTGGTCTGGATCACCAACAACAGCTACGTCTACGACCGCGCATCGATGTCTTCGAGAAAAATTGCCTCGATCAGGCGTGGGAAGTACGTCGGCACCCGTGGTCCCGCCCAGGGCGGATGGTGGCCGGTGAATTACCGCGGCCGGGACGCCTGGATCCCCAAGGTCGTCCTCAGCACTTCCGAGATCCCCGCCAAGACCATCGTGTATGCCACCAAGGATGTTGCCGTGAAGGCGACTGCATCGTCATCGTCCAAGACGGTGGGAACCATTCGTCGTGGCGCCTACGTCGGGATGAGCGACATGCCTCGCAGAGGATGGACCCCCGTCTGGTTCCGGGGAACGCAGGGATGGGTCCCCAGCAATGCCATCTCCCGATCCAAGCCCACCAACAAGCACGTGGACTCTCGCTGTCTGAAAGGCGCCAAGGTGGCCTGCGCCAGCAAGGCTGACCGCAAACTGCGTTACATGGAGAACGGCAAGGTCATCGCCGAGTTCGACGCACGCTTCGGTGCTCCTGGCACCCAGACCCGCAATGGCGTCTTCAAGGTGTACATGAAGCACCAGAACCACTATTCGACGATCTATCACGTCACGATGCCGTACGCGATGTTCTTCGACGGTGGTGAGGCCATCCACTACTCCGCCGACTTCGCCCGCTACGGCTGGGCCCACGGCTCGGGTGGCTGCATCAATGTGCGCGACATGAACGCGGCCCGCTGGTTGTGGAACAAGATTCCCGTCGGCACGAAGGTCGTCGTCTACTGATACCGCGAGCCTGCACGTGTGATGAGCTTTCACCAGTGAGTGACTTGGGGGTCTGCCGAGAGGCAGGCCCCCAGTGTTTTTTCAGCACCACAAGTACCCGTCCCCGAGAACCTGTCCGGGTGCTCGATCTCTCCCCCCTGTCAGGACAGGTGCTTGACCCCCTCTGGAAGCCGGACCTGGTCGGTGGGGGTCTCGTCGTCCTCGACTCCCCGGCTGGAGACCTTGTCGAAGAGGATCTTCACCGTCTGGATGAGGATCTTGACGTCCATGAGCAGGGAGTACTGCTTGATGTAGATGAGGTCGAAGTTCAGCTTGGCCGAGAAATCCGAGGCGTACTTCCCGTACACTTGGGCATAGCCGGTGAGCCCGGCACGCACGGAGTGACGCAGATGGTAGTGCGGATTCTGCTGCTCGAACTGCTCGACGAAGAATGGCCGCTCCGGGCGTGGCCCCACCATCGACATGTCTCCCACCAGGACATTGAAGAGCTGGGGCAGCTCGTCGATGCGCAGGCTTCGCAGATACTTGCCGACCGGGGTGACACGCGGGTCGTGGGAGGTGGCCAGCATGGGTCCGGACTCCTTCTCGGCGCTCACCGACATGGAACGGAACTTGAGGATGTTGAACTCCTTGCCACCACGGGTGACGCGGGTCTGGCGATAGAAGACCGGGCCACGCGACGTTGCCTTGACGAGGATGGCCGTGATGAGCATGACCGGCGAGGCGAGGATGAGCCCGATGAGGGCGATGAGGATGTCGAACAGGCGCTTGAAGACGTCCAGCTCGGCCGGGATGCGGAACGGGCTCACGGCGATGATGGCCTCGTCCTCGATGCTCATGATGGTCGGGTTGACCAGCAGCAGATGCTCGAAACTCGTGGACAGGAAGATCTCCTTGTCCTCCCGCAGCAACAAGTCGTAGATGGCAAGCCGATCCTCATCTGGTAGGTCGTCGGAGACGTGCACGGTGTCGAACTCGTCGAGATGGTCGCGGATCTGCTCCAGGTAGCTGCCATCCACCACATGGGTGAGACGGTGCCGCGAGCTGCGGTTGGAGAGGAAGTTGACCACCGAGCGATTGAGCTCCTCGGCAGGGCCCACGATCATGACTCGTTTGACGCCCCGCAACTTCTGATATGTCTTGAACTCGAGAAGACGCCACAGCCCCAGCAGGACCGTGCTCACCGCGAAGTTGATGAGCAGCACCGATCTGGGAAACGCGAACCACCGTCCGACGAAGGTCAGCGCCATGATGAGGATCGTCACCAGGGCTTGGTCGACGACCGTGATGACTGCAATGTCAAGCAGCGTCTTGTTGTACAGCACATACATGCCAGACAGCGCACTGACAAGGAAAAACGCGATGACTCCAGTGACCATGGCGGCCTTGGCGTCATTGAGGTTTCGTGCGGGAATGGTGAACCCGAAACGCAGGTAGAACGACAGGTACATTCCACCGATGAACACGCAGACGTCCACCAGAGCCGTCAACAGTTTCTGGGTTCGGCTGAACTCAACCTTGGACGACACTCAAAAACTCCTTCACATGTCCCATTCGACGGCTCCAGCGACCGGAATCACAGTTGTGGACGTACATGCAGCCCCACCTCAGGGTCCACCAGGATGGTCTGGCTGGCTGCAACACCATCGACGGTGAGTACCGAGTCCACGGAAACATTGCGCTTGAGCAGCGCCAAACCTACCGGACCGAGCTCGTGGTGCAGGGCAACGCCACCGAGCTGCCCCACTTTTCGTCCCTCCAGGATCACCGAGGCCCCGGGATCGGGCAGTTCGGCGTCGGACCCGTCAAGCATGAGCATGGTGAGGCGCCGGGGTGGGCGACCCAGATTGTGCACTCGCGCCACGGTTTCCTGACCGCGGTAACACCCCTTGTCGAGGTGCGTGGCGTACAACCCGATCTCGTTGGGGATGGTGCGCGCATCGGTGTCGAGGCCGATGCGCGGGATGCCGGAAGCGATCCGCATGGCGTCCCAAGCGAGCACACCCACCGGTTCGGTGCCGACATGGTTGCCGAACTGCGCTGCCCGAGGATCGGCACGCTCACCCATCGGGACGATGAGTTCCGTCCCGCCGGCGATCTGTGAGGTCAACCGGGCAACCACGTCAACCTGATCGGTTGCCACGTCTGCCCCGGTCCACACCACGGCAAGATCTGCGTGTCGGCGCACCTGCACGCGCATCATGAATCGCATCGAGTCGAGCCAGGCGACGAGATCGTCACCACGGCCCGGTTCGGTCCAGGCCCAGAAGGTGGTGCCGTCATCGACTGCGTGCATGACGTGCTCGATGTGCCCCTGGGGATCGAGGATCAGCGCAGTCGTCGTCTCGGCCGGCTGCAGGTTCTCCAGATGCTGGGTGGTGAGTGAGTGCAGCCAGGTGAGGCGGTCCGGCCCACTCACCGAGAACACCTCTCGGTTCGTCAGGGCCAACCACCCGGCGCCGTCTTCGATGTGACGCTGCTCGACATTGGGGTTCCCGACGTGCGAGACGAGTCCGGCGTCCGGTCCGTCGGTGAGGAGTACCGGCATGTCAGGCCCTCTTGAGTTGCGCCCACATGTAGGGCTTGAGGGCGTCCCCCTCCACGGAACGGTCAAAGGTCCACAGGAGATCCGAGTTCACCTGCCCGTAGAGCCGTTGTCCGGCGGTGTAGGCCACCGAGGCATCATCGGCACGCACCACGGTGTCGGTGCGCATCTCGATCTTGGCCCCGTCGATCGAGCCGGACCACAGCTCCGACCAGCCCTCCTGCGCCGTCATGACGACGGTGAGGCTCTTGGAGTCCACCCGCGGACGCCAGTACCCGGTCTCCATGCGTAGCGGACGTGCCGGGGTGCCGTCAGGGTTCTTGTGGTAGGTCTGGCAGATGTAGTGCAGGAAATCCCCACCGTTCTCGGTGAAATCGATCTGACAACCGAATTCGAACTGGGTGCCATCGGTCTCGGCACCATGCCCGTCACCTTCCCAGTGGCCAATCATCCAGGCCAAGGGCATGAGATCGCGATTCAGATCGTCGGGAATGTGAAAGACCATGAGTCCTCTACTGCTCTACTTCTTGACATGACGTCACCGCCTGCCACGTCGGCAGAACGCGGTGATGACCCACGACCCCAATGTCACAGCAGTTCCCAGACACAGCGCTACGAGCACGACGAGATCGGTGATGGCCACCCATCAAGTCTACGGGATCAACAAGGAACTCCCACGTCTCATCGCCCACAGCGCTGGAAATCCACCGTAGGATGTGTGCTCGTATCAACGAACCATCGGCACCGTTCGCGTTGTCGGGACGGTGGGACCGAATCGCCGGCCCCGTAACCCAAGGACCGACCCCTGCAAGCAGCGGACCGACCTCGGATCAGGGCAACCTGCCGATCAGCAGGTGCAGTCCGAGGAGGCCGTACGTCCCATTCCACCTCACCCGGGCAATTGCCGCACCCAGGTGATCCACCACGAGGAGGAACCATGCGCGTCGTCATCCAGCGAGCCGCCAGTGCCGATGTCACGGTGGACGGTGACGTCGTCGGCGAACTGACCTCGCCCGGGCTGCTCGTCCTGGCTGGCATCACCCACACCGACACCTCGGACGTTGTCGAGAAGGTCGCACGAAAGATCTGGAGCCTACGCATCCTCGACGAGGAGAGGTCCGCCAGTGACACTGACGCCCCGATCCTCGTCGTGAGCCAGTTCACGCTCTACGCCGCCACTCGGAAAGGACGCCGTCCCTCCTGGAGCGCGGCGGCCCCCGGCCCGGTCTCCGAACCGCTCGTCGATCATCTGGTGCAATGCCTGAGAGATCTTGGTGCGCACGTGGAGACGGGAAGGTTCGGGGCAGACATGAAGGTCCACCTGGTCAATGACGGGCCGGTCACCATCATCATCGACTCAGACAACTGGGACTGACGCACCCACGCCCCGACAGGCGCCATGAGGGCGAGGAGCGGGGAGGCTGGCGACGAGCTACTTGGCGGTCAGCACGGCGACCTGGGACAGCAGCACCGCGTCCCTGCTCGCCATGTCCTCCCCCGGCAGCGTGGAGTCGATGATTGTCATGACGATGCCACCATGTACCCGGGTGGGAGCGATCATGACGGTCTGGAACGTCGGGGAGTCATCGGTGAGATCCTGGATGAACCATTCGCCGTCGGGAAGGTCCCACCGCACCTTGAGCACTCGACGGTACTGGGGATACAGATCCACCCCATCTGTCTTCTTGGCATAGCCATTGATGAGCCCCACTCCCACCACCGCCGTACCGTCGGGCACCTTGAGGGTGATCTTCTGCCCGTTCGCCGAGCCGTCACATCGCCAGGCGGTCTGGGAGGATCCGTCAACCAGATTGGCCGGCTGGTAAGTCACCAAGCCCCCCTTGATGCCACCGCGTGGATCGGCTGTGCAGGTGGCGCTCGCCGTGATCGACGTCACTGGCCTGCTCTGCCCGGTGTAGGGGGCAGGGGCATCCGTGACATTGTCCGCCGGCACGGAGACGACGGAGTCCGGTGCCCCAGAGTCGATGCCGGACGACCTGACCACGACGGTGCCCACCAGGATCCCCACCGCCAGAGCGAGCAGGACCCAGAGCATCCACCCACGGTGAAAGGCCCGGGTGGCACTGGACGGTGAAGCCTGGTCCATCCGGTGACCGACGACCACGGATCGTCCACCCTGCTCGTCACGATCCAGGTGAACCCGGCCGTGTGTCTCCAGGTCCTTGGCACGGCGGGAGAACCTGCGATACCTGTTCCTCTCCCCCTGCTCAGAACTGGCGTGCTGCTCGTCCTCGTCCGGCTGCTCATGGGAACCGGGACGAAACCAGTCGTCGGGCAGGTCCTTCATCACACCTCCGATGGTACCCACGCCCGGGCCTGATCCCCGTCCTCCTCGCTGGGGCCTGATCCTCATCACCAGGAAAGCTCATGGTTCGGAATTGTGGAGTGGGCCGGCTCACCGAGCTGGCAGCTGCACAGTCACCCGAAGGGTTGGCACAATGTCCGTGCAGTCGTGTTCTGGTCAACTGGCGAGGAGGAACCCGTGGCGCGGATCGCGTTCTTCACCCATGAGACCACTCCATCACCCGACGCCCTGACCCTGCTCGACCATGAGATCGAACTACTGCCGCTGAATCCAGCAACGACACCACTCACCGGAACCAGGCCAGTGCGCCGATCCATGGCGGGTCGTGGTGCCACGGCATCTGCTGACGCCACGGCCGCTGGCAGCGCGACGTCGGGAGCCGACTCCGGCGCTCCCGGCCCCAGCCCCATCAGCCTGGCCACGGCAGCCGACCTCGCCCTCGTCGATTATCGGACTGCTCCTGGTGATGCCCGTCAGATGTGCGCCAGAATGGCTGCCGCTGGCCTGCGCAGACCGATCGTCGCGCTGGTACCTCAGGAAGCCCTGCCGATGCTCAGCCCCCAGTGGGGGGTCGACGACTTCCTCGTCGAGACTGCCAGCCCCCTCGAGATGGATGCCCGGATCAGGTTCATCCTGGCTGGCCCCGACGACTCACTCGTCACTGCGGGGCCATTCGTCATCGACGAGGACGGGTACACCGCGACGGTGGGCGGCATGAGCCTCGACCTCACGTACACCGAATTCGAACTGTTGAAGTTCCTCGTGGCCAATCCCGGCCGGGTACTCAGTCGGGAAGTACTGCTGTCACAGGTGTGGGGCTACGACTACTACGGTGGAACACGTACCGTTGATGTCCACATCCGTAGACTGCGCGCAAAGATCGGCCCGGAGTTCGAGGGGCACATCCACACCGTCCGGTCGGTGGGGTACCGGTTCCAGGTCAATCGCTGACCCTCAGGGACCTTGCCCCACTTCGGGAGCACCGACTGGGCTCACACAGCTGGGGCGGCGAGGCCGACCACGGAGCCCGGTGGTCACACGACATCGAGTGGCACAGAACAGGTAGATTGGTGCCGACACGTTTTCCACGAACTGATTCCGCCGAGAGAGGTGCACATGGCCCACCAGAAGGCATACCCGCCCGCGCATGACGCACAGGCGGATGCTGATCTGCCACGTCAACGCTACAGCGATCGTGAACTGTCCTGGTTGGCGTTCAACAGACGTGTGCTCGACCTCGCCGCCGATGACGAGCGCGTCCCGCTGATCGAGCGTGCGAAGTTCCTGGCCATCTTCTCCTCCAATCTCGACGAGTTCTTCATGGTGCGCGTCGCCGGGCTCAAACGTCGTATCGACGCTGGTGTCGCCGTGCCCACTGTCACCGGACAGATGCCACGTGACCTTCACGAGTCGATACTGGAGCGCACCCATGAGCTGGTCGCCGAGCAGGCTCGTATCTTCAACGACGACGTGCGTCCCGGGTTGGTGAGCGAGGGCATTCACATCGTCCGTTGGGTCGATCTCGGTGACGAGGAGAAGACGCGGATGCGCGCCCTCTTCGCCGAACGCATCTTCCCCGTACTGACCCCGCTGGCAGTCGATCCCTCGCACCCGTTCCCCTACATCCGCGGGCTGTCGATCAACCTTGCCGTCATGCTGCGCAACCCGACCACCGGCCTGCAGCAGTTCGCGCGCATCAAGGTGCCCTCGGTGCTGCCACGTCTGGTGAGCCTCGGGCAGGGCCGTTTTCTGCCACTGGAGGAGGTCATCAGTCGTCACCTGGACCAGGTGTTCACCGGTATGGACGTCCTGCAGCACACAACCTTCCGCGTCACCCGCAATGAGGATCTCGAGGTTGAGGAGGACGACGCCGAGAACCTCCTCTTCGCCCTGGAGAAGGAGCTGCTGCGCCGCAACGTCGGGCGTCCACCAGTACGTCTGGAGGTGCAAGACGACATCCAGGACGACATGCTCGACCTACTGGTACGGGAACTCGGCATTCACGACAACGAGGTGTTCCGACTCCCCGCACCACTGGATCTCACCGGCCTGTTCTCCCTGGCCGACGTCGACCGTGACGACCTCAAGTACCCCAACTTCCTGCCGATCACCCATCCCCACCTGGCCGAGGTGGAGACGTCCCAGCCCGCCGACATGTTCGCGGCGATCCGGCGACGCGACGTTCTCGTCCAGCATCCCTACGACTCCTTCGCCACGAGTGTGCAACGGTTCATCGAGCAGGCGGCTGCCGATCCCCAGGTGCTCGCCATCAAGCAGACGCTGTACCGCACCTCCGGCGACTCCCCCATCATCGACGCCCTGGTGGAGGCCGCCGAGGCCGGCAAACAGGTGCTCGCCGTCGTGGAGATCAAGGCCCGATTCGACGAGCAGGCTAATATCGCCTGGGCCCGGGTGCTGGAGCGAGCCGGGGTGCACGTCGTCTACGGCATGGTTGGCCTCAAGACCCACTGCAAGCTCTCAATGGTCATTCGCGACGAGGGGGACGGGCTGCGTCGCTACGCCCACGTCGGGACCGGCAACTACAACCCCAAGACGGCCCGTCAGTACGAGGACTTCGGCCTGCTCACCAGCAATCCGATCATCACCGACGACGTCGCCCGACTCTTCAACCACCTGTCGGGCATGACGGCCGAGAAACGCTATCGTCGACTTCTGGTGGCCCCCGAGGGGATCCGCAACGGCATCATCGACGCCATCAACCATGAGATGGCGAACAAGGAGGCCGGCAGGCCAGCTCGCGTGCGCATCAAGGTGAACTCCATCGTCGACGAGCGGATCATCGATGCCCTGTACCGCGCCTCCCGAGCCGGCGTGCCGGTGGATCTGTGGGTTCGCGGTATCTGCGCTATCAAACCGGGCATCCCCGGACTCAGCGAGAACATTCGGGTGCGTTCGATCCTCGGCCGATTCCTCGAACACTCCCGAATATTCTGGTTCGAGAACGGCGGTTCGCCCATCGTGGCCATTGGCTCGGCAGACCTCATGCACCGCAACCTGGACCGGCGAGTCGAATCGCTGGTGGGACTGTCCAACCGCACCCACGTCGCCGAGATCGACGACCTGTTCAACCTCGCCTTCGACGAGAACACCGTCTCCTGGCAACTCACCGGCGACACCTGGACCCAGGTGTCGCGTGACTCGGAGGGCAATCCCCTCACCGATCTGCAGGAGGAGCTCATCCGTCGTAGCAGGATGCGGAGAAAATGAGTCACCGCAAGCCGATTCGTGCAGCTGGTGCCGTCGTGCTGCGTACCCGAACAGACGGCACCCGTGAGGTGCTTGTCGTGCACCGTCCCCGGTACCGGGACATCACCCTGCCCAAGGGCAAGCAGCACAGGAATGAGCCACTGCCGTTGACGGCAGTACGTGAGGTGGCCGAGGAGACCGGCTGCCGAATTCGACTGGGAGTGCCGCTCCAACCGGTCGAGTACTCGATTCGCAAGGTGGGGCCGAAGGTGGTCTCGTGGTGGATCGGCGAGGCGCTCGAGGAGCAGGGGCACTCCCCCGACGATGAGGTTGACGAGGTCCTCTGGCTCCCGGTGGACAGGGCAGATGATCTGCTCACCTATCCCTCGGAGCTCCAGGTGCTCGAGGAGGCGCTGTCGGTCCCCCTACCGACGACGATCATTGTGGTGCGCCACGGCAAGGCCGTGAGCCGCAAGGAGTGGGCCGCCGGAACAAGCAGGAAACATCGCGACGATGCCAGACGCCCTCTCGACCGGCGCGGGAAACGGCAGGCCGAGGCCCTCCCCCAGATTCTCGAATGCTACGCAGTGCATCGGCTGGTGAGTTCCAGCGCTGCCCGATGCGTGCAGACCCTCACCCCCTACGCCAAACAGATCGGGGTCGACGTCCGGGCAGACGATGAGCTCACCGAGGAGGTTCACGCCGATGACCCGGACCGCACCGAGGCCCGGATGCACCGCATCGTCGCCGACGCGCTGAACGACCCCGCCCACCCAGTGGCCATCTGTGGGCATCGGCCGGTACTGCCACTCATGAATCATGCCTTGGGGGTCGTCTACCATCCCATGTCAACAGCGGAGTGCCTCATCGTTCACCTGGACAGGGACGGAAAATCACTTGCCGAGGAGCGGTTCGACTCGATCATCTGAGCCCTGAGGCGCATGTGCCATCTCGCGGCACGTACATGACGACTGCCAACCCCCCGAGAACGAGACATCCGGGCCATCTCACCTGCTGCCGGACAGCGCAACGCGAGGGCAGCTTTGTTCATTTTCTGTTCACCTACGCTAGGCAATTCGGACACTTCGCTCTTCTAGCCTTGTTGCTGCCCGAGGTCTGGGAAGTCGACCTCGACGCGGAAATCCTGTTCCCCCTAGCATCCAAGGAATTCCAGTGACGAACCGTCTTGCTAAGCTCACCGTCCTCGCCCTGTCTAGCGCCGTTGTCCTCACCGGCTGTGGCAGCAACAAGGATGACAACTCCTCGAGCGACACCAGCTCCAAGGCCGCGACGAGCGCCACCTCCGCTGAGTCCAAGAGCACTGTCGACCCGGCCTCCTTCAAGCCGGCCTGCCCCGCAGGAACCCTCAACGGAGCCGGCTCCTCGGCCCAGGCCAACGCCATCAACCAGGTGATCCAGGACTACGCAGCTGCCTGTCCCAAGACCAAGATCAACTACACCCCGTCAGGTTCGGGTGCCGGCATTGAGTCCTTCATCGGCAAGCAGGTGGACTTCGCTGGTTCCGACTCCGCTCTCAACCCCGACAAGGGCGAGGTTGACAAGGCCAAGACCACCTGCGGTACCGACGCTTGGCACCTGCCTCTCGCTGCTGGCCCCATTGCCGTCGTCTACAACGTCGACGGCGTCAGCAAGCTGAACCTCAAGACCGAGACCCTGGCCAAGATCTTCGCCGGCCAGATCAAGACGTGGGACGACGACGCCATCAAGGCCGACAACCCCGATGCCAAGCTCCCCTCGGAGAACATCTCCGTGTACTACCGCGCCGACAAGTCGGGCACCACCGACAACTTCACCAAGTTCCTCAACAAGGCTGCCGGTGACGTCTGGACCGCGAAGCACTCCAAGGAGTGGAAGGGCACCGGCAAGGGCGCTGACAAGTCCGCTGGCGTGACCCAGGCCGTCAAGGACAACAAGAACTCCATCTCCTACACCGAGTGGAGCTACGCCACCAAGAACAACCTCAACATGGCTGCCATCGACAATGGCAACGGCCCGGTCGAGCTCACCGGTGAGAGTGCTGGCAAGGCCGTCTCGGCCGCCAAGACCGCCGGCGAGGGCAACGACCTCCAGCTCGAGATGCAGTACAAGAACACGCCCAAGGACGTGTACCCCGCTGTTCTGGTGACCTACGAGATCGCCTGCTCCGCTGGCAACAAGAACGCCGACGTCCTCAAGGACTTCCTCTCCTTCTACGCCTCCCAGGACGAGCAGAAGAAGATCCAGGATCTGGGCTACGCCCCACTGCCCACCGACGTCTCCAAGAAGGCTCTGGACTCCGCCCAGGCCATCTCCTGACTTCCAGGTCGTCAAGCCTTGGTGCAACGCGACCCACATTGCAAGTCGTCACTGTCGTGACGTGATGACCCCCAGTTGCGGGAGGGCGAATCGATCAGGGTTCGTCCTCCCGTTCATGCTGAACTGAAGGAAACACATGGTTCCCCCTGCCACTCACAACGACGCCACGCCAGGTGAGCGTCCTTCGCGTGTCAGCGACAATGGTTCTGCCCATGCCCCTGCTGCCACCAGCGCAGCATCGAAGATGAAACCCGTCTCCCGGGTGGGCGACCGCATCTTCTCCGGAGTGTCGTCGACGATTGCCGTCCTGCTGGCCATTCTGGTCCTGGTCATTCTGGCGTTCCTCGTCTGGCATGCAGTTCCCGCCTTGTCGGACAACTCGGAAAACTTCTTCACCAGCCGCAAATGGGCAACGGGCGAGTCCCCGCAGGAGTTCGGTATCGCCGCCCTGCTGTGGACGACGCTCATCTCCTCCCTCCTGGCCCTGCTGCTGGCCGTTCCCCTCGCCGTGGGCATCGCCCTGTTCATCACCCAGATGGCCACCAAGAAACTCGCCGGGCCGGTGGCATTCCTCGTCGACCTGCTGGCTGCCGTACCGTCCATCGTGTACGGCCTGTGGGGCGGGATCGTCCTGGGGTCCTCGGCAATCGAGAACTGGCTCATGAAGATCAACCAAGCGATCCTGGGGTGGATCCCCATCTGGAAACCGGTCGCCGGCTGGGAGAATCCGAGCGGTACCGTCTTCCTCGCCTCCCAGGTGCTCGCAATCATGATCCTGCCGATCATCACCGCCGTGAGCCGGGACGTCATGAGCCAGACCCCACGCGACCAGATCGAGGCCGCCCTCGCCCTGGGCTCCACCCGCTGGGAGGTCATCAAGCTCGCCGTACTGCCCCATTCCAAGTCGGGCATCATCTCCGGCTCCATGCTTGGCCTGGGACGCGCACTGGGCGAGACCTTGGCCGTGACGTTGATCCTGCAGACCATCAGTCCGATGGAACTGAGTCAGGGCCTCAACCCGTCGATCTTCACCGGTGGCGAGACCTTTGCCTCGAAGATCGCACGTGACTTCGCCGAGGCGACCAACGACCCGATGGCCCTGGGCGCCCTCATCTCTGCAGCCCTGGCGTTGTTCGTCATCACCTTCATCGTCAACGCCGCTGCACGGATCATCGCTGAGAGAGGAGTGAAGAAGTGAGCACCCAAGCCCCCCAGGTGGAGGAGCCCCTGGACCTCTCCCGTCCCTCGGGATCACGCACCACCAAGAACGGTGTCGTCTCCGGATTCATGATCCTCGCCACTGCCTTGGCCATCGTGCCCCTGGCATGGCTACTCGCCTCAGCCCTGCATCGCGGTCTCGGACCGATCCTGCACGCCTCATGGTGGGCCAACACCATGGACCCAAGCCTCGACGTGGCCAAGCAGGGTGCCCTGCATGCCATCGTCGGCACCTTGGTCATCGGTCTCATCACCTCGGTGATCTCGATCCCCATCGCCCTGCTCACCGCCATCTTCCTGGTGGAGTACGCCCGTGGCACCACACTCGCCCGCGTCATCAGCTTCGCGGTCGACGTGCTCACCGGTGTTCCCTCGATCGTCGCGGCCCTGTTCATCTACGCCGTGATCGTCTCGACATTCCACGGCACGCAGTCGGCATGGGCGGCATCCCTCGCCCTGGTGATCCTCATGGTTCCCACCGTGCTGCGCTCCACCGAGGAGATGCTCAAGCTGGTACCGGACTCCCTTCGTGAGGCGTCCTACGCGCTCGGTGTCTCCAAGTGGCGCACGATCTTCAGCGTGGTGCTGCCGACCTCGATCTCCGGTGTGCTCACCGGTATCGTGCTTGGCCTGGCCCGGGTGCTCGGTGAGACTGCCCCGCTCATGGTGTTGGTGCAGTACAACACCACCTTTGCGGACGGGCCCGGATCACCGAACTTCGCCACGATCCCGACGATCATCACCGACGCCTACACCCGTGGCGGCGTCAACACCCCCAGCGTGTGGGGTGCCGCCGTCACCCTCATCATTCTGGTGATGGGGCTGAACCTCATCGCCCGAGCCGTCTCTCGCCGGTACCTGCGCCGGATGGGCAAGTGACAGAAAGCGAGCTGAACATCAATGGCAAAGCGCATCGAGGCCAAGGACCTCAACATCTACTACGGTGACTTCCACGCCGTGGAATCGGTGAACTTCACCGTCGAACCGCGAACCGTCACCGCCTTCATCGGCCCGTCGGGCTGTGGCAAGTCCACCGTGCTGCGCACCCTCAACCGTATGCACGAGGTCATTGCCGGCGCCCACTGCACCGGCCAGGTGCTGCTGGACGGTGTCGACCTGTATGGCAAGGGAGTCGACCCGGTGGCGGTACGTCGCAACATCGGCATGGTGTTCCAGCGAGCCAACCCGTTCCCCGCCATGTCCATTCGTGACAATGTCGTGGCCGGGCTGAAGCTCAACGGCGTCAAGGACAAGAAACTCCTCGACGAGACCGCTGAGCGTGCCCTGCGCGGATCGAACCTGTGGGACGAGGTGAAGGACCGCCTGGACCGCTCCGGCGCGTCGCTGTCCGGCGGCCAGCAGCAGCGTCTGTGCATCGCCCGTGCCATTGCCGTTGAGCCCGAGGTGCTCCTCATGGATGAGCCCTGCTCCGCGCTCGACCCCATCTCCACCCTCGCCATCGAGGACCTCGTCGGTGAGCTCAAGGAGCGGTTCACCGTGGTCATCGTCACCCACAACATGCAGCAGGCAGCCCGCGTCTCCGACCAGACCGCGTTCTTCAACCTGCGCGCCCAAGGTGAGCCTGGCCACTTGGTCGAGATCGACAACACCGACAAGATCTTCTCCAACCCGTCGGAGAAGGCCACCGAGGACTACATCTCGGGTCGCTTCGGCTGATTGGCGCGGATTCCTCTCGGCCAACTCAGGCCACGTCACCTCGAGCCGTCACCCCTCGGTCGCCACCACAGGGTGACGGCTCGAAGTGTCTGAGCGCTCCACCACGCCCTGTCCACGCCGTGGCCCCCTGTCAACGCCATGGACAGAACCTTGCGACCAGCAGCACGCGTCAGTTCGCGCCACCTGCCTGCTCGGCGCGCTCGGCCAGTCCCAGCAACGCATTCTCCACGACCTCGGTGAGCGCCGGATGGATCCAGTACTGACCGCGAGCCATCTGTCGTGCCCCAATACCGAGACTCATCATGGTGATGAACGACTGCAGCAGGATCGACGCCTGGGGGCCGATGACGTGCGCACCGAGGATGCGTCCGGTACCTGGCTCACCGAGCAGTTTGACGCAGTGCCCCTGGTCCTCCAGGGCCCAGCCATAGGCGACGTCGGAATACTCCTGGACGAAGGACACGTGGTCCACACCGTCCTGGCGCAGCTGACGCTCGGTGACACCCACCGAGGCCACCTGCGGATTGCTGAACACGGCGTGCGGGACGAATCGTTCGTCGGAACTCACGAGATCCTCGGGGTGAAGCAGGTTGTGTGCCACGACACGGGCCTGGGCATTGGCGACGTGTTTGAGTCTCCAGTGGGAGCAGACATCACCCAGGGCCCAGATGTGCGGCACACTGGTGCGCTGGTGCTCGTCGGCGATGACGAAGCCATCGTCGTCCACCTCCACGCCTGCGGCCGTCACATTGAGCCGATCCGTGTTGGGGATGCGCCCGGTGGCGTTGAGGACGAGGTCGGCCGGGTAGTCGTACGACACGCCGTTCTCGTCAACGGTCTGGACGACGAGATGATCACCCGCATCGACGTCGATGGCCGTGACCTGCTCACTCATCCGTAGCGACGCCACCTTGGCGAACTCACGGGTGAAACGCTCGGAGATCTCGGTGTCCTCCTTGCGCAGCATGAGACCGGAGCGATTGATGATCGTCACCTTGGTCCCCAGGGCCGAGAAGACGTGGGCGAATTCTGCAGCGATGAACCCAGCCCCCAGGATGATGAGACGTTGCGGCTGCTCGGACACCCGCATCACTTGGTCGGAGGTGACGATGCGTTCGGCCCACCGCGGATTGTCTATGCCAGGCACGTACGGCATCCGGGGGCGCGATCCAGCTGCCAGGACGATCTGATCGGCAGAGATCGTCGTGTTCCCCACCTGCAGGGTGCGCTCATCGACGAAACTGGCCTCGGCGTCGAGAAAGGTGAGATTGGGCTGCTCACGACGCCGCTGCCGGCCGGACACCGAGATCGGGTCGATGCGACCAAAGATGCGGTCGCGGATGGAGCGCCAGTCGGCACCGGTGAACTCCAGATCCACGCCAAGCCGGTGTGCCTGGTCCGTGCTGGAGGCGAACTCCGCCGGAACCACATACATCTTGGACGGGATGCATCCCGTGTTGAGGCAGGTGCCGCCGAAGGTACCGGAATCGATGAGGGCGATCCTCCGGTCTGCGAACTCGTCTCCCGGAATGGTGTTGCCAGATCCGCTTCCGATGATCGCGATGTCGAAGTGCTCCATGTTCCAAGTCTCGCACGCGCGGGTGACATGGTCGAGGACTTCCCGCTCAGCAGCCAGGTGCGTGTCGTTCCAAGGTACGGTGCCGAGGCACTGGGTCAGGACACGGTGACGAGTTTGAGCGCCTTGGTGCCATCGGCGTCAATCGTGATGAGGACGTCTCCAGGCCTCACCGGGGCCGAGACCGACCATCGTCGCCACCCCCGATGGTCGGGTTGACCGGGCGTGATGACACCGCGAGAGATGAGATCACCCTTGCCAGCGAGGTTGATCCGGTAGCTGATGGCGCGCACCTTGCGTTGCACCTGGCCCTCGATCGTGAGTCTGGTTGCCGCCAGGGTCTGCCCGGACTGGGGACGATCGATCCAGACCGGTCCACACCGATCGGTACCCTCCTCGATGAAATTGGCCTGTGGGACGCCGATGAAGGGCAGAGAGGGAGAGCCATCACGCAGCAACTGCACTGATTTCTGACCATTGCGATCCCCGACGACAGCGGTGGCCGTGTAGACGAGTTGGCGAATGGCTGCGGTGAGCTTCTCCCGGGAACGGATGGCATCCCAGGCAGCTCCCGAGACGTCCAGGACGATGACGTCACCGTGGACGACAGCCTTGTTGAGCTGCCCACCCATCCACGCCGAGGTGTAGTCCGAGTCGAGCGGGGCGGCATTGATGACTGCTGTCACTGCCGTGCCGAGCTTGTCGCTGGCAGTCGGCAGATCACGCATCTCGCGGTACAGCAGCCCGTCCGAGCGTCCGAGGTAGAGAACCGGCACGTCCTTCTGCAGGGTCGACATCGACTTCTCGTCGGATGGGTCCGGAATCATCGTCTCATCGGCCCCTGGGGCCGGAGCGGAGCGGCGCGGGGCGTGCATGCGTCCCCACACGACTGGAGCCGCGACACCGACCCCCAGAGCTGCCAGGGCACTGCCGACGACCGCTCGTCGGCTGGGGCCACGGCCACGTTGTGACACCTGCCGGATTCTCTCGTCGATGGTCTCCAGTTGGTCACTCGGTGCCTGTTGCGAGGCTGCCTCCTCCAGTGCGACGCGCAGCCAGGATTCGACATGGGCTGCGCCGTCCTCTGTTCGAAATTGCCGCCCCAAGGTGTGTATGGCCTTGTCACGTAGGTTCTCCACCGATCCCTGGCGTAGCCCGAGGACGTGTGCGGTCTCATCCTCGTCCAGGTCGGCCCACAGCAGCATGACGAGGACTTCCTGCTCGATGCGTGAAAGCTGGGAGAGCCTATCCAGTGGACTCGGCAATCCCTGTCGCCCCTCGACGTGCAACCCGGCGCGTCCCTGCCGACGACGCAACTGGTTGACGACGGTGGTGCGCAGGTAATCGGCAACGAGGTCATCGGTACGAAACCGGGGATTGATCCGATACACCTCGACAAAGGCATCGGTGACGGCCCGTTCCGCGTCCTCCCAACGACCGCAGAGCAGAAAGGCCAGCCGTACCAGATCATCCCACTGGTCATGGTAGGCAGATTTCAGCCACCATCCCCGGTCGCGGTGCTCGTCACTGGTCATCGGCACCGTTCCCCACAGGCATCATCGCCGAGGTGCGCATGACCTTCGGGGGAGCAGCGTGCGTCATTCATGAGCGATCTGCCTGACCACCAGTGCCAGCAGAGATGTTGGCCTTGCGAGCCTTCCTGGGCACCAGGTCAATGGCAGGTTCTGCGTAGTCGACGCGCACGATGCGTCCGTCAAGGACCCCGAAACTCGTCACCGAGGCAAGTGTGCACTGTCGAGACCGCGGATCATGGGGCAGCCTGCGTCCTTCGGCGGCACATCGGGCGATCCAGATGGGCAGCTGGTGGGAGACGATGAGTGCCTCACCTGCCGGACCGACTTCCTCAGCCGCATGTAGGATGGCTCGGGTCATGCGTTCGGCGATGTCGACATAGGGTTCCCCCCAGCTGGGTCGGACCGGGTTGACGAGGAGTTTCCAGTTGTGCGGATCGCGCAGCGGATGGTGACCGGGGCCGAAGCTCTGCCCCTCGAAGGCGTTGGCCGCCTCGGTGACGTCATCGTCCAGGTGGACCTTCAGCTCGGGGTGCAGACTGGCGATCGGTGCGATCGTCTCCTGGGCACGCTCCATCGGCGAGCTGACGAGCAACGCAAGTGGCCGTTCGGCGAAGTACTCCGCAGCCCGAGCCGCCATCCGGCGCCCCAGGGCCGTGAGATGGAAGTCGGGGATCCTGCCGTACAGGACTCCGGTGGGGTTGTCCACCTCACCGTGACGCAGGACGTGGACGGTCGTGGTCTGGTTCATCGTCGCTCTCTCCTTGCTCACGCGGGCGCACTCCCCAACCATCTTTGCAGATGAACCGAAACCCCGAACCTGCTCAGCGACTACGCCTGCCACGTCGACGACGCTGGGAGGGGCGAACCACCGGTGATCCCTTGGCGATGAGGTCGTCCCGTCGGTGGGCGGCGAAGTCGGCCAGCGCGTCGGCCAGGGCAGGCAGGGTGGGCTCGGAGGCGACGACGTCGACGTGCAGCCCGTGCTCCTCACAGGTCTCGGCAGTACGCGCCCCAATGGCAGCCACCACGGTGTACTTGTGGGGTTTGCCAGCAATACCGACGAGGTTGCGCACCGTGGTCGAGGAGGTGAAGGCCACGGCGTCGAATTTGCCGGTCTTGATGGCATCACGTGTCTCGGCTGGTGGTGGGGCAGCTCGCACGGTGCGATAGCCGATGATGTCCTCGACCTCCCAACCCAGGTCGGACAGCTGGGCCGACAGTGATTCGGTGGCGATGTCGGCGCGCGGCACGAAGACCCGGTTGATGGGGTCCAGAACGTCGTCGAAGGCTGGGAAGACGTCGGCCAGGGCGGCCGTGGACTGTTCCCCCGTGGGGATGAGGTCGGGACGCACTCCCTGCTTGGTCAAGGCATCCACCGTGGAGTCGAAGATCGCGGCGATGCGCAACCCCGAGTAGGCTCGCGCGTCCAGCCCGATGGCGTCAAGCTTCTCGGTGACTGCCCGCACCGCATTCGCCGAGGTGAACACGACCCACTCGTAACGTCCCTCGACCAGTCCGCGAATGGCCTTGTCCATCTGCTGCGGGGTACGCGGCGGTTCCATCGAGATCGTCGGCACGTCGAAGGAGTGGGCCCCGTAGGCCTGCAGCCGGGAGGGCAGGATCGCCGAGTGGTCGCGGGTACGTGGGATGAGCACCGACCAGCCGAACAGTGGCTTGGACTCGTACCAGTCCAACTCCTCACGTGACGGCCCCTCTGCCACTCGTCCGATGACGACGTGCACCATCTCATCGGACTCCACCCGACTGGCCGGAAGCACCTTGGGAAGGGCAGCCAAGGTGGTCGTCGTGGAGACCTGCTCGGTGGTGGCACCGTGGCGAGTGAGCACAGCCGACTCATCCTGGTCCCGCCCGGACTCGATGGCATGGTCAACGAGCAGCGGGACTTGTCCAGCAGTGACACGGGCGACGATGAGGCCGCGTCGTGCCCAGGGATGGCCCTCCTCCTGAAAGTCTCGTTTGGCAGCGGTGGGCCCGATGAGCTGAACGTCATGGCCGTGCAGGGTGACACCGGCGTACTCGGGCACCGAGGTGAGCGGGGAGATGCCCGGCATGACGTCGACGTCGATGTCGGCCTTGGCCAGGGCAGCTGCCTCCGCGGCAACGTCCCCGTCGAGGAAGGGGTCTCCGCTCACCAGACGCACGACGTCCAGGCCGCGCCGGGCGGAATCGACGAGCTCAGCGGTGAGATCTGCTTCGGCCTGCTCGTCGAACTCCTCCGCACTGATCCCGGCGGGGACGATACGCACCTCGTCGTGCAGGGCGAGGACGTCGGACTCCACCAGATCACGATGTGCCGGGCAGGTGAGCACGATGACCTGCGCAGCGTTGATGGCCCGCACTGCTGCGATGGTCAACAGGGACGGGTCTCCCGGACCAGTTCCGACGAACTGGACGCGCGGCTGAGACGTGGCCGTCGGACGACTTTCCGCCCCGGAAGACGCGTCGATCACCGAGGTCGTCTCGCTCATGTGATGTCCCTTCGTCGACCCCTCGTCAAGGACTGATCAACGAGGGTGATAGTATTTGAGCCCGCCGGGCCTGTCGTGCTGAGCATATTCGCCAGGCGCGTCGAGAGCCACTTGTAGCGCATACGCCCTTCTCAGCCCACGCCCAAGCGCACAAAGACTCACGTGAGCTGGCGCGGGTACAGCCTCACGCAGGTTGCGTGAGCGTACAACAACATCCCCTCGAATCCGCCCACCAAGTTTCCCATGCAGGGAGTGGCTTGGTGAGGCTATGACGACTCGAGGGGTTGTGTTTTGTGTGTGACGGCCCGGGATGAGCCCTCTGGATCACCGTCCAGACTGACTCATCCAGCCGCCATCAGCATCACTTGCCAGCGCGACGACGCTGGATGCGCGTCTTCTTGAGAAGCTTGCGATGCTTCTTCTTGGCCATACGCTTGCGACGCTTCTTGATGACGGAACCCACTGTTGACCTCTCTCGACATGGCAGTAGCCGCTGGCACGTCACGCAACCGTGACAGACAGCTGGCGTGACAAGGCGTGATTGCTCGATTCAGTGCCGCAGCAACGATTCCTCGAGCAGACAATCGCCAATTGTACGGCAAACCGGATCAGTCTCCAAGCTGTCGGCACGGGCACGCGGCCAAAGCCACCACTGATTTCCCCTGAGGAAACGCCCGCGACGCTGCGCTGAAATTTTCGCCGCACAGGCACCACTGCCTTTTCCTGGGAAAACGCCACATGCGCCCGGCTGCCCCGTACCCCGTCAATCCGTCATTCGAAGCGGTCGCCCATGCTCCTGGCCTTGTCACAGCAGGCCTGCATGGCTCGGAAGAATGCGGTACGCAAGCCATGGGCTTCCAGCTCATCCAGGGCGGCCGCCGTCGTACCCCCTGGTGAGGTGACCTGGTTGCGCAGCGCAGCAGGGTGTTGCCCCTGCCGCAGCAGCTCTGCGGACCCGGACAGGGTGCCGATGACGAGCTCACTGGCCTGGGCACGTGGCACGCCCAGTCCGACGGCAGCATCCATCATGGCCTCGGCCACCAGGAAGATGTAGGCCGGGCCAGAACCGGAGACGGCCGTGGCAGCATCATGGAGGTGCTCGGGAACCTGGACGACGTCCCCCACCCGCTCGAGTGTCGCGGCAACCTCGTCAGCCGCCTGCTCGGCTCCTCGTGCCGGGGAGACGATGAACACTCCCCGGCCCACCGATGCTGGGGTGTTGGGCATGACCCGAACGACCGGGCCTGCTTGGCGGGCCTGGTGCAGGGCAATGGTCGGCACTCCAGCGGCGATGGAGACGAGGACGGGGTCGGGACCCAGCCGCGCCTCGCGCAACACGGGCAGGGCCAGATGAGGCTTCACCCCGAGCAGCACGACCTTCGCCCCGGCACACGCCGCGGCATTGTCGTCACAGACCCGCACCCCGAGTTGACTGCGGATCCGCTCGCGACTGGCCTGGCTGGCAGCAGTGGCGACAACCTCGTCGGGGCGCACGACGTCGGCATCCAGCAGGCCGGCGAGAATGGCGGAGGCCATCGTGCCACACCCCAGGACGGCGAGTGTGACGCCGGACGACTCGCTCACTGGGCAACCACCAGTTCGGCAAGTTGGACGGCATTGAGGGCTGCCCCCTTGCGCAGATTGTCGGCAGTGCAGAAGAGGACGAGCCCGTGACCTTCGGGAGCCGACTGGTCGGCACGAATCCGACCCACCAGGCTGGGATCGGTACCAGCAGCCGAACGGGGGTCGGGAACGTCAACCACTTCGACGCCGGGGGCCGCGCGCAGCAGCTCGGTGGCACGCTGCGGGGTGATCTCGTCGGCGAACTCGGCATGCACCACCAGCCCGTGGCCACTGAACACCGGGATGCGCACACAGGTGCCAGCCACCAACAGATCTGGGATGTGAAGGATCTTGCGCGACTCGTTGCGCAACTTCTGTTCCTCGTCGGTCTCGCCGGTGCCGTCGTCGACGAGGTTCCCGGCGATCGGAACGGCGTTGTAGGCGATGGGGGCGACGTAGGGGCCAAGATCGGTGGGCTGATAGGCGGCACCGTCCAAGGCCAGCTCGGCAGGATCACGGGTGGCCTGGGTCTGGTCGGTCAAGGTGCGCACCCCTGCGAGACCGGAACCGGAAACCGCCTGATAGGTGGCCACGACCAGACGTCGCAGACCGGCCTCGTCGTGCAGGGGCTTGAGGACGGGCATGGCAGCCATCGTCGTGCAGTTGGGGTTGGCGATGATGCCCTTGGGACGCTCGTTGACGTCTTCCGGGTTGACCTCGCTGACGACCAAGGGCACCTGTGGGTCCTTGCGCCAGGCCGAGGAGTTGTCGATGACGACGGCTCCGGCAGCGGCCACCTGGGGGGCGAACTGTTTGGAGGCGGCCCCACCGGCGGAGAACAGGGCGATGTCCAGACCGGAGAAATCGGCGGTGGCGGTGTCCTCGACGACCACCTCACCACCGGCCCACGGCAGGGTGGTGCCGGCCGAGCGGGACGAGGCGAAGAATCGCACCTCGTCAGCCGGGAAGTTTCGCTGTTCGAGCAGGGTTCGCATGACCCTGCCGACCTGACCTGTGGCTCCGAACACTCCAAGACGCATGGTCACATCCTAGATGCGCATCAGCGAGGAACCAGCACGTCCCGGATGTCGATCAGCTCCCCGGACGTCCCACCAGTACCACCGCTCACCGATGCCGGACGACGGAGCGCGACAGCAGCCACAGGTTTGCCGGCCGTTCCACCAGGCGACGAATGCCGTATTCGTACCAGTTCGTGCCGTAGGGCAGGTAGACGCGCATCCGTCTGCCGACATCCACCAGACGACGCTGCTCGAGGGGGCGGATGCCGTGGAGCATCTGGAACTCGACGTCGGTGCGTCCCAAGCTGCTCATCATACGTTCGGTGATCGCCACGAAGACCGGGTCGTGAGTGGCGATGAGGGGCCGCGCCGGGCTGGTGAGAAGGGTGCGCAGGCAGGACGCCATGCGCAGGTCGATGTCGTGGGGACGGATGAGTGTCACCGACGGTGGACCGGTGTACGACCCCTTGCACAGCCGGATCCGTCGACCAGCAGTGATGAGTTCATCGAGCTGGTCGAGGCTGTCGTGTCGAGCGGCCTGCACGACGACCCCGGTGTCGGGGTACTCCTTGAGCAACCGACGCTGCACCTGCATGGTCGCATCATGATCGCCAGGCCCCTCGTCGTCGATGGTGACGAGGATGCCAGCCTCCTGGGCAGCGCCGATGACGGTGACAGCGTTGTCGTGAGCCAGGACGGGGTCGACGTCGAGCCCCAGGCCGGTGAGGGCCAGGGAGAGTTCGGCGGTGCCAGTGAGCTCTGGACGAGCCCGGATGGCGTTGATGGCGGCCAGGGCCTCGGCAGTGCATGCCGCAGCTTGGTGGCGATCGGTGGCACGGTCGGCCAGGAATCGCACGGAGAAGTTGAGCCCCTTGAACACCTGATCGGCAGCCACCTCCATCGCCACACCGAGGTTGTCTCCGGCAATGTAGCCGCGCGCCAGTTCTCGTACCGGTGTGGTGGACGACACCCACGTCGACACGGCGCTGGTGGTGAGCAGGTCGAAGAAGCGTTCCCGGGAACGGATCGGTGACATCGTCAGTCCCCATCAGTTCGCGTGGTGCAGGCAAGGGCGTCGGCAATGGCCTGCCGAGTCTCGACCAGGCTTCGCGACAGGGCGACGCGACGTTCGCGGGGACCGGAGAGTCGTCGGGTGTTGACCTCCAGGACGACATCCCCGCGAAAACCGCCCTGGACGGCTTCACGCACCACCTGCCAGGCATGCTGCCCACCCTGACCGGGCATCAGGTGTTCGTCCCGGAACGAGCCGGAGCCGTCCGTCAGATGGATGTGGGTGAGGCGCTCCCCCCACCGCTGCACGAGGTCGAGTGCACTGCACTGCGCCGTCGCTGCATGGGAGAGATCCAGGGTGAGGTGCGAGTAGGACCTCTCGCTGGGGTCCCAGTCGGGTGCGTAGGCGAGGAATCGGCCGACCGGGGTGCGCCACGGGTACATGTTCTCCACGGCGATGCGCACTCCCGCCGCGACGTTGCGTGGATCGGCCTCCAGACGGGCGACGCCCTCCTCGAACCCTGCGGCGTAGTCACGTTGCCAGCGAAACGGCGGATGCACGACGACGGTCCGTGCCCCGAACCGACGGGCTGCCTCACATGCCTTCTCCAGCCGGGGCCAGGGCTGCCCTCCCCACACCGTGGGGGTGACGAGCAGGCATGGAGCGTGCACCGAGGTGACGGTGATGTCATTGGCCCGGGCGGCCTCCTCGACCCGGTCGATGTCGGCGGAGATTCCGTCAATGCCCACCATGAGTTCGATACCGTCAAATCCCAGATCGGCGGCACATGCGATGCCCTGAACGGTGGATTCGGGGTACACCGACGTCGTCGACAGGGTCACTCGCGGGGTTGACATGGTCACTCGCGGGCTCTGGCGCTCTTCATGGACTGCCACGGCCCCAAACTTACCGCGGGACACCCCGTCACCCCCAGTACTCGTAGTGCTTTCGGGGCACTCGCAGGTGCTTCCGAGGTTCAGGGGTGTTCCCGGGGTCGCGAGGTGCCCCAGCGCCGGGGGTGGTGCTGTCATGCCGCCTGACGCAACCGTGACACCCACGGCATCTGGCACGTAACTGTCCATTATGCCAGAACCACACGATGTCTCGGGCGCAACCCCGGATTTCATCTGCACGTGTCAACAGTCCACAATAAGGGCATGCACGTCGACCACCTCATGTTTGCAGCCGGACCAGAAGGCCTCGAGGTCGAGGCTGCCCGAATGGGAGAGAAACTGGGCACCTCGTTCATCAACGGCGGTATCCATCCCCGATTCGGCACCCGCAACCGGATCCTGCCACTGGCTGGGCCACGGTACGTCGAGATCGTCGAGGTTCTGGACCATCCCGCTGCCGAGAAGGCCGTCTTCGGCCAGGCCGTGCGCGCCCGCAGCGAACAGGGCGGTGGCTGGCTCGGATGGGTGGTGTCGGTGCCGGACCTGACCCCCTTCGAGGAACGACTGGGACGCAAGTCCGCCCCAGGAGCACGTCATTTCCCCGATGGACGCTACCTCGAGTGGCACCAGCTCGGCGTGCGCGGGATCATGACCGACCCCCAGCTTCCCTACTTCCTTCAGTGGGACTCCAGTCCGGAGCTGCTGCCCAGCGCCTTGTCGGGCACCATCTCGATGCGGACGATCGAGATCAGCGGGTCTCGCAAGCGAGTCGAGGAATGGCTCGATGAGCCGATTCCCGGCGAGGTCGAGGGCATTGAGTTCAACTTCTCCAGTCCCAACGGTCATCCTGGTATCAGCAGTGTGACCTTCGACGTTCCCGGCCGTGGCCTGGTGCGCATCTGATCCACGTGGTGCGCATGTGACCTCACTGCCTGCCGAACCCCTCGAAAAAATGTCTCACCCTTGGTCCACACTGGTGATGGCCCGAGAAATGGACGTGAGGAGGCGGCGTGGCCAAGAAGAATGCCGACCGGTGGATCTGCACCGAGTGCGGGTGGACGACGAACAAGTGGGTCGGCCGATGTGGCGAGTGCCAGACCTGGGGTTCGGTCGTCGAACGCGGTACGCCGAAGCTTGAGAACGTCAGCAGCCAGGCCCCTATCTCGGCAGCGGTACCGATCGGGCAGGTGGGTGAGGAGGCGGCGGATCGTCATCTCACCGGAATCACCGAGTTGGATCGCGTACTGGGCGGTGGCTTGGTACCGGGAGTCGTCATCCTGCTGGCTGGTGAGCCGGGAGTGGGCAAGTCGACCCTGCTGCTGGACGTTGCAGCGAAGTGGGCCGAGACCGGAAGACGTACCCTATACGTCACCGGGGAGGAGTCCGCTGCGCAGGTGAGGCTGCGTGCCGGGCGTACCAATTCCCTGTCCGACGAGTTGTACCTTGCCTCCGAGACGGACCTGGGAACCGTGCTGGGCCACATCGAACAGACCTCACCGAGCCTGCTGGTGGTGGACTCGGTGCAGACGATCGGCACGACCGAGGCGGATGGCTCCCCCGGCGGGGTCTCGCAGGTGCGCGAGGTCACTGGAGCGTTGGTGCGCACCGCGAAGCAACGCGGTATGGCGGTCGTCATCGTCGGACACGTCACCAAGGACGGCTCCATCGCCGGACCGCGCACCATGGAGCACCTGGTGGACGTCGTCCTGAACTTCGAGGGGGATCGACATTCCGGGTTCCGCATGGTCCGCGCGACGAAGAACCGTTACGGCCCCTCCGACGAAGTGGGCTGCTTCGAGATGACCGACTCGGGCATCGTCGAGGTTCCCGATCCGTCTGGTCTGTTCACCTCCGACAATGCCGATCCCCAGCCGGGCACGTGCGTGACGGTGACCGTGGAGGGACGCCGTCCCCTGCTGTCCGAGGTCCAAGCACTGGTGGCCCCGTCCACCTCGGAGCGTTACCCCAGACGCACCACTCACGGTGTGGACAACGGAAGGGTTGCCATGATCCTCGCCGTCCTGGAGCGCAAGGCCGGGCTGCCACTGAGCAGCCGGGACGTCTACGTCTCCACTGTGGGTGGTGCCCGAATCAGTGATCCGTCAGCTGATCTCGCCATCGCCGTGGCAGTTGCCTCAGCAACGATCGACCGTAATTTCCCCACTCGCGTCATTGCCATGGGCGAGGTGGGGCTGGCCGGGGACCTGCGTCGTGTACCAGATCTGGAACGACGTGTCGGTGAGGCTGCACGGTTGGGTTTCGAGCTGGCAGTCGTGCCACGCAACTCTCGCGCGGCCCACACCAAGATCCCGAAGATGCACGAACTGCACGTCATCGAGGTGTCGACGGTGGCCGAGGCCCTCGGCGTGCTCGACATGCGTCGGAAAGCAGGTGCACGATGAGCAGACGGGGCACACGCGGGGCAGAGAGGTACGTTTCGTCCATCGCGAGAACTAGAGTCTGGGTATGAGTGAGTCACAGTCCCCCTGCCCCACTCCCCAGGCGCGCTCCATTCCGAACCGGAGCAGCACCCCGGAGGAATACCAGGCCCGAGTACGTCATCTCATGGCGATCCTGGCCCCCGGTATGCCGATCCGGGCCGGGTTGGAACGTATCGTTCGGGGGCACACCGGTGCGCTCATCGTCCTGGGAGACTCCGAGAAGGTCTGGGAGGTCGCCAGCGGAGGCTTCGTGCTGGATGCCCAGCTCACCCCACAGGCTCTGCGGGAACTGTGCAAGATGGATGGCGGGCTCATCCTGTCGGAGGATCTGGAGAGGATCAAGGCAGCTGGGGTACATTTCGTACCCGATGGAGACCTTCCGACGATGGAGACCGGGACTCGTCACCGCTCAGCGGACCAGGTGTCCCAACAGACCGGGGTGCCCGTCGTCGTAGTTTCGGCCTCGATGTCCACGATGGCGATCTTCCTGGAGGGGGAACGCCATCCGATCATGGAGCCCAATCAGCTGCTTGCCCAGGCGAATCAGGCGCTGGACACCCTTGCCAGCTATCGGGAGCGACTCAGTGTCGCCGCGATGAACCTCTCGATCCTGGAGGTTCGTGACTCGGTGGCCGTTGACGACGTGGTGCAGGTCGGCAGACGTATCGAGATGTTCCGTCGCATCGACTCCGAGGTACGCAATTACGTCTCGGGGTTGGGGGTCCAGGGCCGGCTCATCCAGTTGCAGCGCAAGGAGCTCGTCTCCGGGGTGGACGATCTGGCGCGTCTGGTCTCCGACGACTACCGCCCGCGCTATGCCGATCCGTCGACCTTCAGCATTTCGGCCCTGTCGCAGCTGACCTGGGAGGAACTGGACGACACCCAGCGGATGGCAGAAGCGATCGGCTTCGATCTCACCGTGCACAACCTGGGCAGCGGGGTGTCACCACGTGGCCACCGTCAGCTGGCTGCGATCTCGGACCTGTCACCGCGGGCAGCCCAGGCTGTCGTCGATCACTTCGGGACGCTGCGCAGCATCGTTGCTGCCAGTACCAGCGAACTCAGCCAGATCGCCGGAGTGGGGTCCCAGAGGGCCCGCATCATCCGGGAACAACTGCAGCGGACCCTGGATGATGAATCCGATCCGCTGAACGGATGATCACGAGCCGGGGTCATCGTCGTCGAGCCGGGGTCATCGCCAGACACCAGAATCCCGCTGTGCGGGAAGCGACCGGGCGACGAGGCGGGCCAGCCGAGCCGCGGGAAGGCTGGTGCGTCTCGCCGATGTGGCTCATCCGAACATCGCGCTGTGTCACACCAATCGCTGGTGGAACGGCAATGTCAGCTGAGTTGGAAGACGAATTGATACGCTCCGCCGCCCTTGACCTTGCCGGTGGCCACATAGGTACCCGGTCGCAGCGTCCCACCGATGGGGTCGCAGCCCTTGGCGCGTTTGCCCGGCCAGCTGAGCGACTCGCTCCACGCCTTGCCAGACGCTATCTCGTGAGTTCCCTTCGGCCGCCAGGCGGGACATTCCGCGGTGGTCCAGATGAGGTCGACTCCAGAGGTGATCGTCAACTCGACCGGCAACGCGGCCATGTCCCAGGTGCAGGCTGCGGCCGAGTCATTGGTGACGGTGATGGTGAAGTCCACGGCAGAACCAGCGGCAAACCTACGGGCCTTGGCCTTGACCTGGGAGTTCACTGTCGTCGCCGTGCATCGTGGTGCCGAGGCAGTGGGCGTCGGGGTCGGGCTGGCAGTGGCCGGGGTCGACGTCCCGGGCTGCGGTGAGGTGTGGGGGGATGCCGACTGGCTGGCACTGGTGTTGATCGGGGTGGCCCATCCCGTGTCCGACCATGACGGGTTGGGGGTGAAGGACGCTGCGGCAGGGTCCGCACCGCCCTTCCTCGCCGAGCCACCAGCCAGGCTGGACAGCAGCCAGACGATCAACGCGATGACGAGGACCGCGATGAGGACGACCAGACCACGACGTATCCAGTAGGTACGCGCTGGCTCCGGTCCGATCGGCTCGCGGAACCCCCTCCAGGGACTCATGTCATGCCTCAACGATGCTGTTGTCGGTCCGCCCACACCTGCGGCTCGACACGCTCACCGGTGTAGAACGGGATGTCGATGGCGACGTAACGACGGGCCTCCACGTAGCGCAGATCCTTCATGACGTCGACGACGCGGGAAAGATCATCACCCTCCAGGGCGAGGATCCACTCGTAGTCGCCCAGGGCGAAGGAGGCGAGGGTGCTGGCCTTGACGTCGGTGCTGCGGGCGCCGGCGATTCCGTGCTCCCGGAGCATGGTGGAGCGCTCGGCAGGATCGAGCAGGTACCAGTCCTTGGTGCGCACGAACGGGTAGAAGGCGGCCCAGCGGCGCGGAGCCACTCCGGCAAAACAGGACGGCAGGTGCCGTTTGTTGAACTCGGCCGGACGGTGCACCGCCAGTGAACTCCACACCGGCTCGAGGTAGGCACCCAGGGCAGAGCCTCGCAGCCGGTGGTAGGCGTCCTGCAGGGCCTCCGGGGTGTCTGCCGTCCACCAGACGAGTACGTCGGCATCGGCACGCAGACCACCCAGGTCGTACCAGCCGCGGGTCTCCACACCCGACTCGTCCACCCAGGCGGTGGACTCGGAGACGATCGCAGCACGTCGATCTCCACTGGCGGGAAGAGGCTTTGACACCTTGAACACCGAGTACATCGCCCACAGGCTCGCCTGATTCACCTCGGCGGGGATGACGCTGTGATCACGGGGATCGGTCGGCTCGGTGTAGGAACCCTCGGGCACCTCATCGGAGGCAGTGGGCTGGTCGGTGACCACCTCATGCGGCGCACCCTGGCCAGCGGGCTCCTGGGAAAGGCGTTCTGCCCGACCAGGCAGGTCGTGCTCGGACGCGGCCCGAGCGGGGGCCACGACGACGTCATTCTCATCCTCATCGACGTGATCGGCGCTACGAGCCGGTGTGCTGGGGGTCGACGCCGCGCTGGCGGAGTCATCACCACTGGCCGGAGCTGGTTCGTCGGTCAGTTTGCGACCGGCTGGGGCGGCCTCTCCGGCGAGCGCGACAACGGGGATGGGAGCCGGGTCGGCCTGCGAACCCGCTGCGCCTCGAGCACTGGGATCAGCTGCAGGTTCGGCAGCAGCTTCACTGCTGTGGCCCGAGTCGGCGGATGCCCGCGGACCGTCGATGGCATGTGACCCGCCCTGGGAAGGTGCGTCATCCCGATGATCGACACGAACCCGAGCCGGAGCGTCATCATGATCCATGGACGTGGACTCCTGCGGCAGCTCATCACTTCCCGAGATGGCAGGGCGACATGGTGACCCGTCGCCACGCAGGCAACACCCGGCCATGCAGGGTGAGGGCCACGAACCGGGCACCTGCCCCTTGCCGAGGGCCTGAGCTGCACGGGCCCGCATGAAGGTGACGATGTCGGAGATCAACGAGGGATGGGTGCCGACCGTGGCGGAACGAGCCACCGAGAGTCCCAGCTCACGGGCTGTTCGGGAGGCCTCGACGTCCAGGTCGTTGACCACCTCCATGTGGTCGGTGACGAATCCCAGCGGACAGATGACCACGGAGGTCACCCCCTGCCCCGGCAAGGTACGCAGGTAGTCGTTGATGTCGGGTTCCAGCCACGGATCGCTTGGACGTCCCGACCGGGAACAGTAGGCCAAGTCCCAACTGGGCATGTTGCCGAACGACTGATGGACCAGATCTGCGACGTGGCTGGCCACCTGCATGTGCTGGGTGACGTAGTCGCTGCCGGGCCGACCGTTGCCGGAGGCGTCCTGCATGCCCTGCGGGATCGAGTGGGTGACGAACACCACGCGAGTGGCCTGCAACGGGGTCGGTGGTATCTGCGAGAAGGCGTTCATGACGGCATGAGCATTGGCCGTCGAGAAACCGGGAGCCTCGTGGAACGGGGGCAGCATGTCGATCGTCATGTCAGTGACACCGGCCTCGGCCAGGGCGCTGGCGGCGTCCTCACGATACTGGCGGCACCCGGAGTAGCTGGAGAACGCCGTCGTGGGAACCATGAGGATGCGGCGGGCACCCTCGTCGCGCAGCCGACGAAGCACGTCGGACAGGAATGGGGCGCCGTGCCGGTTGCCCAGCACCAGCGGCACGGCAGATCCGGTCTGGACGACTGCCTGGCGCAACGCGTCGACGAGCTGGTCGGTCGCCGGGTTGATCGGACTCATCCCGTCCATCCGGTAGTAGTGCTCTGCCACCGCCTGCAACCGTGCCGGGGGGATCCGTCCACCGGAGACGTGCTCCAAGAAGGGCGTCACCTCGTCATTGTTGTGTGGCCCACCGAACGAGGCCACGACCACGGCGTCGTAGGGGTACAACGGATCGTCCGACGAGATCGTCGCGGTGGATGTGCCGGGCGCGGAGGTCTCAGGTCGGCCGGCGGCTGACCCCGTCGCGTCAGGTCTGGATGAGTCCGGCCTGGGGGCTGCGAAGAACGAGTCGTCACTCATCGGTGCTCCTTGGAATCAAGATTTCGGTGCGAGGTCACGAACGGTCAGCCCGGTCACCGGGCACTTGAGATCGTCCTGGGATCCCGTGTCGGACAGATCGATGATCGGCGCGGGGAGATCGACGTCAATCCCCAGGACGTCGGTCAAGGAATTGAGCCAACGGTCACCCAACCCCTGTTCGGAAGCGATTCGAGCGCGTGCCGAGGGGATGTGGGCAATCGATGCGGCAAGTCGGCGCAGGGAGCGAGTGGCATCCTCCACCGACACCTCACCCTCAGCTGGGAGTTTGGCCACCTCGGCCTCGACGAGGTCGGTGAGAACGTCACGCAGGGCCACCACGGCGGGGGCCATGCGACGCCGTTCCAGGTCCAGGGCAAGACCGTGCACCCCGTCGGCGACGATCTTCTCGGCAGCACGTCGGTCCTTCTCCGTCGAGTCGGGCACGGCAGCGGAGATGTCGACCAGGTTGATGACCTCAATACCCTCAGGAGCAGGCAATTCGACGTCACCACCGACGGCGAGGTCCAGCACCGGAAGCGGGCGTCCGTCGCGCTGGGCCATGACCTGTGTGGCGGTGGCGCGGTCCAGGGCGGCGGTCTTGCGGCCACGACAGGCCACGACGAGATCGGCGGTGGCAAGTTCATCAATGAGGTCGTCCGGGGCGATCGCCGCCACCTCGTGGCTCTCGGCGAAGTCCTCGGCACGGCCTCGAGCGGAGGCCACTGCGATCTGCGAGACCCCACGGTTGACCAGCTGTGCACAGCTCGCACCGGCGTAGGAGCCGGTGCCCAGCACGACGACGCGGGCCCCTTCCAGCGGAGTCGTCCTGCTGACGAGGTCCAGCCCGACAGCGACAACGGTGCGGCCCTGGGAGGCCAGACCGGTGTGTGTGGCCACCTTGCGGGACGTCTTGAGGGCTTCCTCCACGACGTGCCCGATGAGATAACTGACCGTGGACTCCTTGCGCGCCTCGGACAGGGCACGTTTGAGTTGCCCGGCAATCTCCCGTTCCCCGGTGACCATGGATTCCAGGCCACTGGCAACGCGGAACAGTCGCCACACGGCTTCATCGTCACGCAACAGTTTGCCGTCGGCGGCCAGAGTCGGCGCATCCAGCTCCGCCACGAGCGCTCGCAGCTGCTCGTCGGACAGATCCGTCTCCATGACGACGGCAACCCTGTTGCAGGTGGACAGGACCATGGCCCCCCGCACCTGCGGCGCATCCGTCAGCCGGACAGCAAGACCTTCGACTGAAGCAGCGGCGGCACTGACAACGGCCATCCCCTCTTGAGCATGATCGACAGACAGAACAGTTAAACCCACAGTGCCATTCAACCACGAGTCACCGGTGGTCATGATGCACGCACCCCGCCAGAGCCATCCCCACGCGCACGGGAATCGTGCTCCAAGCCAGTCATGACGCACCCCAGAACCAGACGCCGTGTGTCGAGACGTTTCACAACCGGGAAAACAAGCAGACCACAGTGGGCAACCTCGTTGCTGGGCTGGCACGGACCCCGGACGGCAGGCGGTCGCACAGAGGCGTACAGGAGTGCCGCGGGAGAACCGGGCACAGGAATGTCAGGAATCTCACCGCGCAGGAATGTCACGCACAGGGAAGCATGGGAAGAACCGATCGTCGGGAGTCGTGTTCCTGAGAGCCACTCCGCCTGGCCGCAAGGGGGTCTCGGGCCTTGACGCCGGGGCGTGTCATGGAAGCCACTGGACTCCCGAGCTCCGCTGGACTCCCGGGAATCCCGAACCCCGCCGGACCCACTGGACCCCTGGGAGCCCTGAGCCGCCCGGAAAGCCCCCGGCAACCCCGAGCTGCCCGGAAAGCAAGGGATCCGGGTTTGTCCGGGCTCGCGAGGCGTGGGCACAATCAGAGGTGATGAATACTCCAGCCCTTCTGGCCGCCATGACCGGCCAGCGTCCCGATCACCATCCGGTGTGGTTCATGCGCCAGGCCGGGCGTTCCCTGCCCGAGTACCGCGCAGCTCGTGAGGGCACGACGATGTTGCAGTCGTGCCTCACCCCGGATCTCGCCGCCGAGATCACCTGCCAACCGGTGCGCCGGCACAAGGTGGATGCGGCGGTGCTGTACTCCGACATCATGGTGCCGCTGGCCCTGGCCGGGGTGGGGGTGCACATCGAACCGGGCGTGGGACCTGTGGTCGACGAGCCGATCCGCACCGCTGCCGATGTGGCCAAGCTCACCAGCATCCCGGCAGGTGACGCAGCGGTCGTCGAACAGGCAGCCAAGCTCGTCGTCGACGAGCTCGGTGAGGCCACCCCCCTCATCGGTTTCGCCGGCGCCCCGTTCACCATCGCTGCCTACCTGGTCGCCGGTCGCCCCAGCCGGGATCACCTCGCCGCGCGCGCCATGATGCACTCCGACCCCCAAGCCTGGGGCGAACTCATGGACTGGGTGGCACGCCTCGATGCCGCATTCCTGGCAGCCCAGGTGGCTGGTGGGGCCCGAGCCGTGCAGTTGTTCGACTCGTGGGCAGGCTCGCTGAGCGCGGGCGACTACCGCAGTCACGTCGCCCCACACTCGCTGAGGGCACTTGCCGAGCTGGATCGGAAGCTGCCCATGGTGCATTTCGGGGTCAATGCCACCCATCTCTTGGACGAGATGGCCCAGGTGGTTGCCCAGTCCTCAACACACCCGGTGATGGGCGTGGACCACCGGATCACCCTGTCCGATGCCGCAGCCACCCTCATGGTGTCGGGCCTGGACATGCCGTTGCAGGGCAACATCAACCCGGCGCTGCTGCTGGCCGGGTGGGACGCCTTGGAAGCCGAGACCCGAGCAGTCGTCGCAGCAGGGGCCCAGACCGAGGGGCACATCGTCAATCTGGGCCACGGGGTTCCGGCGCAGACCGACCCCGAGGTGCTCACCCGTCTCGTGGAGCTGGTGCATTCGCTGTGAGAAACGTTGACGCAGTCGTCATTGGTGGCGGAATGGCCGGGCTGGTGGCCGCCTGGCAACTGACCCAGGCCGGGCTGAAACCGGTCCTCGTCGAATCGCGCGGTTACACCGGCGGCCTGGTCGCAGGATCACAGCTGGCCGGGATCGCCTACGACATCGGAGCCGAGGGGTGGGCGACTCGTCGCCCTGACACCAGCCAGTTGGCCACCGAACTCGGTCTGGTCGTCGAGCCGCCAGTGCGTCAGCCCTCCTGGGTGTGGTTCGACGACGGGGCGTTCGCCATGCCATCCGACGCGGTACTGGGCATCCCGTCCGACGTCACCTCCACCGACGTCGTGACCGCCATCGGGGGCACGGCGGCCGACCTTGCTGCCGGGTTGGACTCCCGACCGGTTCCCGACGAGGTACCGGAGAGTTTGGGGGAGCTGGTGCGCACCCGACTGGGCGAGGAGGTGCTCACACGACTGGTGGGGCCGATCGCTGGCGGCATCCACGCCGCGGTTCCCGACCTGCTCTCAGCAGATGTCGTCGCCCCGGGGCTGCGTGCCGCACTGGTGCGCACCGGGTCGTTGCAGCAGGCCGTCGCAGCTCAGGTGCGCGCCCGGGGTGACTCCCAGGTCGTCGCCTCGGTGGCCGGTGGCATGTTCCGCATGCCGCAGACCCTGCACGAACAGATCGAGGCCGCCGGTGGCCAGATCCTCACCCGGACCGGGGCGAAGTCCATCAGCGCCTCCCCCACCGGACTCGAACCGGGTGCCTCCCCCACCACGGCAGGGGCCGCCAACGTTCCGACGCCGGATGGGCACGACGCCCAAGGCGGGCGTTGGCTGGTCACCACCGCTGCCACCTCACGCAATCCCAATCCGTCCCTGCCCCCGATTCCCGATGGCGAACCGGTCACCTACTGCACCGACCGGGTCATCGTGGCGTGCAGCGCCGCCCCAGCCCTCGACCTGTTGTCCGGCGTGATCGACGTCACCGGGCCAGCGCTCACCGCTGGAGCTCCCATCGCCCACGTCAACCTGGCACTGCAGGCTCCGGAACTGGACGGGGCACCACGTGGCGGCGGAATGCTCGTCGCCCCCGGGTCGACAACCGTCAAGGCGAAGGCCCTCACCCATCTGTCGAGGAAGTGGCCGAGCCTGGGAGCGTCCTGCCCATCGCACGTGCACCTGGTGCGCGTCTCGTACGGCCGCAAGGGTGAGAAGGCGGTGCCGCTGTCGGTCGAGCAGGCGCTGACCGACGCGTCGGTACTGTTCGGCGTGAAACTCACGAGTGACCAGCTGCTGGACTCGGCGATCATCCACTGGGACGGTGCCCTGGCGCCCACCACCCCGCGTACCCGGGCGTGGGTGCAGGAGTTGCACGCACGTCTGGAGAAGGTGCCGGGGCTTGCCCTCACCGGGGCCTGGGCCAGCGGATCGGGTATCGGGGCCTTGGTGCCACATGCTCGGACCGCCGCTCGAAAGCTCGCCTGAAGACCGACATCCCGCCTGAGGAGCTGTTTCCGGGGGCGTTTTTCGCCCCCGGGTCGGCACCGCTGTTGACCGAGCCTCCCCGGGACCGGGGAAGGCCCGGAATCACCATCAGCCGTCGGCATAGGGGGTTGGGCACGGCAGCAAAGCGTCCTGCTGGTGCCGGCTCAATCCCTCGCTCCGCAGGATCGGGGCATTCACGTCGCGCTCTGAAACGTCACAACCTGAGGCACCGCACCGACCCATCGCCACGGCACCCCGTGGCAAACATGTTGGTACTCCACGAACCCGCCACGCCACGTGGCACAACCCGCAGACACAAACAGAAAAACCACACGACTGCGCAACACCCGAGATATCGAGATCTGGCGACAAGACCCGCGAAGGCTCCGCAGGAGATCTGCCACATGGGAGCAGAACCGCATGGGATCGAGGCATCTCCCACGCTCTGAGGCACCGCAACCTGAAGCACCGCACGAGCCATCGCCGCAACACCCCGTGGCAAACATGTCAGCACCCCACGAACCTGCCACAACCCGCAGACACAAACAGAAAAACCACACACCAGTGCAGTACCTGGATGAACGACAGCGCAGTACCCGGACGGGGCCCGCCGCGAAACCGACACCCGCCACGCTGCGTACTGTCGAAACACCTGGATCTGGTGCCCCTGAATGCTTCCACCGAGAGACAAACCAGCTCAGAGGAACGGAGCCGACAAGGTCAGGGCCTGCGGAACGGGTTCGCTCGGAGGGGATCACCCAAACCAAGGCGGACTCGCAAAAATCATTCGTGACAAGATGGGAGACATGACAGTCATTCGTCTGGGAACCCGCGCCAGCGCACTTGCGACCACGCAGTCGCAGACCGTTGCAGACCTGCTCACAGCGCAGGGTCTGCAGGTGGAGTTGTTCCACGTCACCACCGACGGCGACACCTCCACCGCGTCACTGCGGCAGATGGGTGGCACCGGCGTCTTCGCCACCGCGATTCGTTACGCCCTCATCGGCTCCCAGTGCGACGTGGCCGTCCACTCTTTCAAGGACCTGCCCACCGCCCAACCGATCGGTCTGCGGGTGGCAGCGGTGCCGCCACGGGAGGATCCGCGCGACGCCCTGGTGGCCCGCGACTCACTCACTCTTGACGAGCTGCCCAAGGGGGCGAAGGTGGGCACCGGCTCCCCGCGTCGATTCGCCCAACTGCTGGCACAACGTCCTGACCTGCAGATCGTCGACATCCGAGGCAACGTCGACACTCGGCTGGGACGAGTCAAGGGCCTGGGACGGTACGCCAAGGGGGGCGGCCGGGAGGATCTGGACGCCGTCATCCTGGCCTGCGCCGGGCTGGAGCGGCTCGGCCACGCAGGACTCATCACCGAACGCTTGAGCACCGACGTCCTCATGCCAGCCCCCGCCCAGGGAGCGCTGGCCGTGGAGTGCCGCAATGCCGACTCCCTGCACGGTCCACTGGCCAAGGCCCTGCAGGCCATCGACGACCGTCCTTCCCATCTGGCGGCGCTGGCCGAACGCGCCGTGCTCAACCGACTGGGCGCTGGATGCGCCGCCCCGGTCGGCGCCCACGCCACCCTCACCGAGGGCGGCCCAGACAAGACTGCCCAACCCGACGTGCTGCACCTGCAGGCCGTCGTCTGTTCCCTGGACGGCACCAAGCAGGTGCGCAAGGAGGCCAGCATCGAGCTGCCCCCGCTCACCGAGCACTTCGCCGCTGCCTACGGGATCGGTGAGAAGCTGGCCGAGGACCTGCTGGACGCCGGGGCCGGTGAGATCACGGATCTGTCGGCGTCCAGGAGCACGCCCGCGAACCCGGATGTGCACGACTCCGCCAGTGCAATTCGCAGCAGTGAGGCTCACAGTGACACGCCCGGTACGCAGACCGCAGCGGGCAGCAAGGAGGGCCGGTGAGCACCCAAGCCGTCCTGCCCCCGGTCCTGGTGCCGCGCAAGTCGTCCCACGACCGGATCGGCACCGCTCTCAAGCAGCACGGATTCGGCGTCATCCACGCCGCAGTGACGCGGATCGTCACTCTGCCGGACGCCGAGAAGCTGCATGAGGAGGCCACCTGGCAGGCCGACTGGCTCGTCGTCACCTCGGCCAATACTGTGCGCATGCTGCCCCCGGACCGCCTGACCCGGGCCCGGGAGGGGGGAATGCGAGTCGCCGCGGTGGGCAGGGCCACCGCACGTGCCTTGGCAGGCCTGGGCGTCAAGGCAGATCTGGTGCCGCAGACCCAGAGCGGAGCCGGTCTGGTCGACGCCTGGAGCGAGGAGGGCGCACGAGTCCTGCTACCGGTCTCCCAGCTCGCCGCACCCACGGTGCCCGAGGGACTGGCCGCCAAGGGCTGTCACGTCAACCGTGTCGACGCCTACACCAGTGAGGCCTTGGAGGAGCTGCCCGAGGTCGTCGTGCAAGCCTGGCCGGCCCTGGCCGCGGTCGTCGTCACCTCATCGTCGGTGGCGCGCGCCCTGGCCCACCTCACCGAACAGGCCGGGCTCGCCTGGACCCGGCAACAACCCATTGCCATCGGCGGACCCACCGCCGCAACCCTCGCCGAACTGGGGTACCCAGCCGCTGCTGTCGCAGCCGCCCCGACGCCCGAGGGAATTCTCACCGCAACCCTGGGAGTGATTCATGACTGACACCACCATCAAGCCCCTGCCCGAGATACTGCGTCCCCTGGTGCGGCCGCGTCGACTGCGCACCACCCCGGCCATGCGTCGCATGGTCGCCGAGACCCGGGTGTCCCCCGCCCAGCTCATGCTGCCGGCCTTCGTCGCCGAGGGGCTCACCGAACCCCGCGAGATCAGCGCCATGCCCTGGCAGTACCAGCACACCCTGGATTCGATCAAGAAGCTTGCCGAGCAGGCCGCCGAGGCTGGCATCGCCGGAATCGACCTGTTCGGCGTGCCCACCGAGAAGGACGAGATCGGTTCACAGGCGTGGAATCCGGAAGGAATCCTAAACAAGGGCATCGCCGCCGTGCGTGACGCGGTGGGCGACGACCTGGTCATCTGCACCGACACCTGCCTGGACGAGTTCACCAGCCACGGCCATTGTGGCGCACTCACCGAGGACGGACGCGTCGACAACGACGCCACCCTGCCGCTGTACGCCGCGATGGCCGTCAGCCAAGCACGGGCCGGGGCCCACGTCGTCTCCCCCTCGGGCATGATGGACGGCCAGATCGCGGTGATCCGTGAGGCTCTGGACGACGCCGGGTTCACCGACGTGGCGATCCTGGCCTACTCCGCCAAGTACGCCTCGGCCTTCTTCGGCCCGTTCCGGGAGGCCGTGGACTGCAGCCTCAAGGGCGATCGCAAGGCCTACCAGCAGGATCCGGCCAACCGCATCGAGGGTATGCGCGAGACCCTGCTCGACGTGGCCGAGGGAGCCGACATGGTCATGGTCAAGCCGGCCTCGCACTACCTGGACGTGCTCAGTGACGTCGCCGCCGAGGTGACCATCCCGGTGGCTGCCTACCAGGTGTCGGGTGAGTACGCCATGCTGGAGTCCGCAGCCGCCAAGGGGTGGATCGACCGTCGCCGTTGCATCAGCGAGTCGCTCACCTCCATCGTGCGAGCCGGAGCCGACATCGTCCTCACCTACTGGGCGATCGAGGCCGCCGGCTGGCTGCGCGAGGAATTCTGAGACCCATGATGTGAACCACGCGTGCCACTCCTGACCGCTGGAGCCACCAGGTCATGGGAGTGGCGCGTGATCGGACAACCACACGACGCACTGTTGACAGACACATTTTTGAAAGGGGCGTGCCGATGAGCACCAATGCCGAACTGTTCGACCAGGCCAAGAAGGTCATTCCCGGCGGGGTGGACTCGCCGGTGCGTGCCTATGGATCGGTGGGTGGGGTGCCGCGATTCATCGACCATGCCCAGGGCCCGTGGATCTGGGACGCCGAGGGGCACCGCTACGTCGACCTGGTGTGCACCTGGGGCCCGGCCCTGCTCGGCCACGCCCACCCGAAGGTCGTCCAGGCCGTCAAGGACGCCGCCGAGAAGGGACTGAGCTTCGGCGCACCGACGCGCACCGAGACCATGCTCGCCGATGAGATCCGTTCTCGGGTGGATCCGGTGCAGAAGGTCCGGTTCGTCTCGACGGGAACCGAGGCGACGATGACGGCGGTGCGGTTGGCACGCGGCGCCACCGGGCGTGACGTCATCGTCAAGTTCGCCGGTCTGTACCACGGCCATTCCGATGCCTTGCTGGCCGCAGCCGGCTCGGGGGTGGCCACCGCAGGGTTGCCCGGCTCGGCCGGTGTGCCGGCGGCCTCCACCGCGGACACTCTCGTGCTGCCCTACAACGACGTCGACGCCTTGGAGCAGGCCTTCGCCGAGCGCGGCGACGAGATCGCCGGTGTCATCGTCGAGTCCACCCCGGCGAACATGGGTGTCGTGCCGCCGCTGCCCGGCTTCTGCACCGCCATCCGCAAACTCACCGCCGAGCACGACGCGATCATGATCGTCGACGAGGTGCTCGCCGGGTTCCGCTGCTCGGCAGCCGGGTACTGGGGGGTCCTGGACCGCGACGGGGAGCACTTCGTGCCGGATCTGTTCACCTTCGGCAAGGTCGTCGGTGGCGGCATGCCGCTGGCCGCGCTGGGAGGGCGCGCCGAGGTGATGGACCTGCTGGCCCCCACCGGACCCGTCTACCAGGCCGGAACCCTGTCGGGGAATCCGTTGGCGACGATCGCCGGGCTCACCACCCTGCAGCTGGCCGACGCGGGCGTCTACACCCGTCTCGATGCTCGCTCCGAGCAGTGGCGTGACGCCCTGCACGGGGCTCTGGGCCGCGCCGGGGTGCCGCACCAGATCAACAACGCGGCATCGCTGTTCAGCGTCTTCCTGGGCTGCGAGCAGCCGGTGCACGACTACGAGGGCGCCAAGTCGCAGAATGCGGAGGCGTACTCGGCGTTCTTCCACTCCATGCTGGACGACGGGGTCAACCTGCCGCCGAGCTGCTTCGAGGCATGGTTCCTCTCCGACGCCCACGACGAGGAGACCTTCGAGGTCTTCACCGCTGCGCTCCCGGCAGCCTGTGAGGCGGCGGCCAAGGTGATCGGTGGCTGACGACGTCCATCGGGCATCCGGTCCGGCCACGTCGGCGTTGGGAACGGACAGCCCCGTCACGAATTCCCTCACCTGCCCGCCTCCCCGGCCCCGCGGCCTGGATCCCGAGACAGTGGCAACGGTCTGTGCCTGGTACCGCACCAATGGCCGTGATCTGCCGTGGCGCCGGCCGGGAACCTCCCCGTGGGCAGTGCTCGTCAGTGAGGTGATGAGCCAGCAGACGCCGGTGGCCCGGGTGATCGGCCCGTGGACCGAGTGGATGCAGCGCTGGCCCACCCCGGACGACCTGGCCGAGGAGGAACCCGGTACTGCCGTGGCCGCCTGGGGGCGGCTAGGCTACCCGCGCCGGGCACTACGGTTGCACGCCTGTGCGGTGGCCATCGCCACCCAGCACGACGGCCAGGTACCGAGCGATCGCGACGAGCTGGTCTCGCTGCCCGGAATCGGCGACTACACGGCGGCAGCGGTCGTCTCGTTCGCCTTCGGGGGTCGGGCGGTGGTGTTGGACACCAATGTTCGCCGTCTCATCGCCCGGGCCGAGTGCGGGATCGGCAACTGCCCCAGCTCGCTCACCCGGGCGGAACGCGAGCTGGCGTCGGGCTTGGTGCCCGACGACGCCCCAGCGCGGTGGGCGGTGGCGTCGATGGAGTTGGGAGCGCTGGTGTGCACGGCCCGCTCCCCGCACTGCACCGAGTGCCCGATCGCCGGTTCGTGTCGCTGGTTGGCCGCTGGGCGTCCGGACAATGCCCCGACCCGTCGTGCCCAACCGTGGAAGGGCACCGACCGGCAGTGCCGCGGGGTGATCATGGACGTGGTGCGCAACTGCCCGGATGGGGTGCCGGTGGAGACGACCCTGTCGGCCTGGCCGCATCGGGACCAGGCCGAGCACTGCCTCGACTGGCTCGTTGCAGACGGGCTGCTGCACCGCACGGACGACACCGTGCGGTTGTGAGGGGACGGCCTCGCACGACTCGCCACTCCGCCTGCCCGGTGCTGCACCGACAGACGACGGGTGATCCAGAGAAACATCGTCCCAGGATTGGCGCACTGCATGGACCGGATGGAGAGTTGTCGTGACAGGGACGGGACCCTCTGCCAAAGCAGGCGCCGCCGATCCGACAGCTGGTGGAGCCTGCGTCGTGGCAACAATCATCGGCCAAGGCCGGCCAAGGTCACGCCGAAGGCAGAACTCAATCATCAGACTTGTAGGCTGCTGTCATGTTGCCCATCCGCGTGCTGCTGGCCGACGCACCCCTTGCACACCATGACACCGCAGGGCAAGGACAGCACCATGTGTGATGTTCTCGACCTCATTGACGCCCGGGTCACTGACCATGCTCGCCCCGTGGTCCTCGTGGATGGACGCTCCGGAGCCGGCAAGACGACTCTGGCGGCCCAGCTGGCTGCTCGCCATCCGAACTGGCAGCTGGTTCATGCCGATGACATCTACCCCGGGTGGACGGGGTTGTCCGGGGTGTGGGACCTCACCAGTCTGTGGAACCCCGAACCCAGCTACCTCAGCTGGGACTGGTACCAGATGTGCCACGGGTCACGGGTGCCGTTGGACGCACACCTGCCCATGATCGTCGAGGGTGCCGGGGTGCTCACCCCCGCCAACCGGGCTCACGCGACGTTGGGCGTCTGGTGTGAGCTTGACGCGCCCACTCGTCGAGGCCGGGCACTGCGCCGCGACCCCGAGTTCCAGGCGTACTGGGCAATGTGGGCGATTCAGGAAGGACTGCACATCGCCCGCAACCGACCGACCGAGCTCGCAGACCTCACCGTGGACTGCGCCGCGAAGGACGGTGCACCGGCTCGGTGACGCCGGCCGATGGCCACGCTCGTCCACAGACGGTCAGGCGGTTCTCTCATCCGCCGCTTCAACTCTTTGCGCGGCCACGCTCGTCCACAGACGGTCGGGCGAGGGATACCGGGCGGGAGCCAATCCAGTGCCTCCACTGCTTCCGGTCACACCCCCCATCCAGGGGGACCGAGCAGGCGACTGAGGCGTCCTGACCACTCCACCAAGGGAACAGTGACCGGGTGAACAGCTGACTGCGGGCACGCGGGACCGACCAGTCTTGCACCCCAGGCAGCCTTGACAGTTCGCGGCCTCGTGGCGCGACGTCACACCAGCAGGTACTTCACCACGGCAATGGCGAGGAGCGCCAGCGTCAGCACTCCCATCCGTCGCCAGGTGGCAGGTCTGCTGCCCCGGGAGACGCGGTTGGCGTCGTCGAAGAAGATCCATCCCGAGGCCAGGCCGGCAAGGAATCCGCCGACATGGGCCTGCCATGCGATCCCGGGGAAGAAGAACGCCAGGCCGAAGTTGAGGGCCAGCACCACCCACAGCGACCGGTTGGACAGGCCCAGCTTGCGCTGGACCACCAGCAGCACACCGAACAGCCCGAAGATGGCCCCGGACGCACCGAGCACCCCCTGTCCCCAGGAGGGCAGGACGGCACCATCACTGCCCGGTGAGGCCATCGCGACGTAGACGACGCCACCGGCCAGGGCAGACAGTGCGTAGGCAGCAATGTATCTGGCACGTCCGAGGAATATCTCCAGAGCCCGTCCGAGCGCCCACAGCGCGTACATGTTGAACAGGATGTGGGCGATCTCCGGGGCATGGGCGAAGGCCGAGGTGACGAATCGCCACGGCTGAGTGGCTCCCAGCGCGGGAACCAGAATGATCTGGTCGACGAAGCCCGGGAACACGAGTTCCGCCAGCCACACGATGACGCAGATCGCAATGATGGTGTAGGTGACGACCGGGGTCTGGGAGGTGGTGGTCCGGGAGCGACGTCGGCGGCCCCGCGAGGTGGCCCGGGAGCGCCCCGATCGGGAGTCACTCATCTGGGCGGCCTGGGGTGGAGCCCAGGCAGGGTCGGGCTGCGACCGATCAGGTTTCGGAGCATCGGCCCGTGGTTGGCTCAGCTGGGGCTGCCCATCAGAGCCACCACCCCACGGCTGGGCGCCCGATGGCGGAGGCGTCTGCCAGTCAGGGCTGGGGCTGGCCGGGCCCTGTTCGGGACTCGTGTCGTCAGACTGCCAGCTGGACGATCCGCCGGACTCGGGCTGGTGGGGGCTGGGATGGTCACTCATGGTTCTCCTGTGTCGGGCTGCCAGCCTCGAGGGTACCTAATCGGACGACGCCTTGAAATCGGCGAAGAAGGCGACGACGAGGGCTGCCAGACCCATCTCGATGGCAGGTACGAGCATGGACTGGCCGAATCCACGCGACAGATCCCCGTGGGTCGCCACCAGACGCCAGTCCATGACGGCGGCGATGAGCGCCGAGCCCAGCACCGATCCCACCTGGCGGATGGCGTTGTTGACGCCCGATCCCGCTCCTGCGACGTCGAGGCGCAGGTCGTGGGTGGTGGTCAGGGACACCGGACTCCACACGAACGACGACCCTGCTCCCATGACGGCTCCGATGAGCGAGAACACCCACAGTGGTGTCGTCGGGGTCATGAGGAGGAACCACAACAGGGAGCAGGCGGTCACCGTCAGCGTCCCCACCAGACCGATTCGTCCGGATCTGCGACGCTGCAGGATGCGCCCGGCGAAGGGGGAGCAGATCGCGGTCGCCACGGCCGTCGTCGCGAGCAGCAGGGCCGCCTTGGTGGGGGTGAGCCCGCAGGCGGTCTGCAGGTACAGGGCAGTGATCAGGCTGAAGGACGACACATTGGCCCCGACGAAGAAGATGGCGGCGTTGCCCAAGGTGAAGTTGCGGTTGCGGAACAACCCCAGCGGGACCAGGGGCTGTGCGTCCCGGCGCTCCATGCGCCGTTCGTACCAGACGAACAACCCCAGGAACACCACGCCGAGGGCGATGAGCAGCGGTACCGAGATGATGCCGGTGATGACGCCCCAGTCGTAGGTCTGGCCTTCCTGGATGCCGAAGACGATGAGGCTCATGGCGATGCCCGACAGAATCATTCCCCACCAGTCGAGTTTCGCCGCGGTGCGTGGCATCACTGGCACGGCGACCAGGGCGCGCCACAGGCCGATCACCCCGATGGGCACGTTGACCAGGAAGATCCATTCCCAGCCCAAGCTGTCCACGAGCACTCCGCCGAGAATGGGGCCTACGAAGCCGGCCACCCCGGCCACACCGCCCCACACGCCCATGGCAGCTCCGCGGATGCGCGGCGGGAAGAGCTGGGTGATGAGTGTCATGGACTGTGGGGCCATGAGCGCTGCACCAATCCCCTGGACGGCGCGGCAGGTGATGAGCATGCCGATGGTTCCGGACAGTCCGCAGGCCAGCGACGCAAGGGTGAAGATCGTCATACCGATGGCATAGATGTTGCGGGTGCCGAATCGGTCGCCCAGTCGTCCGCTGATGAGCAGCGGGACGGCGTAGGTGAGCAGGTAGGCCGAGGTCACCCAGACCCCGCCGTCCAGATCGGTGTGCAGGTTGTGGATGATCGCGGGCATGGCCGTGGTGACGATGGTGGCGTCTACCAGGATCATGAAGAAACCGATGAGCAGGGCTCGCAGTGCCTGCCAGGCGCGTTTCTCGGTGACGACCTTGCCGTCGGAGTCCAAGGCCAGGTCGTGGCTCCGTCCCAGGCCCTGTTCGGGTACGGCATCCCGCAGGCCCGGCCCACGTCTCGAATCCTGAGTCGGCTCGGGACCCTGGATCCCATTCGGTTTCCGGGTCGGATCAGGGTTCTGGGCCGGATCGTGCTGCCGCCTCGGACCGCGCTCGGACGGTGCGTCGGAGTCTCCCGGTCCCGGATGTCGGTTGGGATGTGTGGGGTCCGTTGCTGGGGACGGCTCGGATGGCAAGGGCGCTCCTGGGGTGACGGTCAGGTGGGCAGACTTCGAACGGCAAGCTGCTGGGCGGAATCGTACGTGTCATGTCCGTGCTGGGGCACGCGCGATCAAGGCAAGTCTAGAGCTTGGCCTCAAAAGCAGAGAGCCGTCACAACCTGGCGGCCACGCCCTTCAGGCTGACAGCCCGGATTGCGACATGCCGTGGTGAGCCACGACACCTCACCACGGTACCGGCCCGAGGTGTCTGGATGGTTCGTCCCGTGGCTGGCTCACCGGCGTTGCGCAAGTGCCGAGGCGATCGACTCGGCGATCGTGGTGTCACGGAACTCGAATCCGTGGTCGAGGAGCTTGGCGGGTTTGACGCGCTGGCCGGCGCAGATCGTCTCGTCGACGAGTTCGGGGCCGAGCACTGCCTTGGCGATCGGGGTCGGGAAGGACACCACGGCTGGGCGGTGCAGCGCCTTGGCCAGGGCCTTGGTGAACTGCGCGTTGGTGGCCGGGGCGGGCCCGGTGAGGTTGACGGGTCCGGTGATGGTGTCGTCGGTGAGGATCTTCACCATGGCCGAGACGTGGTCGTCCAGGCTGATCCACGACAGGTACTGCCGGCCGTCACCGACCTTGCCGCCCAGTCCGAACTGGAACAGCGGCCGCTCTTTACCGAGGAATCCACCGGAGGGGCTGATGACCTGCCCGGTGCGCAGCGTCGCCACGCGTACCCGCTGGGGTGCGGACGCGGCGGCCTCCTCCCAGCTGCGGCACACCTGTGCCAGGAATCCGGAACCGGACCTGTCGTCCTCGTAAAGCCACCGGTCACCGCAGTGTGCGCCGTAGAAGCCCACCGCCGAACCACTGAGGAAGATCCGGCAGCGCGATGACGACTCCAGGGCCTGCACGACGAGTCGGGTGGAGTTGACGCGGGAGGACACGAGCGTGTCCTTGTAGTCGTCGGTCCACCGCGAACCGGCGATCGGGGCACCAGCCAGGTTGACGACGGCGTCGACGTCGTCAAGGCACGGCGGATCGATGGACAGACTGCTCGGGTCCCAGCGACGGTCGGAAGGCTGGCTGGGTTCGTGGCGAGTCAGGGTGACGACGTCATGGCCTTCCTCACGCAGCCGGGTGGCCAGTGCTGCTCCGATGAGACCGGTGGACCCTCCGATGGCTACTCGCATGTTTCCAGCCTAGGTGGCAAAGGCGAGCATCACGAGAATGTGATCGTGTCCAGAAGCAGCTGAGCGTGAACATGGCAGGTGCGTGTCCTCACCACTCGTCGATCTGCTGCACGGGTCTGGAAGGCATTCCCCGGCTCCTACGCGCCTGCGCCGAGCCGTCTCCCGACATGTGCCGACGTCCTCGCTTGCAACCCGCTCGCCGTCGATCACTCCAGTGACGTTGACGCAATCCCCCCATGAGCAGACCGTGACGTGAATGGGCAGACGTGACGTGGGATCCGAGTCAATGCGGACAGTGGGCGGGGATGTTCGTTGCAGCAGGGCATCCCTCTGGAGGCACGGGATAGGGGGGAGGCACTGGGTAGGGTCGGTGACGGTTCCACGGCACGGCACCTGGCCTGACCCGTCGAGTTTCGACCGCCCAGTGCCGCCGCGGCCTCGATCGTGCACATACCGTCAGGAGGTTCGTCATGGCCCTCATCAGTCATGCCCAGGGGTGGGTTCGTACCATCATCGACGGTCTCAACCGCCCCTTTCCGTGGGGTGCCGCCCATCATTCCTCGGGGCCGGACGACGTCGACGTCACCCCGTGGCTGCTGCATCCGGCTTTCCATGGTTGTCTGGACTGGCACTCCTCGGCGCACATGCAGTGGTCCGGCGTCACCTTGTTGGCCTGTGCAGCCCAGAGGATTGAATCTGCCACCCGCGACGAACTGGTCGACGTGCTCAATGACCGGCTCACCGTCGCCAACGCCCAGGTGGAGAAGGATTATCTGCGCACCCATCGCGGATTTGAGCGTCCCTACGGCTGGGGATGGGCGGCGCTGCTGGCTGCCCAGTGCGAGGTGGCCCGGCCCGCTGAAACGCGACACGTGGTTGCCACGGGGGCGCCGTCCACCAGTGATGGATCAAGCCAGCGCTCCTGCGCCTCGGCCACCACATTCCTCACTGCACTCTCCGGAGCCACCGAGACCCGGCAGACCAATGAGCAGGAGGCGGACACGGTTCCCGAGGCAACGGATTGGGCCGAGGCCACCGGGATCGTCACGAAGCAGGTGTTCGCGAACCTGATGGCCTGGCTGCCGAACCTCACCATGCCGGTGCGCACCGGCACCCACGACAACACGGCCTTCGGCATCGGGCTGTGCCTGGACGCGGCACGAGTTCTGGGGCGCACCGACGTCGTCGCCGCAATCGTCGAGCACTCCCACCGCTTCTTCGACGCCGACCGCGACTACCCGGTGGAGTGGGAGCCCAGTGGCCACGACTTCCTCTCCGCCGGGCTGAGCGAGGCCCATCTCATGGCCCGGGTGTTCCAGGTCGAGGGACGAGGCGAGGAGTTCGGGGGCTGGTTGTCGGCGTTCCTGCCACGTCTGGGACAGGCCGGCGACACCCTCCTGACCGTTCCCGACGTGCTCGACGGCACCGACGGCAGGTTGGCGCACCTGTACGGGCTGAGTCTGTCGCGGGCCTGGCAACTGCGGGCCCTGGCGCCGTGGCTCGACGAGGACGTCCAGCGCCGCATCGCCCAGGTCACGGCTCGGCAGGTGAGTGCGGTGGAGCCCCAGATCAGTGACGGGGACTTCATGGCCACCCATTGGTTGGTGTCGTTCGCGGTGCAGGCGGAGCTGGCGTCAAGCAAGTACTGACTGTTTAGGCAATGCCTCAAAAGTGATCGGTTCAAGATCACAGGTGACATTGATATCACCTGGCAACTCATACAAGCCGATCTTTTTGGCCGCAAACTGATATACCCGAGCCAGTACGTAATTTTGGGGTTGTTCACGAGAAACCCGAACTTCATTGCGGCTTACAATCATCGGCCAGTTTATATCACGACGTGTTGTTTTGACCTCAATGTGCCGCTCACGTTCATGAAGATCGTAAGATTTAATATCGTACCCTAAACCATCACCTTTGGTTTGACTCACATGCTCCACCTGATCTGCAAGATCAGCACGCCCCCCTTCACGAAGACGGGTACGTTCCCGTTCGAGTACTGCGAGCTCTCCAGCCATACCTAGCGAGGTATTTGCAGCTTCGAGTGCGACGTAATCGGTGTGAACACCACCTTGACGATGCGCCATACCTCCGTACTCAACTAGAACCCGATCGGGCATTTTTGATGTTGTCCATGCAATGTCCATCCGCTCGGTAGCTTGAGCGGATACAGACGTCTGCATCAGGTTAAGTAAAACCTTATTGGAGTCGGCATACAACTGTTTACGTATCTCATCAGCGAGGGAGTGCTGAAAATTACCTCGCGGCTTATAACCTTTGATATAGAGGCAGTGCATATCACGCAAGATCGCGCTAATATTAGCGAATTTCATTTCATAGGCACCGCGGCTGCGGCCAAACATCTCCATCAGCTTTTGGCGCTGATGAGATTTTACATATGGCTGGCCAGCCAATTCCTGAGCCAGCATGTCTAGATATGCAGCCACCGTGGCGGCGTTTTCTTCAGCCGTCCAGACATCTCGTCTCGCCATAGTGCCCAGGATACTGATCGCGTCTCGTCCCAAGACACCAGTGGTCCCGCCCCCACCCGGGGACGGGACCACCAAGCATGTTCGAGTGGGCTCAGCCTTCCTGCTGACCGCACTCGTCGCCGCTACCGGCGGTCAGCTCCTCGGGTACCTGGTCGGGAGCGACCGAGCGGTCCGTGCCGGCAAAGGTGAACGGCTCCTCCGAACCCTCCGGGGCAGCATCGACCACGACGATCTGACCAGACTTGACCTCCCCGAAGAGGATGCGTTCGGCCAGCGGGTCCTCGACGTCGCGTTGGATGGCGCGACGCAGCGGTCGAGCGCCCAACAGCGGATCGAAGCCACGCTTGGCCAGGAGCTTCTTGGCGGCCGAGGTCACCTCGATGCCGATCGAGCGGTCGGCGAGTCGTCCCTCCAACTGGCCGATCATGAGATCGACGATGCGCAGGATGTCGTCCTGGCCAAGCTGGTGGAAGACGATGATCTCGTCCAGACGGTTGAGGAACTCCGGGCGGAAGTGGCTCTTGAGCTCCTCGCTCACCTTGGACTTCATCTTCTCGTAGCTGGCCACCTCGTCGTCGGCTCGGGAGAACCCGAGGTTGACGGTCTTGGAGATGTCACGCGACCCAAGGTTCGTCGTCATGACGATGACGGTGTTCTTGAAGTCGACCACACGCCCTTGGGCGTCGGTGAGACGTCCCTCGTCGAGGATCTGCAACAGGGAGTTGAAGATGTCGGGATGGGCCTTCTCGATCTCGTCGAAGAGGATGACGCTGAACGGCTTGCGGCGCACCTTCTCGGTGAGCTGACCGCCCTCCTCGTAACCGACGAATCCGGGCGGGGAACCGAACATCCGCGATGCGGTGTGCTTCTCGGAGTACTCACTCATGTCCAAGGTGATGAGGGCGTCCTCGTCACCGAAGAGGAACTCGGTGAGCGCCTTGGTGAGCTCGGTCTTGCCCACGCCCGACGGGCCAGCGAAGATGAACGACCCCGCTGGGCGCTTCGGGTCCTTGAGCCCGGCCCGGGTACGCCGGATCGACCTGGCCAGGGCCTTGACGGCGTCCTCCTGGCCGACGTAGCGTTTGCCGATCTCGTCCTCCATGTGGAGCAGACGCTGGGACTCCTCCTCGGTGAGTTTGAACACCGGGATGCCGGTGGCGCCGGAGAGCACCTCGGCGATCTCCTCCTCACCGACGACGGCCGGCACGGCGGAGTCGCCCTGCTTCCACTCCTCCTCCTTGGCCTCACGCTCGGCGCTCAGCTTCTTCTCGTCGTCGCGCAGTGCAGCGGCACGCTCGAAGTCCTGGGCGTCGATCGCCGCCTCCTTCTCGGTGCGCACCTCGGCCAGACGGTCGTCGAACTCACGCAGGTCCGGCGGGGCCGTCATGCGACGGATGCGCATCCGGGCACCGGCCTCGTCGATGAGGTCGATCGCCTTGTCGGGCAGGTATCGATCCTGCACGTACCGGGCAGCCAGGTTGGCGGCGGCGGTGATGGCCTCATCGGTGATGGTGATCTTGTGGTGGTTCTCGTAGCGATCCCGCAGACCCTTGAGGATCTCGATCGCCAACGGGATGGACGGCTCGGCCACCTGGATCGGCTGGAAGCGGCGCTCCAGGGCGGCGTCCTTCTCGATGTACTTGCGGTACTCGTCGAGAGTGGTGGCACCGACGGTCTGCAGCTCACCGCGAGCCAGCATCGGCTTGAGGATGCTGGCGGCGTCGATGGCACCCTCGGCGGCACCGGCACCGACGAGATTGTGGATCTCGTCGATGAACAGGATGATGTCGCCGCGGTTGTTGATCTCCTTGAGCACCTTCTTCATGCGCTCCTCGAAGTCGCCACGGTAACGCGACCCGGCAACCATGGAGCCCAGGTCCAGGGAGTAGATCTGCTTGTCGCGCAGGGTCTCGGGCACGTCTCCACGCACGATGGCCTGGGCAAGACCCTCCACGCAGGCGGACTTGCCCACGCCTGGTTCACCAATGAGCACCGGATTGTTCTTGGTGCGGCGGCTGAGCACGACCATGACGCGCTCGATCTCCTTCTCACGGCCGATGACCGGGTCCAGCTTGCCTTCCCGGGCCTGTTGGGTGAGGTTGCGTCCGAACTGGTCGAGCACGGTGGCCGGCGACTGCGACGGGCCAGCCTCCGGGGCGCCTGCCGTCGCGGCCTGCTTGCCATCGTCGCCCTGCAACAGCTGCAGGACGGTGTTGCGCACCGTGTTGAGGTCGGCGCCGAGCCGGATGAGCACCTGGGCGGCGACGCCCTCCCCCTCCCGGATGAGGCCGAGCAGCAGATGCTCGGTGCCGATGTAGGAGTGGTTCATCTGGAGCGCCTCACGCAGGCTGAGCTCCAACACCTTCTTGGCACGCGGGGTGAAGGGGATGTGACCGGTGGGGGTCGTCGTGCCACGGCCGATGATCTCCTCGACCTGGGCGCGCACCGCCTCCAGCGAGATCCCCAGCGAGGTGAGGGCCTTGGCGGCAACGCCTTCACCCTCACTCACCAGTCCGAGCAGCAGATGCTCGGTGCCTATGTAATTGTGGTTCAGTGCCTTGGCCTCGTCCTGGGCCAGGACGACGACCCGACGCGCCCGGTCTGAGAACCGTTCAAACATGAAGTCTCCTTGCAATGGGACAAGACCCTCCACAGGAGAGAATCTCTATCAACATCAGTCTAGACAGCGACGAAAAAGGTGCAGCAATTCCCGTTGTTCGCCTCTGGGTAAGGGGCGGCGATTCACACCCGGCAACGTGTTCTCGGAAAAATTTTCTTGGCAGGAGCGCCTCGGAGGAGCCTGCCGAAAACAGCGACGACGTCCCCATCACGTGGGACGTCGTCCTCGACACGCACACGTTCTGCGCGAATCGGTGTGAAGGATCGCTCAGTGAGCCGCCGCGTAGGCCTCCCGAACCTCATTGGAGACGCGCCCGCGATCGGACACCTCCATACCCTGCTGGCGTGCCCAGCGGCGAATGTCATTGGCGGAGGGCCCTCCGACAGCGGCGGCACGACGTCCGCGCGAATGGCGCCCGCCAGTACGACGCGCAGACTTGGTCCACTTGGCGAGGGTCTCACGAAGTTCTGCCGCATTCTCGGTGGAAAGATCGATGACATAGCTCACCCCGTCAAGAGCGAATTCCACTGATTCCTCTGCAGCAGAACCATCGATGTCGTCAACGAGGTCAACACGAACGCGCTGAGCCATAATCCATCCTTCCAGAAAAAGCCTACGAGGCAGTCGTGCCTCTTTCACATATAGGATAGAGATGTCTTCTCGGCGCTTTCAAGTTGTGCGCAGCAAATTTGGTCTCCTTACCCCTCACACAGTATGAGTCGATCCGATGTTGCTCCGATGAATGAGCTGAGGCAGGCTTGACGGGTGGAATGCCGCACCGCCAAAACATCGAACAGCAAAACGAGTTGCGCATCATCTGGCAACTCAACTGATGTGCTCGTGAGCATTGGCCGCATGGGTGCCATCCATGCAGACGTCAGTTCTTGCAAGAACAGCCGGGGAACCGCTGACGGCGGCAGTGCCGACACCCCATCGACTCGTGCACCTCACCGTCGCGTCCACCTCGACCTGGGTCCCGATCATCCAAGTCAGGCAGGTTTGGTGACGATCTCGTGCTGCACCTGCCAGGATCCCGGAAGCCAGTACGACGATCGAATCGCTGCCGGGAGGATGCACATCGGCCACCTTCATCGCGGGGTCGAGAAACTCTTCGAGGTCCGCGACTACCGGCAGATCCCCATGCTGGCATCGCGACACGACTGGCACGCTCCCTTCATCGGGGAAGCAGGAGCCGCCATGGCAATTGAGAAAGCCCTGGGCATTGATGCACCACCTCGGGCAATGCATGTGCGCACCATTCTCATCGAGTTCTCTCGGATGACGAGTCATCTGGCATTCCTCAGCTGGCTCCCTTGGCGCGTCGCAGATTTCTCGTGCAGTGGACGAGTACACCACCTACTCGATACTGCACATGACCTCTGGGAGGGCTTCTGCGGCAATCGCATCCACCCGATGACGTGCAGAATTGGTGGAACGGCTCATGACGTCACCCCTGTCTTCACAGCTTCTCTGAATACTTGGTGTGTGCATGCAGCTGCGCTGTCCGATGAACTACGCTCCCTGCTGAATGGTCCCGCCGGTGCATGCACGCGCGGGGTGGCGGTGATTCCTGCCGACGCCGTGACCTCGTTCGGCCTGTCGGGTCCGGTGGCTCGGGCAAGCGGCGTGCCGATGGATCTGCGCTGCCCGAACGCGGCGAGGAGACGCACATCCCGATCCGAGACCACGACATCGTGGCGGGCAGAGGATTCCCGGGACGCCCCGAGACATCTGGCCTATGACCAGGTGAACTTCCCGGTGGTGGATGCCCCCACAGAGGGGGATGCCCACAGCCGGCTGTCGTGGCTGTGCGCCGAGGTGCGCCAGTCCGCGGATCTGGTCACGACATTGCTGCAGAGCCTTCCGGATGGAGAGCTGGCGACTCGACTGCCAACGACGCTCAAGGTACCGGCGGGGCGCGTCTGGTCGCGGCTGGAGGCCCCGTGGGGACGGGCCGGCTATCTGCTCGACTCTCGCGGCACCACGTCGCCGTGGCGCCTGGCCCTGCGTACCCCCACCTTCGCCAATGTCCAGGTGCTGGAACACCTGCTGCCCACGCTCAGCGTCGAACAGCTGGAACCGGCAGTCGCCTCCCTGGGATGGACGCTGGGCGACCTCGACAAGTAGTGGACAGAGAAGGCCCCCGGAGGATCTCCGGGGGCCTTGAAAGCTCAGTGTGCGGTGACGGCCATCACGCCTGGCGACGCTCGGCCACGTCGTCCTCGTCCAGGTTTGGGAACGCGACACGGGACAGATCGACGATCGTCGAATCATTGCTCGCGGTCCAGATGTCACCAGCCGTGGGAACCCCGGCATCAGTGACGGTACGGGCGTGGGAACCTTCGAAGGCCTTGGCCATCTCGGTGTCGAGCTGGGTCTCCAGGGCGACGATCCGTTCCTGCAGCTCGCGGACACGCTTGTTGCCCTCGGCAACCTTGTACTGCAGAGCGGCCTTGTCGCCACGCAGGGTCATCATCTCGTTCTCGGCCCGATCAAGCTTGGAGCGGGTGGTCGCCAGAGTCTCGGAGAGAGCGCCGACACGCTGGGCAAAGGTGTCGATCATCTCCATGGACTCCGCGTGGTGACGTCGTTCCATCTCCGCACTCTGGTGACGCATGTCACGCAGCTCGACGAAGTGCGCCTCGCGCAGGCTGTTGACCTCACGCAGGGCGAGATCCGTGGACACCCATGCCGCGGCAAGGGCAATGAGCGTTCCGACGCGAGCCATCCACACCGATGGGAACACCGCGCACGCCACCGCAACGACAGTGGCCACGATCAGGAGGATGAGCACATTACGACGTTCCGGCGTCGCGCTCTTACCTCTCTTGGATTCTACCTTTTTCTGCACACCACTCACGTGTACCATCGTACAGGGTTTTTCTCGTATGAACAGAGCGAATTCCATTGCCTGAAGCTCGCATTCAGGTATCCTTCCCGTCCGGGTCCTTCGGCACCCGGCAGGCCTTCTCCAGTTGCCATCCCGACACGCTGAGCAGGGCACACACGACGACCGTCACCGATCCCATGACGACCCGCTGGCGTGGCGAGGGAATGTCCAGATGCGCAATGTTCGCCAGGACGTAGACGATGCTCGCCCCACCCAGAGCGGCCCCGGTGAGCACGAGTGCCTTGCCCAAGGCCAGACTGACCAGTCCCTCGGTGGGTGAGACCTCCCGTTTCTCGTCGGCAACCTTGGCTGCCAACAGACGGGAGTCGACCCACACCGCCACCGCGATGACGGCCAGGATGATCGGTGTACTCATGGGCAACACCGGCACGATCGAGTCCGTCACGGTGTAGATGCTCAACACGAACCATCCCAGCACTGCGCCGCTGAGCAGCGCGACCCACACCTGCCGGCTGGTGGTGGGGGTGAGGTTGCCGTGCGGCGGTGGGGTCTCGTGGTGATCGGGCCAGTTCTGGGGAAGTTCACGGGTCATGGCAGCGTGACTTTCTCATCGGTACGAACAACTCCCGAGACGTCCATCTGGTCGACGATCCGGCACACTGGGCCATGACCGACGAGACTAGCCTGCGGGTCGACCTCCAACCATGGCATCAGCACGAAGGCACGTTCGTGGGCACGCGGATGCGGCACCGTGAGTGTGGCGGTGTCGATGACCTCGTCCGAGATGGCGACGATGTCGACATCGATGGTGCGCGGTCCGCCGTCGATGGTACGCACCCGGCCCAGCTCCTGTTCGACGGCATTCGCCCGCTCCAGCAGCCGTTGCGGTGTCACATCGGTCTCGACGACGAGGACGAGATTGTGGAAGTCCGGCTGATCGGTGACCGGGCCCACCGGGGTCGTGCGGTACACCGAGGAGACGTTGACGCCGTCCACCCCAGCAGTGGCGACGAGCAGGTCGACGGCCTGCTGCAGGATCTGCACGCAATCGCCATGCACGGAATCGGCCACGTTGGAGCCAAGGCTGAGCACCACCTGGCGTCGCACGGATCCGAGCCGGGGCGAGCCACCAGTCGAATCGGTGCCTGCTGCGTCGGAGACGTCTGGTCTCGTACCTCGCGGCCCTGACGTCGGTTCTGGGGCGAGGTGGCCAGAACGGCCTGCGTCGGGATCGGTCAATGCGGGATCGGTCACGGTCCTCATCGCCTCCTTCGAATCGTCACGGCCACATCGTCCACGACGACACCGACCGGCGCGTGGGGTTTGTGAACCGTCACCGTCACCTCGTCGAGCAGGTCATGACGCGTCAGACAGTCATCGGCGATGCGTCCGGCGAGGGTCTCGATGAGATTGACAGGTTCGCCCTCGATGACCGCAATCACCCGGGTGGCCACCTCGGCGTAGTTGACGGTACGGGCCAGGTCGTCGCTGGTGGTGTCGATCGGCAGGTGCAGGTCGAGGTCGACGACGAAGGGCTGCGGGTGTGCACGCTCGCTCGCGAGCACCCCGTGGCGTCCCGTTGCCACGATCCCGCGTACCGTGATGTGTCCGTCATCGGTCATGGGCACGAGGTTACCGCGAGTGAGCCATCCACCAGCCGGACGCCGCAAGGCGTGTCAGGAGCCAGATGAGCTCCGAGGCTCAGGACTGGTGCAGCTCGGACGAAACGGCCAACGCACAGCTACCACGGAACACATCCATGCTCCGAGAAACCGTGGTCGTCTGAGTGTCGATCTGGGCATCCTGAGAATCGTGGCGAAACTTGGCGAAGTCGTCGTTCTCATTGGTGTGCAGTGGATCGTCAGTGGCCGCTCATGAGCTTCTCGACACGGGCAGCGCGTGCTTGGTCAACGCTGACGGTGTGATCTCGGGACCACGTGATCTGCACCTCGACAAAGGTCTTCAACACGACGTACAACCCGACCATGCCCAGGACAAGAACATGTGAGAGCCCGTGGACAGACAGGAAGATCATGAGGCCCCAGGCGGCAAAGACGAAGAAGTGCTGGGTGAAGACCCTCCGATCGGCGTCATGTGCAGCCCGCAGATCCTTGGCACGACGCACGTACGGATCAGCCAACGAATCGGTGAACTCTTCGGTGAGATGCCGAAAAACCGCCAACCCCAATGGGACCCAGAAAGCCGTGACGGAGAAGCTGACACCTATCCATACCGCGATCCAGCCGGCCAGACCCAGATGACCCAAGCAGAAGATGAGATCCCTGAAGAAGAAACTGGCCGGGTGCTCAAGAGCACTGTTCAAGGTTGCGTCGTCAACGGTCGCCACCGCGAAGTCGTCACAAATCTTTCGTCCGCCGTGTCGCGACTGCCACCGCAGACGCGCATTGGCCGCCGTGCCACCAACGACGAACATGACGGTCTCAGCCCATGCGAGCAGCAGGACATTTCCCATCGGCCAGTCCAGAGCGAAGCCCCCGACAAGCGTGAACACATTGTAGGCAATGATGATGCTGTAGGTCGTCACATTCGTCCGGGGCATCGGGCCTCCTCGAGGTCACACCTTCATCTCAGTGGATCACCGACGTCTGGAGGATCTTTGCGACCGTCTCGCAGGTGTCCCGGTTGGCCCGTACCTCATGGGTACGCACTGCCCAGGCCCGGTGCAGGGCGCAGTGGGTCGTGATCGCGGCAGTGGCCGCGTCACGCTCAGGTGCTGGGCGCAGCTGGTCACCGTGGGCCAGCAGGGTTCCGAGGAACCGCTTGCGGCTCACCCCCCACAACACTCGCAGGTCGGCAAAGGCCTGCTGGACCCGGTCCGCATGGCGCACCAGTTCCCAGTTCTGTTCCCCTGTCTTGGCAAAGCCGATACCAGGATCGACGATGATCCGTTCCCGTGCGACGCCTGCCGCCACGGCTGCATTAACCCGGGCGCTGAGCTCGGTGATGACGTCCTCCACGGGGTCGTCGTAGTGAACGTGCGACTGCATCGTCGCTGACTGACCACGCCAGTGCATGAGGATGTAGTCGACGCCAGCCGAGGCGACGACGTCGAGGATGCGTGGATCCGCCAGACCACCGGAGACGTCATTGATGATGGTGGCCCCGGCATCGATGGCTTCCTGGGCGACTCGGGAACGCATGGTGTCCACCGAGATGGACAGTGGACGATCCGGATCCCACTCACCGGCCACGTGTGAATCGGTTCCCTGCAAGCCCTCCCGTGGGGCTCCATCCCGATTCGCCAGGGCTCTGACGACGGGAACCACTCGGGCGATCTCGTCGGCCTCACTGGTGCGCTCGGCGCCAGGGCGAGTGGACTCCCCACCGATGTCGAGGATGTCTGCACCCTGGGCAAGCAGATCCCAGGAATGACGAATGGCAACCTTCGGATCGGCCCACAGCCCTCCATCGGAGAAGGAATCCGGGGTGACGTTCACCACACCCATGACAAGGGTACGAGCAGGGTGTGGATTGGTGGCAGTGGGATCAATGGTCAGCACGGTTCTTCAGTCTAGAGCGATTTTCCCCGGGCGGTTTCCACAGTGGCGAAGATCGGATTGACATCATGCACGATGCGCTGTTTAGTAGTGCCGTCTTTGCAGCATGCACCCCTGCACCGTCACGTCAGCCTCATTTGAAGGAGACCGTCATGTCGTGGATCAAGAAGGCTGGCATTGCAGCCATCGCAGTTGTGGCTGCCGTGGCCCCCATGGCCACCATCCATCAGCGTGCTGACGCCATCCCGGGATACTGCAACTATCAGCTGCGCGACGACAACCTCGTCCTCGGGTACTGCAGCGGCAAATCCGGGCAGTTCCGCATGCACCTCGACTGCTCCCTCATGCCCGACCCCACGAGCCGTTGGTACAACGTCGAGGAGATCGGCTCGATCCGGTGCGGATTCGGGGCCAAGCCGCGCAACGTGTACTTCGACCGTCGCTGAGCCAGTACTCCCCAGGAGGTTCAGCACTTGGAGTTCTGAACATCCTGCATACTGCACGGACACCATGCGGACGTGGATTCCGGATTCGTACTGTGACCTCGCGATCACCACGTGCCCGAATACACACTATTCGCCACAGTTCAGGTGCTGCTGGTTGGTCAGCGGGTCACTGGCACCTCGACCGACGAGACCTCAGAACCCACGGCAACCTTGACCTTCCTCACCGTGTCCGGCAACACGGGATAGGCAGCCTGCATGAGATACACCCCATCAGGCTCGATCTTCGGCTCCTCACTACCAACGACGATGGACGAGGTCGAGCCCGGGTAGGAGTCCACCGAGTACTTCACACCCCCCACGGTGTCGATGAGCGACGGAAACTCCTCCGGGTTGACCCAGGTCATCACCTTATCCGGGGTTGGTGAGGTGAGCCAGAACGTCAACACCGTCCCCGTGGGACCAGCCTGCACCGACGCCACATGCACCGTGGCCACCGAACCATCAAGGCGCGGATGAACCTGGAAAGCCGCCACCTCACGGGGAGCAGCAACAGACCCCCTGGCCCGCTCCATCACCCGACGACCAGCAGCCGACTCCCACGCCTGCGCCCGGGCCGAACCCACCACACTGGGCGAACCAGCCGTACTGGGCGCACCCACCGACGCCGACACACTCGGTGACGAAACACTGGGCGACGGCACCGACGAATCAGACGAACCCGACCCGAAGGAACACGCAGACACACCAGCCACCAACACCCCGACAACACCAGCACGCACACACGACAACCTCATCACGACACCCCCTTCACCGTCAGAGTCACCCGCCGATTGAGCCGACGCCCAGCCTCGGTGTCATTGCTCGCCACCGGATCAGCCTCACCCTTGCCATCGGTCACTAACCGAACCCCCTTGGGCAACTGAGGCCCCAACACCTTCGCCACCGCCCCAGCACGCCGACGCGACAGATCCAACCCATGAGAAGCACTACCAAGATTGTCCGTGTACCCAATCACCGAAACCGTGCCAGACACCTTGTGCTCAACCAACTCACGAGCAGCCCGATCAATGACCTTCCCACCAGCCGGCTTGATCACATCGGAATCCTTGTCGAACAACACGTTGGCACTCAGATCAATCTTGGTCTCACCACCCGACACCCGCTCACGACGCGCATCCGAAACCTCACCAGTGGTCGACACCAACGGTTTGACGAACTTCCCGACATCGACCCCCGACAAATCAGCAGGATCAAGCAGAGGCCACCCCACCCCCAACGGCATACCATCGGAACTCCACCGCTGCACCGCCGTCTGCCGGTCAACAGTCGGCGTCAACGGACCATCACCCACCGGCACGTCATGGAAAATCCTGTTGCCCAAGGCCACATCCACCCTCGACACATCAGAGGGAACAGGCGCAGTACTGAACCACCCCAACCTCGAATGACCCACCGGAGTCTGCTCAGGAGCCCCATTGAACCAACCATTGGCACACATCTGACACCGTATGGCATCAGCAATCTCCAGATACACCTTGTGATGCCGCACATCCACAATGGCACCATCACCCTGAAGCTGACCACTGTAATGCGCCTGACCAGCACCTGCACCAACGAGATAGTCGACGAGGAAGATGAAAGGATCATCACCGATCCCCTTCTCCTCCAACCCATGAGCAGACCCATCAACAGTCAAGGAATAATAGACAACACTGGCCTGCGGCAGACGCCGCACCGCATGCAACGCCAGAACCACCGACCCTGGCTCCACACCCCTCCGCTTGGACCGGTCATGAGGACTCAACGCCACCGCATCAACAATCGGCACCGGAACAGGAGAATCCTCCCCAGCCCACGCCGGAGTCACCACAGAACCGAGACCCACAACAAAACTACACAGAAGACCAACTATCCCGATACCACGCACGGTCACGAGTTGACAGTACCAAGCCGGATTCGCCCCGCTGTCGCCAACCCCGGCTCTTTTCCGGGTGTGCCGATCCATCGCAGAGTCAACGTCCGGCGGTGATGAGCCCCATCGCCTCGGCCCGAGTGGCTGGGTCCTTCATGATCCCGCGCACCGCAGAGGTGATCGTCCGGGCACCTGACTTGCGGATGCCGCGCAGCGTCATGCACATGTGCTCGCACTCAACGACGGCCATCACCCCACGGGCGTCCAGGCACGCCATCATGGCATCGGCCACCTGGGTGGTGAGCCGCTCCTGCACCTGTGGACGGTGGGCGTAGGCGTCGACCAGCCGGGCGATCTTGCTCAACCCGGTGACCCGGCCGTTTCGGGCGGGGATGTAGGCCACGTGTGCCACACCGATGAAGGGCAGCAGATGGTGCTCACAGAACGAGTGCACCTCGATGTCGCGCACGAGCACCATCTCGTCATGCGACATGTCGAAGGTGGTGGCCAGGATCTCGGCGGGGTCCTGGCCCATCCCGCTGAACAGTTCGCCAGCCGCCTTCGCCACTCTGGTCGGAGTCTCGCGCAACCCGTCTCGATCCGGGTCCTCACCGATGGCCAGCAGGAACTCACGCACTGCAGCCTGGGCCCGGACGACGTCGACACGGAACTCTGGGGTGGACTCGCTCACCCGATCAATCCTAGGCCACCGACCAGGCGCGCACCGGAGGATCGCCCATGGCTGGAGCAGGCACCGCACCTAGGGGCAGGCGCGCGTGCATGCGCACGTCACCACTCCCGCCACGAGGGCCCTGGCCCCACTCACCGTCCGCAAGTCGGTAGGCACGGTGACCAACACGGTTCCCAACCCCTTGGCACCACTCACCGTCCGGAGTGGTGTCAGGACGATCCACTGGTGGGGTCACCGACGAGGGAAGACGCCACTCAGCGCTCAGGGGGTGGTGTTCCCCGGCGTCTCCTCTGGGCCGCCCCAGGACGGGGGGCGCCAGTCGTGCGGTGGTTCCCAACCACTTGGATCCTCCTGCCCACTGGGGGGCTGCGGAGCCGATCCGGGGGATGTCGGACTGTGCTGACCGGGGTTGGGAGGCAGTTCGCTGTGTCGCGGCCCCGGCGTCACCGGGGCGTCGTCGTCAACTCCCTCGACGGCAGGCGGGGTGACGGGAGGCTGGTCGGAGGGAATGCGCCGGTCCGATCCGGTGAACGCTCCACGCTCGGGCCACCTCTTGAGCGGTTTGAAGATCTCCTCGACCTCCTGCTTGCCCAACGTCTCCTTGCGGAACAGCTGACGCACCAGCTCGTCGAGCACCTCACGGTTGGCGATGAGGCAGTCGAAGGCCTCCTGATGGGCGTTCTCCAGCAGCTCTCGCACCTCGTCGTCGACAATCTTGGCGGTGACATCGGAGTAGTCACGTTGCTGACCGGCCGTCATGCCCAGGAATGGCTCGGAATCCCCCGAGCCCAGCTGGACGGTGCCGATCGCGGCCGACAGACCGTACTGGGTCACCATGGCACGAGCCACCTTGGTGGCCTTCTCGATGTCGTTGGAGGCACCGGTCGACGGGTCGTGGAAGATGAGCTCCTCGGCTGCCCGTCCGCCCATCATGTAGGCCATGGAGTCGAGCAGCTCGCCACGAGTCTGGGAGTACTTGTCGGCATCGGGCATGACCATCGTGTAGCCCAGGGCACGTCCGCGCGGCAGGATGGTGATCTTCTGCACCGGGTCGGTGCCCGGCATCGCGGCGGCGACCAAGGCGTGACCGCCCTCGTGGTAGGCGGTGACGAGACGTTCGTGCTCGTTCATGATCCGCGTCTTCTTCTGCGGACCGGCGATGACGCGATCGATGGCCTCGTCAAGCTCGGCATTGCCGATCACCGGCAGGTTCTCCCGGGCGGTGAGCAGGGCGGCCTCGTTGAGCACATTGGCCAGATCGGCACCCGTCATTCCCGGGGTACGGCAAGCGATCGAGGTGAGGTCGACGTCATTGGCCATCGGCTTGCCCTTGGCATGCACCTGAAGGATCTTGAGACGACCCTCCATGTCGGGGGCCTCCACGGCGATCTGACGATCGAACCGCCCCGGACGCAGCAGGGCCGGGTCGAGGACATCGGGCCGGTTGGTGGCGGCAATGAGGATGACGTTGGTGTTGACGTCGAATCCGTCCATCTCGACGAGCAGCTGGTTGAGGGTCTGCTCACGCTCGTCGTGGCCACCGCCCATGCCGGCACCACGGTGGCGTCCCACCGCGTCGATCTCGTCGATGAAGATGATGGCCGGCGAGGCCTCCTTGGCCTGCTCGAAGAGGTCTCGCACGCGTGAGGCTCCCACGCCAACGAACATCTCGACGAAGTCCGAGCCGGAGATGGAGAAGAACGGCACCCCGGCCTCACCAGCAACTGCCCTTGCCAGCAAGGTCTTGCCGGTACCGGGTGGGCCATAGAGCAACACACCCTTGGGCACCTTGGCGCCAACCCTGCGGAACTTGTCGGACTCGGCGAGGAACTCGCGGATCTCCTGCAGCTCCTCGATGGCCTCCTGGCAGCCGGCAACATCGGCAAAGGTCGTCTTGGGGGTGTCCTTGGCACCCACCTTGGCCTTCGACTTGCCGAATCCCATGACGCCACCGCGACCACCCATGCCCTGGGCAGCGTTGATCATCCAGATGAAGAGGGCAAGGATGATGAGGAACGGTACGACGTTGATGAGCAGTGACTTCCACACGCTCGGACCGGGATTCTCACCCTTCCACTCGTCGACCGTCTTGTCCGCGACGCGCTCGTCGAGCTTCTTGATGAGCTCCTGGCTCTGATCACCGACCCAGTAGGAGCGATACTGCTTGTCGTTCTTGTCGGTGATCCTGATGATCTGGTCGCCGTCGGTCAGGGTGACCTGCTTGAGCTTGGTGTTGCCGTTGATCATGCTCACGGCCTGCGAGGTCGGGATCTCCTCGTAACTGTGCTGGGACCCCACCAATTGCGACACGACGATGACCGCCACGATCGTCAGCAGGACCCAGGGCACCGGGCTGCGCAGGAAACGATGCGAACTTTTCATGAGCACCTACAGGTATCGGAGAGAATACGCCCGGCCACGATACCAGCGCAGCCAAACCGGACCACAGTGTGAGTCCGCCGGCGGTCCAGAGGGTGACGCGGAATCAGGAGTAGACGTGCGGGGCCAGGGTGGCGACGTCGGTGAGATTGCGGTAGTGGCCGGCGTAGTCCAATCCGTACCCGACGACGAACTCGTTGGGAATGTCGAAGCCGACGTACTTGACGTCCACCGACGAGGTGAGGGCAGGCGGCTTGCGGAACATCGCCATGACCTCAAGCGAATTGGGATCACGGGAGCTGAGGTTCTGCAGCAGATAGCTCAGCGTCAGTCCGGTGTCGATGATGTCCTCGACGATGAGGACGTCCTTGCCCTCGATGGACCCGGAAAGATCCTTGAGGATACGCACGACACCGCTGGAGGTGGTGCCCACCCCGTAGGAGGACACTGCCATCCAGTCCATCGTCATGTGACTGTTCATGGACCGGCACAGGTCTGCCAACGTCATGACGGCACCGTTGAGCACCCCGACGAGGACGACCTCGCGGTCCTGGTAGTCGGCATCGATCTGGGCGGCCAGTTCGACCACTCGCTGATGCACCTGCTCCTCGGTGTAGAGGACTTCCTTGATGTCTGAACCCAAGTCTGCTGCGCGCACGGGATCACCTTATCGTTCTCGCGGCGTCCTCACGAGCTCGCCAGCCAGACCAGCTCGCCATGTTCCTTGCGCACGGCTCCACCGGGAAGGTCCACTCGCGCGCCTCCCGGGCCATCCACCAGGCCAAGCACTGCCTGCACGTGTACCCGCAACGGGTGCACGTCACGATGCTCCAACCACGCCTTGACGACGCGGCCTGCCAACCCATCTGGCAACGCGTGGAGCTTCGACACGGGAAGGTTCGCCTCAATGGATGCCCCCGGTGGGAACTGCTCCACGTGCGACTGCTGCTCGTGAGAGGTTCCGCCGCCGGCAAACCACCATGTCACCACGTTGTTCAGGGCCTCGTCGTCGGAGGCGAGCAGCTCGGCACTGCGAGCGAGATTGACGATCGCCCCCTCCCCCAGCACATGAGCGAGCTGCCCCATGAGTTCGGTGCGCACCCGGGAGCGCAGGAAGCTCGGGTCGGCATTCTGGGGGTCGTGCCAGGGCGCCACCTGCCACTCGCGGCAGGCCTGCACGGTCGTGGCACGACGCACCCCGAGCAGCGGATGCCAGAATCGGCCGGATCTGGGGCGCATTCCCGACAACGACCTGGCCCCCGATCCTCTGGCCAGCCCGAGCAGCACTGTCTCGGCCTGGTCGTCAAGGGTGTGGCCAAGCAGCACGGGGCCACCACCGGCATGCTGCAGCAGGGCGGCTCGCCGGGCAGCACGGGCAGCAGCCTCCGGGCCGTTCGGATCACCGGGGTCGACGTGCACCTTCACGATGACGGCTGGCACGTCGTGACCGGCAAGTTGGGCGCGAGCCTGCTGGGAGACCTCGTGTGAGCCGTCCTGCAGCTGATGGTCGACGATCACCGCCCGCACCGAGGTGCCCGTACGTTGCCCGGCCCAGGCTGCGCCAAGTGCCAGCGCCAGGGAGTCCGGCCCACCCGAGCAGCCGACCGTGGCCTCCGGCACGCCGGTGAGAGCGTCCCGCAACGCCTGGGCCACCTGCAGACTTGCCGGGCCGAGTGCCTTGCGTGCCATGCTCACCCGTGGGAGACGGCTGCCGAGGCATGGTCGACCCAGACCTGCCCCTGGTCGACGGGGGCATCGTTGACGATGAGCCCCTCCACCAGGACGCGACCATCGGGGGTACGCACCCAACCCGACAGGGACGCCACCCCGGTGAGTGTGCCGGTCTTGGCGTGCACGAGGCCACGGGCGGGTTTCGTCTCCGGCTGGTCGTAGCGGTACGACAGCCCACCGGTGACCCCGGAGATCGGCACACCGTCGAGCATGGGCTGCATGGCTGGCGTGGCGAGCACCTTCGTCCACACCGTGGCCAGCATCCTGGGACTCACTCGGTTGGAGCGGCTCAGACCGCTGGCGTCGTCGATGACGGCACCGTGCTGCCAGGCACCGAATTCCTTGAGCTTGGCCTGTAGGGCCGCCCGCACCCCGGCAGGATCGGGTTTGCCACCCGTTGCCAGGGCCAACTGGCGGCCCATGACCTCGGTGGCGGAGTTGTCGGAGTGCAGCAGGGCACGGTTGATGATCTCCTCCAGCGGGGCCGAGCGCACCTCGGCGATCTTCGCACCGCTGCCCTTGGTGCGAGCTGGTTTGCCGGTGACCTTGATGCCATTGGCCTTGAGTTGGTCGGCGAACGTCGTCGCAGCCTGGTCGGCCGGGTTGCCGACTCGCACACCGGTGGCCGGGTCCACTCCTTCGTCCACCCACAGTGACGTGATCGTCGTCACTTGGTCGGCGTAGTCCTTGGGCCAAGACGGGTGCCAGGTGGCTCCCCTGAACAGGGAGTCGTCGTAGGAGAGCGTCACCGACGTCGTCCCGGCCTTCCTCAGCGCCGCCGCGGTACGTTTGGCAAGCTGCTCGGTGGAGGCCCAAGAGCCGCCATCCTTACCCGGGGAGCGCTTGAGGTAGGGGTCTCCCCCACCCACCAGGACGATCTTTCCGGGGGCCGGGCTGACGACGGTGGTGGTGAATCGCGTGCCGGCGTCGCGCACGCTGAGCATGCTCGCCATGGTGACGACCTTGAGGTTGGAGGCCGGCATGAGCAGGGTGTCGTCGCCGGCGGCATAGAGCTCCTTGCCGCTGGCAGGGTCGACGACGGCTGCTGCCGTGTGCCCCGGCTTTCCCTTGATGGCGGTGAGTCGCTTGGCCAGGGCAGCAGTGTCGGTGTGCCCGTCAGCCTTCTCGACGGGGGCTGCGTCAATGACGCCGTGCTTCTGAGTGGTTCTGGGCTTCTGGGCGGTTCCGGTGGCCTCCTCCGAGTCTTTCGTCCCATCTGCCGGGACGGCATCGGCACCCGATGGGAGGTGCCGAGAGGCACCCCGTGTGTCCTCGGTGGGCAATTGATTCGGGACGGGCATAGAATGTGCGCAGGTAGCGGTTCCTGAGCCTGTCAGTGCTACGGCAACCAGCAACACCAACAACTTCAGGGGTTGGCCTGCGCGCCGTCGTTGACGTGTGTGTGTCACGTAGAGCCTCCTGAAAACTGCAATACAGTGTGCGCCAGTTCGCACGTCTGAGACAAGAGAGGGTCGACTGTGACCGACGATTTCATGAACATCTTCACGTCTGGCATGCCCGATGCCATGACCTTCGACGTGACGATCGAGATCCCCCGCGGCACCAAGAACAAGTACGAGATGGATCACGAAACCGGTCGGATCCGTTTGGATCGTACCTTGTTCACCTCCACCCAGTACCCCTACGACTATGGATTCATCGAGGGAACCCTGGGTGAGGACGGTGATCCGCTCGATGCCCTGGTGCTGCTGCCCGAGCCGACCTTCCCCGGCTGCCTCATCGAGTGCCGTGCCCTGGCAATGTTCCAGATGCAGGACGAGAATGGCGGTGACGACAAGGTGTTGTGCGTACCGGCCGCGGATCGTCGCCGGGACGGCCTCATCGACATCGACGACGTGTCGAACCTCACCCTCATGGAGATCGAGCACTTCTTCACCGTCTACAAGGATCTGGAACCCGGAAAATCGGTGGAGGGCGCCACGTGGACCGATCGGGCGGAGGCCGAGGCCGAGATCAAGGCATCGACCGAGCGTGCCAAGGGCACACCGTACGAGCATCACAACGTGAACCTGGCCTGAGTTCCCCCACGGCAGCCTGAGCCTAATACGGTGGCCTGTGACCTCATGCGGCACAGCTTGAGCCCCGTGCAGCAGCCTGATCCCACGGGGCAATGAGGGGAGTTGGTGGCAGTCTCACCACCAGCTCTCCTGTCTGCATGTCCACTGCCCAGCACGCCTGCGCCAGACCTCATCGTGCACCGGCCACCCCATCGCTGTCGTTCCCGGCGACGCTCCGTGGAGCGGTGACGGCGGCGCTGGGCACCCTGACCAGAAGGTGACCACTGGCACCAGAACCTGGCTGGTGGGTCCACCGTGAGATGGGTGGGCACGGCCCAGGTGAGGTGACTCCCCCACGTACCACGCCTCGGAGGCTCACCTCAAGAGGGTGTACCCGCTCACCTGATGAGGGCGTACCCACCGGCGGCCACGGCGAGGCACGTCAGGGCCATGCCCACGGCATTGAGCAGTCCAGCCCACACATGACGTCCGGACAGCAACCGCACCGTCTCCACACTGGCAGTGGAGAACGTGGTGAATCCGCCGAGGAAACCAGTACCGAGAATCACCTTGAGATCGGGGTTCGCCCCGTTGACGACGCCCGCCGTCAACGCTCCCAGGACGACCGAGCCGAGCAGGTTGACCACCCACGTCGCCCACGGCATCAGCGTCCTGGCCAGGCCCCGAATCCAGCCGTCCAAGGCAAACCGGCACATGGCACCAAGACCACCCAGAACAGTCATGAGCACGATCGTCACCGCTGACCCCCTCGCAGAGGATGCTGGTCACGAGCCCCGTTCGGACCCTCATTCGACTCGTCCTGTGAGTGTCGGCTCGGCGTGGAGTGGGCAGGCAGGTGACTTGAGGACTCATCGGGGCGCGTCGAAGCGCGATGTCGTCCGCGAGCCGATGCCTCATGGCGGGACGCCGTCCCCACGGTCCGAGCCGCCATGTGGACGCCAACCCATGCCGCCAGCACACCTGCGACGACGCTCACGGCAAGGTAGCTCGCTGCCAGAACGGGACGGTCGCGTCCCAGCAGAACTGTCTCGGTCGCCAGACTGGAGTAGGTGGTGAAGGAACCGCAGAATCCGGTGCCCAGGCACAGTCGCACGAGCCGCCGCCATCCCTCATCGGGCCCGGACCGCGCAAGTCCTTCCAGCAGCCATCCCAGGGCCAGGCATCCCACGAGGTTGACCGTGAACGTGCCCATCGGCCAGTCCCCTGCGTCACCGATGGCAGCGCCGACCCCCCACCGGGCAAGCGTCCCCAGACATCCCCCGAGGAAGACGAGCAGCAGGTACCGCCATTGCCGATGCATCTCGACGGTTCGGGGAGCGACGTGACCCGCAGCAACCTTCGCGACATCGCCTGCTGAATCGGCGGGGACGGTCATGACGCAGCTCCTGACACTGGACGTAGGACGGCGGGGGATGGCGTGGGACAATAGGGGGCCGGGAAGGCCCCGACCAGGACGAGGACCGGCACACTCGCAGTTGAATGCTACTCGTGACACAATTCGTCCGTGCAATCCTGCTTGGTCCTGGTAGCCCCGTCCGCCAACCACGTCTACGCCAATCAGGCTCCGCGTCTGGCGGCAGCCGAGTTGGCACTGTGCTGTCCACAGGTCCGTGGCGCCGAGCCGATCGTGCTCGCTGGGGTGGAGTGCATCGCACTGGAGATCGACGATGCCGAGCAACCACTGGCCCCGGCCGTCCTGCGGGCCGTCTCGCGGGCATCGGCCACCCTGGCGGCCTTCCAGCGGGAGGGCGAGCTGCTGCGTCCCATCGAGCTTCCCACCACCCATGTGCTGGATGAGGATCTGGTGACGATCCCCAAGTACCGCGGCAAGACCAACGAGCAGTTCACCCGACTGCTGCTCAACGTCACCCTGGCCGGGCTCTCCGGGGCGGCCGCAGCACGGCGTGACCAGGGGGCGCGGCTGGCGATCCTCGATCCGATGGCCGGGCGCGGCACCACCCTGCAGGAGGCCTGGCTGGCCGGGCACAACGGTTACGGGGTGGAGCTGGACGTCAAGGCCGTCGAGGCACTGGCCGCCCACATGACGACGTGGCTGCGTCACAAGCGTCTCAAACACACCTCACGCACCCACCCCGTGCGTCGGGACGGTCGGGTGTTGGGAAAGAAGTACGAGGCCGAACTGCGCCTGCCCAGTTCCGAACCACTGGAGATGGGCGTGTTCACCGGGGACACCCGCGACAGCGCCAAGCTCTGGGGGCGCAAGAAGTTCGACGCCGTCGTCGTTGACGCCCCCTACGGAGTGGTGCACGCAGCGACGTCCCGTCCTGCCGCGAAGGGGCCGGACGCCAAGGGCGGTGGGAAGGGGACCACCGCCGACAAGCGGCACGGTGGCCGTGACGGACGTTCCTCGGGTCGGGACCGCTCACCCGCCCAGCTGCTCGGCGAGTCGATCAGTGTGTGGGCCAGCCAGCTGCGCTCCGGCGGGGCCATGGGGATCTCGTGGAACACGTTCGGCCTGGCTCGGGAGGATCTGCTCGCCATGATGGCCGACGCTGGGCTGCAGCCGCTGGACGACGATCTGCACCGCGGGCTGGACCACCGGGTCGACTCGTCGATTCATCGCGACGTGGCAGTGGCCGTGAAGGCCACGGCCTGACGCCTCAGGATCCTGCCCCGCACGGACGATCCTGCCCCGAATGGTGCGGTGCTGCGCCACCGGGCACGTGCCGGCCCGACCGGCACAGCGACTGCTGGGAGGCACCCGCCACACGATCACTGACACCAGCCGGGTGAGTGCCGGTCCTTCGTGCCGTGTCTCGAACAGCCCATGTGGCTGGTCGGCAGGGGTGCCACAATGATCTCATGCACACCCTCTTGCTGATGCGCCATGCCCAGGCCGCTCCGATGGCAGCCACCGATCACGACCGTCCCCTCACGGCCTATGGTCGGCGTCAGGCCCACGAGATGGGGCTCCAACTTGCCGATCGCAGGATCGATCTCGCCATGGTCTCCAGCGCCCGACGCACCCAGCAGACCTTCGAGGAGCTGGAGGTGGACTGTCGCGTGGAGACCATGCGTGTGCTGTACGGTTGCACGGTGCCCACCATGCGGCAGCGAATCTCCGAGTCATTGGATGACGAGGTGAACACCTTGCTCGTCATCGCACACTCCCCGGCGATCCCGCAGTTGGCAGCACAGCTGTCCGCAGACCCGACGGACAGCCAGGGGCAGTCCATACTGTGTCACTACCCGCCGGCAACCCTCACCGAGATCGCGGTGGATGGGCCGTGGCGCGAGATCTCCGAGGAGTTCGCGACCAACACGTCACTGCGCGGGGTGTGGGAACCGCCGATGTGAGGCTCATCGCCTCACCCCGCCGATTCCAGATCCCGTTGGCTCAACGCTGCACGTAGACGGCGATGGTGCGCCCACCTGTGCACGTGACGAGTTCGTCGCCGGTGCAGGTGAGGTCATAACTGCGGTTCGAGGCGGGGCTGAACACCGTCATGTGGATCGTCCCGTGCGAGTGCGGCGGGAGCTGGGAGGCAGCGGCACGAGCCAGCTGGCAGGAGGCGCTGCCATCGCCCCAGACCGAGTCATCGCACTGACGCGCCGTCTCGGGGACGCTGGAGCCGCTGGGAGTGGGGCTCGGGGTGGCCGATGTCGTGGGTGTGTTGGACTCCTGCGTGGGCGTCGGGGAGGGAGAACTGCTCGATTCCTCGGCGCTCGATTCCTCGGCACTGGGGCTTGCAGAGGCAGCGGAGCTCGCAGAAGCAGTGGCCGATGGGCTGGAGGTCGGTGCGGGCGAGGACGCGACAGCAGGCGCGTTCGAGGTCGGGGCGCCGATGTCCGGCCCGGAACGCAGCAAGGCCCACACGACGACGATGAGCAGCAGGACTGCACTCGCCAGAACAATGGCAGCGATGGCGGGGGCGGAGAGCCGGTGCTGTTCCTCGGCATCGTCAACCTGGTCCTGCGTCGTGGACTCGTCGGCGGGAGGGGTGAAGCGCACCGGATCGGACTTCTGGGTGGCGAACACCGCGCTGTGTTCTGCCTCCGGGTCACGGAACCAGTCGTTGGGAAGATCCGGAATACGCTGCGTGGGGACATTGGGCGCCGAGGCGGGGGGTGTGGTGGGGGTGAGCACTCGGGTCTCGTCCCCGGGGGACACCGGCTCGCGAAGAACACGAGAGGTGGTCTCACTGAGATCAGGGGCAGGGTCGACGTCGTTCCTGGAGGCGGAGGATGCCGGTCGCGATCGATCATCGGAACCAGCTTGGCCAGCGGAGTCGCCCGAGGTGGGTCGTGTCTTGTCGTCCCCTTGGGCGGTGTCTGTCCGGGCAGCATCGTCGAACTGGGACGTGTCGCGCCTCGGGGAGCGACTGCCCAGCTGTGCGGACGTGTCGGAGTTTCCTCTCGCAGCTGCGGGGCGGTTGATGGCTCTGCGATCCATCTCGACCGTGGCGTCGGCGTCGAAGTGGGACGACTCGTCCTTGACCGGACGGACGCCGTCCGCACCGCCGTGCAGGGAACGCTCCAGGGATGGATCCGTCATACGTATTGCGCCGGGCAGACGAAGATCAAGGTTGCACCTTGGGCACGTCGTGTCCCGGGCCTGTACTGCAGACCCGCACCGCGCACAGAACATTCACACCTCCGTAGCCTTCCCGGCGCTGACCCTTGCGTCGCCGGGCGTCACCAAGGATATGTGATACCGCAGAATCAGTGTTCCGACGACTTGGCCACGTCGAGAATGGCTGATGTTGCAGCATCGGCACTGCGCACTGCACCTTCCATGTAGCCATTGAAGGTGGACGCGTACTCGGCACCAGCGAAGTACATGGACCCCAGTGGTTGGCCAATGACAGGGCCTGCTGCAGTCCACAATCCGGGCGCGAAGTGGGCGGCATGGCAGCCCTGGGTGTACTTCTCGGCCAGCCAGTCCCGATCGACGTAGTCGACTGGCTTTCGCGGTGCTGGGCCGAAGGCCCTCTCGATGGCCTCCTCGAAGATCCGTTGCCGCAGCGACACCGACAATTTTCCGTATCCGGAGGCTTCCCCACCCTCGAAGAAGCCCAGCAGGATGCCGTGATGCTCATCGTCAGAGGTGTCGAAGGTGATGCGCATGGCACCCTCGTTCCAACTCATCTGTCCAGAGAGCCCGCGATCCCGCCACCACGGCTCGTCGTAGACCAGAAACGCCTTGATGACGTTGCCGGCCGGGATCTTGTCGGCCATGTCGTAGCGTTCGGCCGGAAGGTCGGGCTCGAAGTCAATCGTCTTGAGCAACCGGGGCGGGGTGGTGAGGACGAGCGAGCTGCCCTCGAATCGGTCGCCCCCTTCGCAGGTGACGATGACATGCCCCTCGGCGTGTTCCACCCGCGTCACTGGAGTGGAGAGACGAATACGATCACCGAGGCCACGAGCCATCTCATCGGTCAGTTGCGCCAACCCACCCACGACTCGGGCCTGGCGTACCCCACCGCTGGTGACGACGTAGGACTCGAGATCGACGCCAGTACTCACCCGCTGCAGGGCGTTCTCCAAGGTGGTGATCTCGGGGTGGATCCCCAAGGCCTTCTCGACCAGCCGGGCAAAGTACCTGCGGCCACCCTCGGTACGCAGATTGACGTCCTGCCACTGCTGGAGACTCTGCCCGAGCCACCGATCATTCGCAGCAGCCCAGGTGGGATTGTCGGTCACCTTGCGAGCCAACCGGCGCAGTCGGAGCAACGCCTGACCTAGGTCGGAGAACTCGAATGGGCTGAGGTCGTCCTGGGCAGCAGGCTGTTCGACATGAATCTTCTTGGCCTTGCCCCCCAGACGCAGCACCATGTCCCCGTCGCCCGGTTCCACGGTTTGGAGCCCCTGGGCATCGATGAGGGCATGCATCTTCTCGTGCCCGGGTGAGACCCACTGGCCACCCATCTCGACGATGCGGCCATCCTTGAGGGCAATGTTCTCGACCCGGCCACCGACTCGGTCGCGAGCTTCCAGGACGACGATGTCCTTGCCCGCCGCGGACAAGGTGGTGGCGGCTTGCAGCCCGGCAAGGCCAGCTCCAACGATGATGGTGTCGTACATGGCTCTCCTCATGACCCGAAGGTGTCGGACGCGCGTGGACGCGGACTCGGCTGTCACGCAAGTTTATCGATAGCCGCTGCGCACCGGAACCCTGGGATGGGTACCTCTCGAAAAAGCATCATGGAACGACCGCAGGATCGAAGGACATTGAAGATGGAACTGTGCTGGCGACAGATCTGTGCACCCGACGACTCTGAGGTGGAACACGAGCGAGTAAAGGTATGGAGCCGTCGACGGGAATCGAACCCGTGACCTACGCTTTACGAGAGCGTCGCTCTACCATCTGAGCTACGACGGCCTGCCCGAGACGAGTCGGACCGGTCAAACTATACCGACGTTGGCGTCAAACGCGAAAACAACGGCGGCACAGGTCCGTGGCCCATGCAAACGAGAGTGCCACGGCAGCCCAGTACGTCCATTCCAAGATCGAACGCCGTGGCCCATGGAAGGGTGCCCCACCCCTCACAGCATCCCCACGATGGCAAAGCATCCAGCCCGCAAGCACCCCTACCCGGCAGTCCATCCCGGTATCGTCGGGGCATGACCGTTGATTCAGCGCGGGACAGCGCCAACCACCCCAACTCCGAGGTCGACGTCGTCGCCAATCGCTACTGGGATCGACTGGTGGAGGCCAGCCCCACCCTGGCGACCGACCTGGGTGCCGACGTGCGCCAGGACGAGTACGACGACTTCTCCCCCGCCGGCCTGGAACACACCTGCCAGTTGGCGGCCGACGCCCTGGTCGAGCTGGACCGGGCGACCCCCACCGACGAGGTCGACCGCGTCACCATCGCTGCGATGCGCTCGCTGCTGGGGCTGGAGATCGAGACCCACGACCACGGTTACGACCTGTTGAGCCTCAACGGCATCGAATCCGGTCTGCACGCAATTCGCCGTGTCTACGACGCCATGCCCACCGACACCCCGCAGCAGTGGCACACCATCGCTCGGCGTCTGCATGCGGTGCCCGATGCGGTGAACGGCTGGTTGGAGTCCCAGCGCGCCTCGGCTCGGGCCGGCGTGGCCCCAGCACGCCGTCAGGTGGATCTCCTGGTCGAACAGACCCGCTCCTGGGTAGCTGGCGGTGGGTTCTTCGACAACTACCTGGCCAACGCCACGACCGACCACGCAGAGCTGCCCACCGACATCAAGGATGAGCTGGCTGACGGCATCACAGTGGCCAAGGAAGCCTTCGGTGGGGCCAGCGAAATCCTGGCAGGCGAGATCGCCGAGCTTGCCACCGACCAGGACGCCGTGGGCATTGACCGGTATCAACTCGCCTCACGTGCCTTCCTGGGATCGGCGATCGACCTCGCCGAGACCTACGAATGGGGCAAGCAGGAGCTCGCTCGCATCGTCGAGCTGCAGCACCAGACGGCCGAGCGCATCAGGCCCGGGGCCAGCGTCGCCGAGGCCATGGCCGTTCTGGACGCCGACCCCGCCTACCAGATCCACGGCACCGACGCCCTGCGCGAGTGGATGCAGTCCAAGGCCGACGAGGCCATGGCGAACCTCGGCGACACCCATGTCGACATTCCCGAACCAGCCCGTCGCGTGGAAGGCATGATCGCCCCCACCCATGACGGCGGCGTCTACTACACCGGACCGTCCGACGACTTCTCCCGTCCGGGCCGAATGTGGTGGGCGGTGCCCGAGGGAGTCACCGATTTCACGACGTGGCGGGAGCTCACGACCGTGTACCACGAGGGGGTGCCGGGCCATCACCTGCAGATCTCCTCAGCCATCGCCCAGAAGGACACTCTCAACTCGTGGCGGCGGTTTGCCGGCCAGTCCGGTCCTATCGAGGGGTGGGCACTGTACGCCGAGTGGCTCATGGCCGATCTGGGGTACATGGACGATCCGGGCTACTTCATGGGGCTGCTGGACGGGCAGTCCCTGCGTGCAGCTCGCGTCGTGCTCGACATCGGCCTGCACTGCCAGTTCGAGGCCCCTGCCGAGGTCGGCGGTGGTGAATGGACCTGGGACAAGGCCTGGAGGTTCTTCAACAACCACGCCTCCATGGACGAGGCGACAGCACGCTTCGAATTGAACCGGTACTTCGGTTGGCCCGGCCAGGCCCCGGCCTACAAGATCGGTGAGCGCACCTGGCTGCAGACGCGTGCGGACTGCCGCGCCAAGAATCCCGACGGCTTCAGCCTCAAGGACTTCCACACTCGCGCCCTGGCCCTGGGAAGCCTGCCACTGGACCTGCTGCACGACACCGTGGTCGACACCGAACCCATGCCCTGATCGGCGATCATCTGGCTGCCGGTATCGCCAGTACCGTTGGGGAACCGCGCCCGGGTCTGCACGGCCCGGGCTGTCGGATCATTCCCACCTGGTCACCGCGTGCCCTGCCTCGGGGATTCTCACCCGTGTTCCAGGCACAACGTACCGACGTAACCGGTGTCATGGCTGAGCTCGGTACGCACCCGAACGCGTTCGGTGCCGTCGGGACAATCCCCGTTGGGTCCCACGACCGCCCGCACCGTACGGGCACCCTCCTCCTGACACGGCACGACTGGCACCCGTCCATTGTTGACGGTCTCACCGACGACCACGCACTTGCCGTCCCGCTGTTCGAGGTCCTCGTACGTACGATGCCGCCACACCCACTCCAGGACCAGGATGGCAAGCGCCAGAGACAGCGCAATCGTCGCTCTGACAATCCGCACCCGTGTCATGGCCTCATCTCCGATCGCCAACCTGTGAGCCCGATGCATCGTGAGCTGGACCCTGACCCCCGTATCCGTGGGGCACACAATCCGGCTCACCGAGCTTCGAGCTGTCCTGACAGCCTCACGTGGCGGGCGCCACGCGCGTCTACCACGGTAGCCGGTACCACCAAAAGTGACGACAGCGGCACGGACCCAGTGACCCAGGCGAGGTCGCAGAACAGATCAGCACTCAGTGGCTTGACACGGCGCGGATCCAGTGGCCCAGGACTGATCGCAGCTCACACCCGGTCGTCAGCAGATCTTTCCGTCCTTGGGGACCGTGCCGTCATTGATGTACCTGGTGACTGAATCCTTGAGGCACTGGTTGCCCAGGCTCCACGCCGAGTGGCCCGATCCCTTCCACGTCACCAGGACGGCGGACTCCAGCTGCTGCGCCATCCACTGGGCCTGCTGGTAGGGAGTTGCCGGGTCCCCGGTGACCCCCAGGACGACGATCGGCGCCGCGGCATGGGCCGTCAGTTTGAGCTGGGGTACTGGAGTCGTGCTCCACACCGCGCACACCGGATCGGCTCCCATCGCCTCACCCAGCAGCGGGGCCTTCCTCCTGGCCTCGTCCCAGTCCTGCCGTACCTCACTCATCCCGTCGTCACCGGTGTCCAGGCAGGAGATCGCCGGAAAGGCGTAGGCCGTTGGGTCATACTTGCCGCTCATGGGGTCTCGGCCGTACATGTAGCCTGCGGCTGCATACAGCTGGCTGCCGTCATGGTCGTTGAGGGCAGCGCTGAGCGCCCCGGCCAGCTGCTGGTAGCCCTGCCTGCCCAGGTAGAGGAACAGTGCGATGCCCGTTGCGGCGTCGGTCTCCGACAGCTTGGCCTGTTTGTTCACGGTACGCACCGTGAGACGCCTGCTTCCCAGGTGATCGAGAAAACCCTTGGTCTGGTCGACGATCTGGTCGGGAGTGCCCTTGAGCGGACAATGTGACCGCGGCTGAGCACACCACGTGGCGAACTCGTGGAACGACTTGTCGAAGACCTCCTGCTGACTCGGTGGTTCCTTGGTCGTGATGTTGACGGCCGAGTCGAGCACCATACGTCCGACTCGTTGCGGATACAGTTCGGCGTACATCGCTCCCAAGTACGTTCCGTAGGAGACGCCCAGATAGGTGAGCTTCTCATCACCCACCAGGTATCGCAGGTAGTCGAGGTCACGGGCCGAGTCGATGGACGAGACGTGGTCGAGCAGGGCCCCGGAAGCCTGCCGGCACTGCTGGGCGAAGGTTTTGGCGCCCGAGGTGAGCGCATTCCACTCGGCCTGACTGTGTGGGGTGAAATCCAGGGCGTGGAAGGCGTCGGTCTGGGCGTCTGTGCCGCACCGCACCGGAGTGGACTCCCCCGTGCCACGAGGGTCCCATCCGATGACGTCGTAGTCGGCGAACTGGTCAGTCTCGAAGGTGTCGAGCATCTCCTGGCCCGATCCACCGGGGCCGCCAGGGTTGAGGAAGAGCGTGGCCCCCTGTCCTTTGCCAGACCGATGCCCCTTGCCAGAGCCGTGTGCCTTGTCGGCTGCATGTTTCTTGAGTGCCAGGGTGATCGTCGGCCCCTCGGGATGGTCCCAGTCCAGTGGCACCTCGACCTTCGCACAGTACTTGTCGCCACACGGGTTCCAGGTGATGCGCTGTGTGAGGAACGAGTGCATCGTCCGACCGCTGGCAGGTTTCATGCCCTGGGGCATGGAACTCGGCACATTCAGCTTCCGACGATCGGGATTGCCGTGGTGATCAATGACCTTGTGCTGATTCGGGTCGAAGGACGCGACTGGTGGATCCGGCTGGCCCAGCGTCGGGGACGGGGCCACCGATGGCGTGCGTGCAGCATCCGTGGTGTACGGCTGCGAGTTGTTCGACGAACCACCGCAGGCAGTCAGTCCCAGGCACAGGCACGCACAGATCACTGTGATGATTCGACGGGCGTCACGTCTCATCGTCAAGGTCTCCCGGCAGCTTTCCCGCAGACCGGCCTCAGCGGACAACCCAGCTGGTCTGCGGAGCGGTCCTGCTCCTGTTGGGCGATCTGTTCGGCCGTCGCGGTGAAGTCGTCGTAGTAGGGGCTCTCGTAACGCAGGCAGCACATGAGGTGCCCGCACAGCCCGGTGACGGCCATGGGGTTGGAGCCGTGTCCCTGCTGGTTCGCCAGCCGGATCGAGATCGGCTCCACCTCGTTGAGGAACGTGCTGCAGCACAGCTGGTGGCCACACAGCCCGACTCCTCCGACGAGACGTGCAGGGTCGCGGCCGGTGACCTGCCGCAGATCCACTCGACTCGCCAGGGCGCGGGCCAGGTCCGGTACCAGCGCACGGAAATCCACCCGGTGAGCAGTGCGGTAGTACACCGCCACATGGGGAGCGTCACCCTCGACGAGATCGACGGCCAGCACCTGCATGTCAAGACCGTGTGCGGCAATGCGCTTCTTGACGAGCTCGGTCACCTCACTGCGACGCTGTCGGGCAGCGGCTGCGGCATCGAGCTGGGTGGGGCTGGCAAGCCCGGGGCACGTGGGCAGTGGCTCGTCGAGACGGACGTCCTGGGGACCCCACACGCATCGGGCCACCTCGTCGCCGTCGTCGGTGGGGTACAGCACCCAGTCGCCCAGGTGGACGTCCACCCCATCGACGGCCAGATGGTGCAGCTGGCCATGCTCGTGGAAGGCGACCGCGATGACTCGTGTCATGGTGGCCGTCAGCCCTTGAGGGCCTTCCTACGATCCCGTACCTTGCGTCGACCGGCGTCAATGGCCCAACCGCCACTGCCCAGGCAGAACAGCAGCAGACCGCAGGTGGTGAGGAGCAGCTCGAGCTCACCACGGAATCCCATGTCGTAGAAGAGGTTGAACCGCCCCCAATGGACGTAGATCAGGGACAGGGCGCCGATGGCTGCCAACGCCAGACCGGTGAATCGGGTGAACCAGCCCAGCAGCAGGGCCACGGCGATGAGGACCTCACCAATGCCGAGCACCCACACCAAGGAGCTGGCATGTGGCAGATTCGCTGCCTCGATGAGGTCGATCGTCGCACCACGATTCGTCAGGTGCTGATAGGCATGCACGCCCATGATGACTGCGAGCACCAGTCGGAACAGGAACAGGCCGATGGAGGCGAACGCCTTGTCCGTGGTGCGCTTGGGCAGCGGTTCGATGACGGGATCCGGCTCCTCGGTAGCCGGTACGGCGCCCAGGGCACGTTCTCGGTCGGCACGCTCACTGGCCCGACGCTCGGCCTCGGCACGGCGCCGAGCCCGCTGCTCGGCGTAGGAGGCGGTTTCGGGATCGGTCCTGGTGTAGGAGCCCAGGGTCTCGGTGCGATCGTGGTCGGCGTCGTCTTGCTGGTAGTCGCCAGCACCACGTGGACGCACGAGGGTGCGTTCCATGTCACCCGCGTCTCCTGCAGGAGAGATCACCCGCGTCTCCTCGGAGTTCGGGTCATCGCGGTACAGATCGTAGGTCGGGGCATCGGATGTGGCCACGGTCTGCTCGGCGTCACCTCGCAGACCCGATTCGGCCTCACGGGTGTCGGGCAGGGCGATGGTCTCGTTGAAATCGTCGACATCAGGCTCGTTGCGGCCACCGGGAAGAACGCGGGTCTCCTCGGCGCCTGGGTCAAAGGAGTCACCAGACGGCCTCTTGACTGCCTTGCTCACGTCAACACCTCACAATTCGTCGGTGGACCGGGGCATCACGTCCCAGTTCCCAATGCACAATCTGACTCATGCACATCCAGCTCGCGCACATCTGGCACATGTACAGTCGAGCACTGTGCCACTGTGCCACGGTGAGACCACCGCAAACGACAGTGACACGCGAACGGGGCGACAGATGAACTTCCTGCAGATCATTGCGGACCTGCAGATCGGTGTGGGGCAGATCGGTGCGGGTGAGCCCGCCAGCTGTGGGCAGGTCCAGCGCTGCTGGGACGAGTGACACCACCCCCCAGCGTCTTGTCCACACCGCTGATGGCGATGAGCATCGTCTCCATGGCCAGCAGGGGGGCCACATTGGACTCCAGCGACTTCCGGGTGCCCAGGATCGCGTCGATCCGGTGCACGGTCTGCGCCGGGCTGCTCGACTCGGCCATCTGATGGATCTGCCGACTGAACTCGGCGTTGACGAGCCTGGGACCCGACAGCGCAGCCTCGTCCTCGACAGGCACCGCTGCGGTCTGGACGGCAAGAACATCCCGATAGAACGTGGTCAGCTCGGTGAGGACGCGGTCCAGGGCGTCACGTCGCATTCGTTTCGTGCGCGCCTTCTGCTCACTCTCAAGATCCCTGATGGCTGCCTGGGCGTTGCGGGCCCGTGCCCCCTTGGTGTCAAGTCCCAGGGCACGTTCCAGCTTGGCACGTTCCCTGGCGTCGAGCTCGGCAGTGACAGTGCTGACCTCGGCATCGGCATCCTCGTCCAACCGTCGTGCTGCCTCCAAGCAGTCACCCAGCGTGTGCAGTTCGGTGGGCAGACTGAGGATCCAGACACGTCGGTTGCGAGCCTCCTCGTTGCGGGCCAGGGCTCGTGCACGTCCGATGTGCCCCTGCGCGGCACGGGCTGCCGAGGCAGCCAGGGTTGGATCGGCACCGTCGCGGCGCACCAGCAGGTCGGCAACCGCCGCATCGCGGGGGGTGGCCAGATGCAGCCGCCGGCACCGCGAACGAATTGTGATGATGACGTCCTCGGCGGTGGGTGCGCACAGGATCCACACCGTGCGCGGGGCAGGCTCCTCGATGGCCTTGAGCAGGGCGTCGGCTCCACGCTCGGTGACGCGGTCGGCGTCCTCGACGACGATGACCTGACGTCTGCCACGGCTGGGGCTCATCGTTGCCTTGACGACGAGGTCGCGTACCTCCTTGACCGTGATCGACAAGGTCTCGGTACGCACCATCGTCACGTCGGGGTGCGACCCGGCCAGAACGGTACGGCAGGAATTGCACTGCCCACAGCCGCCGTCGTCACACTCCAGGGCGGCGGCAAAGGCCCGGGCGGCGTTGGAACGTCCAGATCCCGGCGGTCCGGTGAGCAGCCAGGCATGGCTCATGGCGTGCGGCTGGGCAGTCACGGCCCGGCGCAACACCCGCACCGCGTTCTCCTGACCGACGAGGTCGGCCCACACCCCGGTGAGCAGCTCACTCGACTGGTTGGCAGGATTCGACTGGCTGGCAGGAGCCGATTCGGCGTCGGGACTCATCTGATTGGTCACAGTCATGACTCACCTGCCTTGCACGGCCCGGTTGTCTCCTGCTGGAAGGGGTCCACCCCGCCATGATCCATCGTACCGGGGGCCTCGATATCCCTGCCAGCCAGCAGTGACACCCGCTGGAGCACCTGGGCGGCGATCTGTTCAGCCGTCAGCTGTGCGGGGACGACCAGGTACCGGCCGCCGCCACGACGGGCCAACTCCAGGAAGTTGTCCCGTACTCGTCGGTGGAACTCATCGCCGGCAGACTCCATACGGTCCCGGTTGTCCATACGTTCGGCTGCGGTGACCGGATCGACGTCGAGCAGCACTGTGAGATCGGGGACCAGACCATCGGTCGCCCATCCAGCCAGCCGCGCCACCTCGTCGACGCTCAGGGCACGACCCGCTCCCTGGTAGGCAATGGTGGAATCGACATATCGATCACTGACGACGATCCTGCCCTGTTCGAGGGCCGGTCGAACCACCTCGGCAAGATGCTGTGCCTTGTCAGCGTTGTAGAGCAGGGCCTCTGCCTTGGGGCTGATCTCACCGGAGTCAGGGCTGAGCACGAGGTGACGAATCTGCCCGCCCAACCAGGTGTCTCCCGGTTCACGAGTGGTGAGGACGTCGTGGCCGCACTGCTGCAACGCAGTGCACAGCAGATTGACCTGGGTGGTCTTGCCGGCTCCGTCACCACCCTCGAAGACGATGAACAGACCTCGGGCGGGGCCAGCACCGCGCCGAACCTCCTGACCGCCATCGGCGTCGCTGCGAGAGACGGCACCGGGATCGGTGCGCTCGTGCGAGGGGATCATGCCTTCACCACCTTGCGCAGTTTGGATCGGAGTTTGGGCCAGTCATCGGCGAATCCAGCTCGCAGCCGCCGTTGCACGACGATTCTGCGTTCCGTCTCTCGTCCTGCCTCGTAGGCAGCCATGGGGGTCATGTGGGAGATGTCACTGGGGGTGGGGGAATCGATGACCGATCCGGTTCCCGCCATGGCATCGGCGATTCGCCCCAGACGACGCTTGATGCGATGCGCACGTCTGCTGTGCGGCACCACCTGGGCCACGTTCATGGCATGATGCACGACGCGTCGGGCCCGCTGCCAAGTGCAGTCGTCGTCAATCGTCAACTGGGAGCAGCGTTGCATGACGGCTTCCACTGCCTTGTCGAGTTGGGCGTCGAGCAGCTCCTGGACCGGTTGGGCAGGATCGACGACCAGGCGCGGGCCGCGGGCAGCCACCACCAGGAAGTCCAGCATCCGGAAATAACTCTCTGGCAGGAGGTGGACGCTCACCTCGTCAGGGTTGAGCTGCAGCAAGGGCTCCACCCTCGTCTCCAGCTCCTCGGCCCACTGCGGGTCGAGGATTCCCGACAGGCCGTCAACGGTCTGCTGCAGATTGACGATCTGGGAGAGCAGGCCGTCGATGGGGCCGTGCAGTTCGTCATGGATCCCCGCGCCATCAGCGGTGTCGACCGGATCGGATCCCAGGCCGAGCAATTCGTCATCCCGGCGAGCGCCCAACGCCGTGGCAGCCTCGCCATGATGCGTCGGATGATCGCCGAAATCCATCCCCTGACTACGCGCAGACAGGTCTGACTCGACGATCCGTCGCAGACAGGTGTGCAACTCGTCGGAGACGAAGGCGTCGATCTTGGTGGCGATGTGGCGTGGTGGCAAGGGGTAGTCCGACAGCACCCCGGCCCCAGCCCCGAGATGTTCGATGACCGAAGGGTGGGACTGCACCGGAGTGCCTCCCAGGGCAAGGATCCGGTTGGTCACCCACTCGTGCTGGGCAGCTGTCGGATCGACCTGAGGGGTGATGGTGATCTCCCGTACCCGGCTGGTCGTCACCCCGGACTGTGTGACGGTGATGCGGTCATCGCGAATGATCGCCGTCGTCTCGTCGTGGTCGTCCTTCATGGCCAGTTCGACACGCTGGCAGGTGAGTGCGGCCACCGGGGCCAGTGGCACTCCCCGGAGGAAGGGTTTGATGAGGCAGATGTAGTCCCGCGGCAGGTCGCCGACCATCCCCAGGGCGACGGAGTGGTCGACAGGTAGCCACGGCTGCCAGATCGGGGCATCCATGTACCACTCGCCAATTCCCTCGATGACTCGATGGGCGAGCACGACACCGGCTCGCAGCAGACGGCGATCGGTGGAGTCGAGCAGGGTGATGTCCGAGGTGAAGGAGTAGCTGGTTCCCCGGTCCACCAGAACGTCCAGGCCCAACTCAGGATTGGTCAGAACGGGCCGGTCCGCGGCCCAGGCCAATTCGTAGCGAAACGGTTCGATGGACCCCATGTCACTCCCCTGATCCACTCGATCTGTCACTGACCGGACGCGCCGGAGGCCGCCGCAGATGTCGTCCTGCCCGTGGCAGGGGCCTTCTTCGACGACGTGGATCCGGCGGGGCTGGCGGCCGACTTCTGCGCAGAAGATGTCTTACTCTTCGACGACGCGCTGGAGCCGGTCTTCTTGGTGCTGGTCGAGGTCTTCCTCTTCGTGGTCGTCCTGCGCTTCGTGGTCGTCCTGCGCCGGGCGCTGGGACCCTTGGCGCGTTTCTCGGCCAACAACTCCTGTGCCCGCTCGGGAGTGATCTGGTCGACCGAGTCCTCCTTGCGCAGGGTGGCGTTGGTCTTGCCATCGGTGACGTAGGGGCCGAATCGGCCGTCCTTGACGACGATGGGCAATTTCGAGTTGGGATCCTCACCGAGTTCCCGGAGCGGCGGTTTGGCGGCAGCTCGACCACGCTTCTTGGGCTGGGCGTAGATGGCCAGTGCCTCATCGGTGGTGATGGTGAAGATCTGCTCCTCACTGGTGAGGGAGCGGGAATCCGTACCCTTCTTGAGGTAGGGGCCGTAACGTCCGTTCTGTGCGGTGATCTCCACACCCTCGGGGTCGGTGCCGACCACCCGTGGCAGTGACAGCAGCTTGAGTGCCTGCTCCAGGGTGACGGTCTGTAGGTCCATCGACTTGAACAGCGAAGCGGTGCGCGGCTTGACCTTGCCCTTGCCGGACCTTCCCTTGCCAGCCTGGGCGTCGTCGAGCACCTCGGTGACGTAGGGACCGAACCGACCACTCTTGGCGACGATCGGACGGTGCGTCGTCGGGTCCAGGCCCAGCTCGCGCTCCGCACCGTTGGGGGTGGCCAGCAGCTCGGTGGCCACCTCGACGGTGAGCTCGTCGGGGGGAAGGTCGTCGGGCACATTGGCCCGTTTCTCGTCGGTGGTCTCGACGTAGGTGCCGTATCGACCGACGCGCACGACGATCCCGGAGTCGTCGGGCCCCACCGGGAAGGTGCTGAGCTCGCGGGCATTGATGTCACCCAGCTCGGTGACGAGGTCGTGCAGACCTTCGTGCCCGTCGGTGGGGTTGAGGGTGTCGTCCTCGGCCGAACCGAAGTAGAACTGCGAGAGGATCGTGACTCGATCAGCGTCACCACGGGCGATCTCGTCGAGGGTGCCCTCCATCTCGGCGGTGAACTCGTAGTCGACGAGGTTGCCGAAGTGATCCTCCAGCAGCCGTGTGACGGCGAACGCCAACCAGGTGGGCACCAGCGCCTGCCCCTTCTTGAAGACGTAGTCCCGGCTGGTGATGGTACGGATGATCGACGCGTAGGTCGACGGACGGCCGATCTCCAACTCCTCGAGTTTGGCGACCAGACTGGGCTCGGTGTACCGAACTGGCGGACGGGTGTCGTGACCAGCGGGTTCCACGGCGCGGCAGGTGAGATCCTGGCCCTCCGTGAGCTGCGGCAGTCGCTTCTGGGCATCGTCGGAGGCACCCTCGTCGACCGACTCGACGTAGGCGCGCAGGAACCCCCGGAAGGTGATGGTGCGTCCCGAGGCGGTGAAGGTCGCCTGCGACACGTCCTCGGCTCCCGGCACCGATATGGGGGAGCTGGGGGTGGCGTCGATGGTGACGCTCAGGGTCTCGCCCTTGGCATCGGCCATCTGGGAGGCCAGGGTACGCATCCAGATGAGCTCGTAGAGACGGAACTGATCGCCTGACAGCCCGGTCTGGGCCGGGGTGCGAAAGTGCTCACCGGCAGGACGGATCGCCTCGTGAGCCTCTTGGGCGTTCTTCATCTTTGAGGTGTAGACCCTCGGCTTGTCAGGCACGTTCTGCTTGCCGTAGAGCTCGATCGCCTGGTTGCGGGCAGCGCTGATCGCCTCATTGGACAGGGCGACCGAGTCGGTACGCATGTAGGTGATGAAGCCACCCTCGTAGAGCTGCTGGGCGACGCGCATCGTCCGGTCCGCGGTGAAACCGAGTTTGCGGCCAGCTTCCTGCTGCATCGTCGTGGTGCGGAACGGGGCATAGGGACGGCGGGTGTACGGCTTGGCCTCGACGTCGGTGACGGCATATCCGGCCTTCTCCAGCCCGGCGGCGATGGTTCTGGCACTGGACTCGTCAAGATGGCGCAGGTCGGTTGCGGCGAGTTCACCGTGGGAGGTGAAGTCACGTCCTACGGCAATCCGAACGCCGTCCAGACGCACCAGCCGGGCCGTGAAGTCTTGGCTGTCCTCGGCTGCCAAGGTGGCCGCCATGTTCCAGTAGTTGGCGCTGGTGAAGGCGATACGTTCCCGCTCCCGGTCCACCACGAGCCTGGTGGCGACCGACTGGACGCGTCCGGCCGACAGTTTCGGCTTGACCTTCTTCCACAGCACCGGGGAGACCTCGTAGCCGTAGAGCCGATCGAGAATACGTCTGGTCTCCTGGGCGTTGACAAGGTCGTCGTCGAGTTCCCGAGTGTCCTCGACGGCCTCGAGGATGGCTTTCTCGGTGATCTCGTTGAAGACCATCCGCTTCACCGGCACCTTGGGTTTGAGCTCGTCGAGCAGGTGCCAGGCGATTGCCTCTCCCTCGCGGTCACCATCGGTGGCGAGGTAGAGCTCGTCGGCCTCCTTGAGCAGCCCCTTGAGCTCTCGAATCGTCGACTTCTTCTCCGTGGGCACGACGTAGATCGGTGCGAACTCGTGATCGATGTCCACACCGGTGCGCGCCCACGGCTGCCCCTTGTACTTCGCCGGGACCTGGGACGAGCTCGTCGGGAGGTCACGGATGTGCCCCTGGCTGGCCCGCACGACGTACTTGGGTCCCAGATATCCGCCAATCATCGTCGCCTTGTGGGGAGACTCGACGATGACAAGACTCTTGGTGGCTGCCATACCTGACTTCCATCTCCTAGCTCGACAACTGCAAGGCACCGAGCACCCCGCCCGGCTCTCGCAATACCCTGTGGTGACCATACCTGCTGGCTCGGAAAACTGTGTCACACGACACGTCGGTGACATCTGCGGGAGCCGTGCCCACACAGCCCACGAGGTGGGAGTTCGCTGCCCCCGTCCAGCGACATGTCGTCATCTGCCACTGCGGGCCACGCGCACCATGGTGAGTCGTGGGTGTGGACAGTGAATCGTGGGTGTGGGCGAGGGCCAATTGCCGACGATCCGTGCGGCAACGGGCCTTCGTCATGAGAGAAAACCCTCCCGCAGACATTGCCGTACCAGTGGCAGGGTCTGCTCGCGCACCTGCTGTGGGGAGTCGCCGAGGATGCTCGCCACGGTGTCGATGAGTACCCCCAACGGCAGTTGCCCGTCGCAGGCTCCCAGCACCCCACCGGAGGCCGTCGCCACCTCCACGGCGCGGCACATCCCCTCCCGCTGACGCAGGACGACGTGCTGCGGATCAGCCGATCCTGGTTGGCCGGTCTGTTCCTGGACCACGTCGTCACGCAGGGTCCATGCGCTGGCGAGCAACTTTTCATCAGGTAGCAGAGCGGCTGACACACCGGGCTGATGGGCTGTGACGGCATCGGCAACGGGCTGGTTGACCTGCCAGGGCCACTGCTCAAAGGACAGGTCCGGGGTGGATCGTCCTGCCATGGTGAGGGTGATCCACCCCATGGACACCCCGGTGATGTGCTGCTGGGCGAAGTAGTCCAACCATGCGTCGTACTTGGGGCGCCACTGCGGCGTTCCATCCAACCCAGCATCGGTGAGCCAGGTCTCGATGTACTGGTGGACGTCGAGATGGTCACGTTCGACGACCCACAGATCGGCGCCCGTGCCCTCGACCCAGGTGGCGAGCCTGTCCTGCCAGGGTTGACCGTCCACCTGTGCCCAGTTGGCGAGCACCTGCAGAGCGCCTCCCTCGTTGAGGCGGGCTGGTGCACCGCGAACCACCGATTCGACGAGCGCGTCACCCTCGAGTCCACCGTCACGGTAGACCAGTCGAGCACCATGTTCCTCTGGCGGACTCATGACGTAGGGCGGGTTGGAGACGATGAGATCGAAGCGAGTGTCCATGGGCTCGTAGAGCGACCCGGATCGCAGATCGACCTGATCCTCCACACCGCTGAGTTGCGTTGCGAGTGCGGCCATCTGCAGGGCTCGGGGATTGACGTCCGTGGCCACGACGCGGTTCGCATGGCCAGCCAGCAGCAGGGACTGCACACCACATCCGCAGCCCAGATCCAGGGCAGTGTCCACCGGGGTGCGCATCGTCATCTGCGCCAAACTCATCGAGGCTGGGCTGGCGCCCAGGACGTGGTCGGGGCGTGTTGGACGTATGTCGTGGTTCAGTCCGGGGGCATGATCGCAGACAACCCAGCCGGTGGCACCGTCCAGCAGGTCAATGGGTCGCACACTCACCAAGGCCCGGGCCCGGCTCGCCTCGACGCCGAGGATGCCCACCCGGCACAGCTCGTCAACAGGCACCTCGGTCAGCTGACGGATCGGCACGGGCAGGTGCAAATACCACAACCTGATGAACTGGGCCAGCAGATCGTCCCGGGAGCCAAGGGTGTGTTCCGCAGCCACACCGACGCCGCGCTCCAAGCCTTTGCGGCCAGCCTCCCCCACTGCCGAGGCGACTCCCGCGCGGGTGTAGTCGTTGTCGATGAACAGGTGACGCAGTGCTGCCGCCTGGTTCTCCTCAAGCATCATCGTCATGGTCACATCCTGCCCTTTCCGCTCGCACACTCCCCGCGTCACCTCGTACCTTCTCCAGCAGGTGTCCCCTGCCGCCGCGCAGGTTTCCTCTGGCCACCTGCCGTCCTTCCCTCGCCGCTGGTTTCGCCCCAACTCGTCGTTTCTTCCCATCGTGCACGCCCCATGGCTTCGCAGAATTGGCTCTGCCGTCAGCGCCCTGTCGTCAGCACTTATGGTTCGGCCCCACCCGGTCCCGACGACCACGACCCAGGCGTCTGTCCCCTCATCGTTCACCACGTGGCATGCTTGCAGGGATGACTGGCTCACCCATCCCTGATCCTGCTCGTAGCGGAGGTGGCTCCTGCGACGCCGTCAATCCGCTGGTGGCCCAGGCACCCCAGACCGTCCACGTCGACCATCGTCAGGAGCGCAGTGCGGTACTGGCTCCCTGGCCTGCCTGGTTTCCCCACCAGTACCGAGAAAAACTCCAGGAACACGGTATCTCCACTCCTTGGCTCCACCAGGTGAAGCTTGCCTGCCTGGCCCAGGCAGGCAAGGACTGCGCCATCTGCACCTCGACGGCCTCCGGCAAGACGCTTGCCTATCTCATGGCCGTCATGGCAGCCACTGCCTGTGATCCGCCGGTGTGTCCGGATCGTCCCCACCCGCGACCGGCTCGGCTCCCGGAGTCCCTGAGGAGCAGATCCACCGAGCTTGCCACGTCCCTGCGCACCAGGCAGCGGCACAGCGCCTTGTACCTGGCACCGACGAAAGCCCTGGCCCATGACCAGTTGCGGGTGTGCCGGGAGCTGGGCCCGCAGGACTGGGCGGTGACCACACTGGACGGCGACTCCGAACGAGCCGAACGCAGGTTTGCCCGGGAAACTGCACACTACGTCCTCACCAACCCTGACATGCTGCACAAGGCCGTCCTGCCCAACCACTCCTGGTGGTCTGGGCTGCTTGGTTCGTTGGAGTACGTCGTCATCGACGAGGCACACCGCTATCGCGGGGTCTTCGGCGCCCATGTGGCCCAGGTGCTGCGTCGTCTGCGTCGACTGTGCCGCATGTACGGATCCGACCCGGTCTTCATCCTCTCCAGTGCCACCTCGACGAACACTGCTCAGGCCGGTGCCGCACTCATCGGCGTGGAGCACGTCGAAGTCGTCGACGAGGATTCCTCTCCCCAGCCAGCCAGGGACGTCGTGCTGTGGCAACCCGAACAGTCCTTGAGCGAGGATGCGGCTGCCTTGGTGGCACGGTTGGTGGACCAGGGTTGTCAGACGATCTGCTTCGTGCAGTCCCGCACCGTGGCCGAGGTGGTCGCGGTGCACGCCCAGGATCAGGTGACCACCGGCGGCGTCGTCGCCGCGTACCGCTCGGGATACCTGCCCCAGGAACGTCGCGATCTTGAGGCCGGGCTGCAGTCGGGCCGGGTCAACGCCGTGATCGCGACGAACGCCCTGGAGTTGGGGGTGGACATCTCTGGAATGGATGCCGTGGTCATTGCCGGGTACCCGGGACGTCTGTCGGCGTTCTGGCAACAGGCCGGACGCGCTGGGCGGTCGGGGCGCCGATCCACCGTCGTCCTCATGGCCAGGGAAAACCCGCTGGATCAGTACTTGGTGCAACACCCTGAGCTCATCTTCTCCTCCAGTGTCGAGACGACGGTGCTGCACCCGGACAACCCTTACGTCATGGGCCCACATCTGGCTGCTGCGGCCCAGGAGGCATTCCTGCAGCCAGCCGACGAGGCGGTTTACGGCCCGTCCCTGGCCCAGGTGGAGTCGATGTTGGTGCGGCAGAAGGTGCTGCGGCAACGCGGTGAACGGCTGTACTGGACACGTCTGGATCGAGCTGTGGACGCGATTGACCTGCGTTCGATGGGCGGCCACGGCGTTGACGTCATCGATTCGCTCACCGGACGGGTGGTCGGTGTCGTGGATCAGGCTGCGGCTGATCGCACCGTCCATCCGGGAGCGGTGTACCTGCACCAGGGAGATCAGTGGCTCGTCGACGAGTACCGCCCGCAAGAGCACTGTGCCCTGGTGCACCGTGACCTTCCCGGCTTCTGGACCATGCCGCAGTCGGCCTCCAGCGTACGGATCGTCCGTGAGGATGCTCGTCAACCGTTCGGGCCGGGATATGTCGCCACCGGGCAGGTGGAGCTCACCAGCCAGGTGTTGGGGTACCTGCGTCGTGACGAGGTCACCAATGAGGTGTGGGACTCCATCGCCCTCACCATGGACAGTCACACCATGACGACGAGTGGAACGTGGTGGGTGATTCCCGATGGCGTGGTGGACGAGCTCGGACTCGACGCCGTGAAACTGGCTGGAGCCGCACACGGGGTGGAGCATGCGGCCATTGGGATGTTGCCGATGCTCGTGCCCTGTGACCGATGGGACGTCGGTGGGGTTTCCACGACGTCGCTGCCTGACACCGGGGCATGCACGATCGCCATCCATGACGGTCAGAGCGGTGGCGCAGGTTTTGCCGCAGCCGGCTACGACCGGGCTGAGCAGTGGTGGCACACCACTGCGTCGAGGTTGGCTGAGTGCCGTTGCGAGGCTGGATGCCCCTCGTGCATCGTCTCGCCCAAGTGCGGCAACTCCAACCAGCAGCTGGACAAGGAATCGGCTCGGCTGCTCGCCTCTCGGATGGATCCGTTGGGCACCCGCAGCACACGCTGAATGCAGCAGAGCATTTTTCCCCAGACATGCCTGGGGCAGTATCCGGTCCAGCCATACCATACGGGTGGAGCTTGGATGCAACGCGAACGCAGGATCGCGTCTGCGCTGCCGCGCCTTTCGCCGGACAGCGGCAACCCCCATACGCTCCCGCAGATGTGCGGCGACCCCCGGATTCCTGCCGCGAAAACACCTTCCAGGACTGATCATTTCTGTGGTCCCGCCAGCGATGTCACGGTGATCGTCCGGGGAGCGCGTGGGATGTGCAGCATGGGTCGCAGCTGCGCGGTGACGCTCACCGTCACGACGTAGTCGACGCTGCTGGCATCCACGGTGCACGATGACAGGGTGGTCTCATTGGCCTGGGCAGCCTTGCGGGCAACCGAACATGGCTCAATCCCCTTCTCGCGGGCCTGGGCGGCGGCCAGGGCAGCAATGTCTGCGCTGTGATGGGCAAGTCGTGAGGTGGAGTACCACCCGGAGATGATCATGGCGCCCCAGACCGCCACCACGACTCCCAGTGCCATCGAGGCCAACAGCACGGTCCCCGATCCTCGCTGAGCAGTGCAGCTGACACGTCGACGGTTGCCCACGTGCAACCTGTGGTCCTTGCGAGATCTGCTGGCACCAAATCCTCTGGCACCAGGCAGTGACCTGCTCCTCGAGACAATCGTGAACCGCAGCCTCTGAGATGGAACCACGCATCTGGCGTATGTGGATCCCTCAGCGTGTCTCATGGCCCGTGTCGATGTTGCGTCGATGATCATTTGAGTTCACCGGGTTCCTGAGGTGCTGCAGCGCTGGCCTGCAGGTGAACTGGTCCGATCTTGCCCAGGGATCGATCCGTTGACACCGTCACACGTATCCACCCGTCCCGGGAAGCGGTGGTGATCCTGGCACCTTCCGGAGCCTTCCGCTGTGCCTGTTCAGCAGATTTGAGATCTCCTCGGGCACGTTGTTGAGCAATCTGGGAAGCGGTGACCCGGCAGGCGTCATGGACGATGACGAGGCTCACCGCCCACACCCCGGCAATGACTGCCATGGTTGCCGTGATGAGTGACACGGCCATCTCGGCTGTGACCATTCCGCGGCTCGCGTGTCGTGACCTGTTCATACATCCCCTCAGAGCTTTCCGAGACTTCCTGTGTGCCGAATCCTGATGCTGTTCCACTTGGTGTTTCCCGTGGGCCGCACCCTTACGTATTGATCGATTCCGGTGGGCCGACGGCCCGTTCGCCAGCCCACCGGGAATCTGCTTGGGGGATCACCGAGCCCCCACCGGACTGGGAGTTCAGGACGTCACTTGATCATGCCGGTGACGAAGGACACGGCCTTGAGGACGAGTCCCAGGAATGCCTTGAAGAACTTGGCATCCTGGAACACCTTGAAGAGCACCAGAGCGAGAGTCACCGCGGCCAGGATTCCAACGGCGTACTCCGCAGTGGCCATGCCACGCTGGGCCAGACGCCGCGACCTGCGCGGGATTTTGGTCGTGATGACAGGATCCATGCCGACGAGGTTGAGGGAGTGATTCATGAGTGTTCTCCTTCCGATACGGGCCAGGTGTCTCCTGACCACGCCATGCAGCAGCACTTGCCCGCTGCACCCTCAGTTGTCGTGACGCCGACATGGAATCGGACAAGGATTTTCCGTCCTGTGGATGGGCGCCTGCGACGTGGTTCTCGTTGTCCACAGGTCGGCTCGTACACAGCCGACCTGCGCATGCTCGATGAGACATGCCGAGACAGCCCCGTGCCTTGATGTTGGGGCTGACGTCACCTTGAGAGGGGGGTTCACGTCACCTTGAGAATGGTGCCGGCAATGATCGGCACCACGCCGACGAGGATGAACGCCGGTAGATGGCACACCGCAAGCGGGATGATGGCGTCCACCCCTGCCTTTCGCGCCTTCTTCTCGACCTGCTCACAGGCGTGCCGACGCATCTGCTCGGCATGGACTCGCAACATCTGCGCCACCCCCTCACCGGAGTTCACGGCTCGTGAGACATCGGTGGCGATCTCATGCCATCCCGGCTCGTCGGCCAACTCGGCCCATGCCCGGGCGTCACTCACCCCTACGGCAACCCTGGAACTGACGAGGGTGAGGTCTGCAGCGCACACGCCGGTGATGGCATCGGCGACCTCGGCAGTCGCACGTCGCAGTGGCACTCCCGCCTCCAACGCCCCGGCGAGCAGGGTGAGGACGTCGGGCAGTGTGGCGATGCGTTGCTCGATGCGGCGCCGATACGACGTCGTCTCAAGCTTCCCGGCACCGATCATTGCACCTGCACCAACCACCACTGCCACCACGCTGCTGATCCACATCGGGAGCTCGGCGACGAGGAACACGAGTGCCCCCGTGAGCACGCCGACCCCCACACGCACCGATCTGGCAGGGGCCCCGCGCACCGGTTCGGCCCAGTGCGGCACTGAGCGCCTGGCAGCGCGTTGCACACGTCTGGACGGGCTCGGCGCAATACCCACGTAGACAGCGACGGCACTGAGCACTGCCAGAATCGTGTTCATCCCAGAGCCTGCTTCTGCACGTGATTGGCCATGGCCTCACTCCACAGCACCCCGGCGCAGGACAGGGCGACAGCTGTGACCAGGCACACCTGCCCTGCGAGAGTACGAGTGAGGAAATGAGTGGGCCCCGATCCCACCGACTGCCCCAGGACAATGCCTACAGCAGGGAGAAAACCCATGAGTCGCCCACTTGCACGCGGTCCGGCGAGCTCGGATTCAAGGGTGGCAGACAGTCTGGCACGTCTGCTCGTTCCCTGCGCCACAGCATTGGCTGAAGCCGACAACGGGGCTCCCGTCGTCACGGCCAGCTTCCACGCATGGGCCAGCGGCGCCAACCCGCCACATCCAGGCTCGGCAGCAATGCCCACCAACGCCGTGGAAACGTCAGCGCCCACCTGCTGGGCCTGCAGCGCAGGGACCAGGATCGAGGTGTCGTGGGCAACCTGTTCCAGGGCCACCGCAGGAATCTCGCCGACGGACAACCGTCCTGCCAGTGCTCGGCAGGCCCGGGCGACCTCACGCTCCGTCCTCATGCACCGTCGACGTACCAGGTGATCGGCCCCCACCTTCCACACCGTGGCTGCCACGAGGACGGCCAACAGGGCCCACAATCCACCGGACACGCCAGCCACCATCACTGCCATCAGCAGTACCGCTGGCACCCAGGCCCATTTCAACCAGGTTGGGGCAGTCGTGGTCGTGGTGTCTGCACTGAGCTGGGTACGCTTCGGACCCATTGCGAACCACACTGCCGTTGCCATGAGAATCGCCGTGATCATGCTGCCCTCCGTGCCCTACGCGGTCTGCCCTGCCCCTGTACGACCCTGGACACCGTTTGTTCGCCGACGAGATCACCGAGCCGCTCCGCGCCCGGCCCTGGAGTGCACACCAGGTCTTCGTCGAAGACGAGCGCTTGAGTGACGACGGCACACCCGTCAACGTGCTCGAAGACGCCAATCTGAGCCAGTCTGCGGCCCTTGGGTCCTCTCACCAGGTGCAGCACCAGATGGAATGCTGCTGCCACCTGGGCATGTGCAGCCGGACGGTTCATGCCACTGAGTGCCGCCAACGCCTCCAAACGGGCCGGGACCTCCTGGACACCATTGGCATGCACCGTGCCGCAACCGCCCTCGTGGCCCGTGTTGAGGGCCATGAGCATGTCACGCAACTCGGCGCCACGCACCTCACCGAGCACCACACGATCCGGACGCATGCGCAGTGACTGACGCACCAGGTCGGTGAGACTCACCTGCCCACGACCCTCCGCATTGGCTGCCCGAGCCTCCAGGGACACCACGTGCTCATGGTCGGGGCTGAGCTCCCGGGAGTCCTCGACGATGACGATTCGTTCATGAGCTGGCACGCAGCCCAGCAGACTTGCGAGCAGGGTCGTCTTTCCCGAACCAGTGCCCCCAGTGACGAGGAATGCGAGTTTGCGGACGACAACCTGCTCGAGCAGGTGTGCCGTCTCGGCGGTCATGGACGAAGCCATCACCCAGTCGTCCAGACTCATCCGGTGGCGAGCGGGCACGCGCAGCGACAGGCAGGTGCCCGGTTTTGCCAGAACGTCGAGGATGGCGTGCACGCGCGTGCCGTCTGCCAGGCGGGCGTCCACCCACGGGCAGCCATCGTCGAGACGTCTACCGACTCCGGCTGCCAGCCGAACCGCCAGGGAACGCAACTCGTCGGGGCTGGTGAACGTGGTGTCGGTGAGCTCCAGACCTCGTCCTCGATCGATGTAGACCTGATCGGGTCCATTGACCAGCACATCGGTCACGCCGTCCAGGGCCAGCAATGGCTCGAGGCGGCCAGCCCCAGAGCTGGTACGTCTCAACTCCTCAACCACCGTGAGCACCGTGGAGTCCGACGCCACCCTCCCGATGGATGTCAGCGCCTGGGCAACATCCATCGGCGTCCAGACACGTCCCAGTCCAGCAACCACCCCGCGGACCTTGTCCACGTCCTCGCTGCTGATCACCTCGTCACCCACGACTCATCACCTTCTTGACGACGCGGCGACAGGTGGCCTGCCACACCCGGGAGGCCAACACCCAGGGCGCCTCACCCTGCTCCGCGGCTCGAGCCAGGCGCTCGTCCTGCCGCACCGTGAGCAGCGGATCCCGGTCGAGCACCGCAGCAACGTCATGACTGGACATCCTGCGCCCCGGCCCACGCCGCAGCAGCACCTCATCAGCCTCGGCACTACGCGCCCGAGCTGCGAGCAGGCCGCGCAGTTCCGCCGAGACGATGTCGTAGCGGCAGTCGATCGGCACACCGACGAGGTCGTCATCGCCAAGCTGGCCTCGGTCCAGCACCACCAGGTTCGTCTCAGCGGCCAGGGACTCCACGACCGACGACCGAGCTCGCGCCCCCACCTGACACGGATGCCGTCCTGCCGAGACGCACAGCACCGAATCCATCACGGGCAGGTGGTCAGTCAGGCCGCTCACGACCCCGCGAGCCGAGGCCAGTTCTGGCCACCGCCATCCCTCAAGTCTTTCTGCCCCCAGGAGAACGTCCAGACCCCCACCGCCGGGATCCAGCTCGACGACGGCACTCGACCAGCCCATCTGGACCGCAGCTCCGGCCACCCCTGCAGCCAGGGTGGACGCTCCGAGCCCTCCGGTGGCACCCCCGATGAGGACGACCCTCGCCCGGGTGGTCTGGCTCGTGCCGTCGCGCAACAGCTCGGCCAGTGTCGCATTGGCCTGCGGCACGACGATGACGCTGGCTCCCAACAGGGGAGACCACCGCACCACCTCCTGTGGGCTGTGCCCCACCACGTACACCTGATCGCGGGCTCCCAGCCCCCACGCGATGGCCGCAGCAGCGCTGTCCTGCCCCACCAGGACGAGCTGTGCGTCGGACCATTCACGCTCAGCGGAACTGCGATCGGAGACGACGCTCACCACCACCCCGACGCTGGCTGCCACCGAACCAATGATCTCTGCCAGTCTCTCATCGGAACTGATGAGCGTGACGCCGGGCGTCTCGTTGTTCTGCGGTGCCGACGTGACCTGTGTCTTTCCTGCTCTCACACCACTGGTTGTCGTGGTCGCACCGATCGACCGGCCAAGAGAATTGCTGCCTGTGGACAACGCCGCCACGGCATGACGAGAGGCTGTGGACAACTTTTTCATCCCTCGGATCTGCCGCGTATTTCTGCCAGTTCCTCACAATGCGGCCATGCCTGATGCCGGGCGTGGCCCGCTGTCTGTCGACCAGCCGGTTCCCTACAATGTGGCCATGCCATCTGCCACATCCATGCGCTTCCCCAGCGGGTCCCTGCAGTGGCTGTGCGGCGATCAGCTGCGCACCAACCGCCGACTTCTCGCCATCGAGACCGGTACTGGGCTGTGTCGCACCCTGGCCCAGTACGATGCAGACATCGTCGCCGTCAGCTCCGATCCGGCAACAGCGACCGTCACTCACCGCGTCGACGGGGTCAATGCCGTCTGCGCGACCGCCGACTCATTGCCGTTCAGTTCGGAGTCCTTCGACTCGGTGATCATCCATCAACGGTTCCATGAACTGGCGCCGGGGCTCGTGCTACCGCAGATCGCTCGAGTGCTGCGTCCCGGAGGAAGCCTCGGACTGTCGTGGCTGGTACGCGACGACACCGTGCCCTGGGTACGTCGACTGGCTGCCCTGCTACGCACCGTCGACCCCACTGCCATGACCGGTGAGTACGGCACCGAATCCATCAGCACACTCACGCAATCGCCGTACTTCCCGGACGTCGAGACCCGTAACCATCGCATCTGGATACCAGTGACCAAGGGCCAGCTCATCTCGATGTCGCTGTCCCGCCATGCCGTGGCCAGGCTCGACGACCAGTCCAAGAACGGTCTCACCCACCGGATCGAGGACCTCTACGACGACTCCAGCGGCCCGGTGGGCGAGCTGAGACTGCCCTACGAGCTGCAGTGCTGGCGCGGATGGGTGGACCACTCGAAACTCAGCGCACCTGCCAGGACCGAATCCCCGGGATTCGTCATCAAGATCTAGACCACTTGGATCATTCGGTAGAATTGCTCAACGGAGCGCCGGGAAGTCTGGTCGGCAGTCACTGTTCATCCACATGATCTGGAGGCCGGCCATTGGCTCACCGACGTCGCGAAACACTCTTCGGCCCAGTGTCGGGCCCCGATGCACTTCACCTTTCCGATGTCCTGCGCAACGAAACCACCGGGGGGCTTCTCATGCTCCTCGCCACGGTTGCCGCGTTGTTGTGGGCGAATCTTTCACATGAGTCGTACGAAGCATTTCGCGGCGTCACCATCGGGCCACTGTCCATCGAGAGCTGGGCAGCCGATGGGTTGCTGACGGTGTTCTTCTTCATCGCTGGCCTCGAGCTCAAACGAGAGTTCACCGAGGGATCACTGTCCCGCCCAACAGATGCGATGGTGCCGATCATCGCTGCAGTGTGCGGAATGCTCTTCCCGGCCGGGATCTACACCCTCATCAATGCCCTGACCCCGGGCGGGCACCCGGGAGGCTGGGCGATCCCGATGGCCACCGACATCGCCTTCGCCCTGGCGGTCCTGGCCATCGTCGGATCGGGAATGCCACAGTCGGTCCGAGCATTTCTGCTCACCCTGGCCATCGCCGACGACCTTGGATCCATCATCGTCATCGCCGTGTTCTTCTCCCATGGGCTGAACCTCGCATGGTTGGGTGGCGCGCTTGCATGCATGGCCCTGTGGGGCGTCCTCCAGCATCGGCAGCTCCTCGACAGCGGTTGGTGGTACGTTCCGATCTTCATCATCGGGTGGTGGTGCATGTTCAACAGCGGCATCCACTCAACGATCGCCGGTGTGATCTTCGGACTGCTCACCCGGTGCTCCGAGGACGAACTCAACGATCCCATCGACCGCTGGCAGCACAAGGTCGAGCCCTGGTCGGCCGGCGTCGTCGTACCGTTCTTCGCACTCATGAGCGCCGGAGTGCAGCTCACCAAGGACGCGCTGCGGGCCCTCGTCACCAACCCCGTACCACTGGGAATCATCGTCGGGCTCATCGTCGGCAAGAGCATCGGCATCTTCCTGGGGTCCTTCCTCACCGCCCGCCTCACGTCGGCGACCCTGGGTCGCGGTGTCGTGTGGGCGGACATCGCAGCCGTCGGAGTGCTGTCCGGGATCGGGTTCACGGTCTCGATGCTGCTGTCCGACCTCTCTTTCCCCAGCGACGGCTTCTACGCCGATGAGGCCAAGGCGGCCGTGCTCGTGGGATCGACGTTGGCAGCCCTGTTCGGCGCACTGTTGCTCACCTACCGCACCAAGCGTCACGACAAATGGCGCAAGGCCCATCCCGGGCAGATTCCACAAGCGGGAAAATTGCGCCGCTCACACGTCTGAGAGCTTATTTTGTGCACCTCGTGGGCAGTATCGGTCTGCTGGCATTAGGCTATGTCCCATACCGACCACGACAGACTCGGAGGCATCCATGGCAGAAAAGCGTCCTGTCAGCGAGATCATGGCAACTCTCAAGACCGATGGGCCAGCGCTGATCAAGGAGAATGTCGCCCTCGCCAAGGCCGAAATCAAGCCTGCCGTCAAGCACGCCGGCATCGGCGGTGGCATGTTCGCTGGTGCTGGCTACTTCGCCGTCATCGGCGCCAACATGATGTGGCTGTGTGGAGCCTTTGCACTGACCCTGGCCTGGCACGCAGCCGTCTCCAGCATCCTTCTGGCACTGGTGCTCGGCTTCGCCTCCGCCGCTGTCGCCCTGTTCCTCATCGCCGGCGTGGTTGCGCTCATCGGCAAGGCTCAGGTGTCCAAGGTCCAGCCGCCCCGGCAGTCCGTCGAGGAGGCCAAGCGCACCGTCGGCACCTTGAAGTCGGCCGTCTCCCGCGGGGTTGACAATGCCGGCGCAACCAACGAGATCAGCGCCTGACCACTGACGCCGAACCGTCTACCCAGCGAAGTGCTCGGCAGACGGTTTCGTGCTGCCTCCACGAGGCATGATCCTCCAGCCGATCCCACAGCCCCCAACAGCTCACCCGCCGCAGGTCCCGTCCCTCACCACGGGGACGCCCACCTGGGCAGACCGCTGAGCCGCGGATCCCATCCACCCTGCGCCGAAAGGCGGGCTCATCTGCCCCTGCGCCGAAAGGCGGGCTCATCTGCCCCTGCGCCGAAAGGCGGTCTCATCCACCCAGCGCCGAAAGAGGGCCGTCAGACTTCCGAGCGCACCGCTGCCAGCCTCAGCCGGGACATCCCGGAGAGGTCGTGTCAGCCCTAGGAATGCCGCTCCCAGGATCATCCATCCTCCGGTGTCGGTGCATCCTCACCACGAAATGGCGTCGGGATCTCGACGATTCTCCGCGTGTCCCACGGGCGCTCCCATCCGCCCAGCGACAGGACGGCGTCGAGGATGTGCCCGGTGAATCCCCAGATGAACAGCTCCGGCAGGTCGAATGCTGCTCCTCGTCCTCCGTTGGGGTGATGTGCACTGACACGTGTCCGCGGATCGGCCAGGGTGCTCAGCGCAATGCGATGGACCTGGGACACCTCTGCTGGGTCGACGACCCGCAGTCCCCCACCGGACTTGGAGCCACCACCGTCCCACATTCCCACGACCGTCGTCACCGTCGAGCGGCTCACGGGGACCGTGACGCGTGCCGGTAGGGTTCCGAGCACCTTCACCTGCGAGGCAGCCACACCAACCTCCTCTTGGGTCTCTCGCAGCGCCGTGACGATGAGATCGGGGTCGCCAGGCTCGTAGTGCCCACCCGGCAGACAGACCTGCCCTCGATGCCGGTGCACCGTTGACGACCGTGTGGTGAGGACGACGTCGGGGTCGGCACAGTCGCTGAGCAACACCAGCACCGCCGAGGAGAAATTTCTGTCAGCTGGCGGCGGTACCGGGACCTCTGGTGACAGGACTGCGCGTAGCTTGTCAAAAATGTTCATCGCACCTCACTTGATGGGCCCTTGGGACTGCGGGGGATCCGTCGGCCCCACCCCGAACGAGGGGCACGCCCGCGCCACTGGACAGGTTCCGCAGGCCGGACGACGTGCTCTGCAGCAGCGTCGGCCGTGCCAGATGAGACGATGACACAGCAGCACCCACTGCGAGGGGTCGAACAGTTCCGCCAGTTGGTTCTCGACACCACGGGCCGTCGTGGCGCTCGTCCAACCCATGCGACGCGTCACCCGCTGCACATGCGTGTCTGGGGTGATCCCCGGGATGCCGAAGGCATTGCCCAGCACGACATTGGCAGTTTTCCTCCCCACCCCGGGCAGCCTCGTCAAGGCGTGGAGATCGGCTGGCACCTCACCGTCCCATTCCTCGACGAGGATGGCGGACAGGTTCACCACTGCTGCGGACTTGGTGTGCCAGAAGCCCAGCGGTCTCAACACCTGTTCCACCTGGTCGATCGGAGCGGCAGCAAGGTGTCGGGCATCCGGCCACCGTCGAAACAATTCCTCAGTGACCGAATTCACTCGTTGATCGGTGGTCTGTGCCGAAAGAACGGTGGCCACGAGCAATTCGAATGGATTGCGATGATTCAGTTCACAGTGCGCATCGGGATAGCACTCGCTCAGCTGCTCATACATCTTGTGAACCTGGCTCTGCGACGCACGAGCAACCGATGCTGGGGTCTCCTGACGATCTGCGGGCATGGGTGCAGTCTATGGGGCCAACTACTCTCATATCAGTGTCGTCGCACATTCCTTGAACCGCTTCACTACGTGAGATAAATCATGGGGTGACTGAGCATTGGCATGTGACGACTGCCACAATACATGCAAGGATTCCCGCACTGGACTGGATCGTCGCCCAGCATTCACAGACTTGCATTCAGTCCAGACCCCACAACGCCGCAAGGTGCGAGGTCACATGTGCAGCCCCTCTGTGGAACCCGGGCCCCCGAGGAAAGGAATTTGTCATCGATGACGAATGTCGTGACCACAGCCGTCGCCCAGCCATTCCTGTCAGCGTTGGGCGCCACGTCAGCGAGCAAGCTCCTGGCATTCAGCGAAGCCATCGTGTGCTCGCGAGGTACGAGGCTCTTCGAGGTGGGAGACCCGGCGACTGACATGTACCTCGTCGTCGAGGGAAAGGTGAAGCTCACCCGGCAGACTCCCGGAGACCAGCGGAGCATGAGTCGACAGTCATTGTTGTGGCTCATGGGGCCCGGCGACGCCTTCGGTGAGCTCTCCCTGGTCGATGGCGGCACACGTTCCACGACCGCCACGACCCTCACCCGAGCGAGCCTGCTGCGCATCCCGGGGGCTGACCTGCACGGTCTGGTGCACAGCCGTCACGACGTGGCACTGGCCCTGTTGGGGCGGTTGTCGGAGCGTCTGCGCAGAACCGATGACAACACTGCCCATTTCGTCACCGGTGACGTCCCGAGCCGGCTGGCATGGATCCTCCTCGATCTCACCGACCGATTCGGTGAGATGGACGGCACCACGGGCGACATCGTCGTGCGGCACGACCTCACCCAGAATGAGATGGCTCAGGCGGTGGGATCCTCACGTGAGACCCTCAACAAGGCTCTGACGGATTTCTCGAACCGCGGTTGGATCACAGCTCGCCCCAAGATCGTGACGGTCCTGGACCGGGAACGACTGGAGGCTCGAGCAGGCTGAGACACGAGTGGGCCCCGGCCCACCAAGCACCGAGCCGCACCAGCCATCAGCACACCGTTGTCCCATCACCACACCGTTGTCTCTGTGCTGACCAGCTTGCGTCGGGTGTTTCCCATCCTGGGAACAGGTTCAGACGCGAACAACCCTGGCCACCGACCCCACGATCCAGATCCAGCTGCCGGAGGGGTGACTGGGCGCTCAGACCTGCACCGTGAGCTCGACCTTGACAGGTGCCCCCAGCGGCAGACTGGCAACACCGATGGCGCTGCGAATGTGTCGCCCGGCGTCACCGAAAATCTCTCCGAACAACTCGGAGGCACCATTGGCCACCGCTGGCTGAGCGGTGAAGTCGGCAGTGCTGGCAACGTAGACGACAACTCTGACGACCCGGCGAATGTTGTTGACTCCACCGGCGACGTCGGCTGCAGCAGCCAAGGCATTGAGGGCAGCCACCCGGGCCTGCCCCGCAGCGTCCCCCTGACTGATCTGGTCCCCCACCAGGCCCGTCATGGGCAGTGAGCCCGAGACCAACGGCAACTGTCCGGAGGTGCTGATCTGATCGCCCACCTGGATGGCGGGAACATATGCTGCAACGGGTTTGGCAACTGGCGGTAGGTCAATACCGAGATCTGCGAGACGATCCTCGATGCTCATGCGTCCTCCTCAGTAATGGGACGTTTGAAGTATCCCACCAGGCTCTCTGGATTGGGGCCGGGAACCACTTGGACGAGCTCCCACCCCTCAGCCCCGAAATTGTTGAGGATCTGCTGCGACATGTGCGTCAGAATCGGCGCCGTGAAGTACTCCCAACGTGTCATGTCGCAAGCCTATCCTGACGAATGGGAACAGGTGGTCGGTGTCGCTCAGATGTCAGATGAGAGAGCGGCCCCCACCCTGCCAGACATCACTGTCGGGCTGTGGAGGTCCTGCTCCTCGTCGTGTGGGAGTCGGCCGCAAGGACGTCCCGCCAACTGGTGACATCTGGACGCTCGCGCAGCAGCTTGCGACGTTCACGCTCGGTCATACCGCCCCAGACACCCCATTCGATGCGATTGTCAAGGGCTTCGGCAAGGCAGCGGGAACGTACCGCACAATCCGTGCAGATCCTGCGCGCGCGTCGCTGCTCCTTGCCGTCGGGGAACAATGCGTCTGCCATTCCGCGACAGTTCGCAAGAAGGGTCCAGTCATCAGCCTCGTTGCCTGTCACGATTCGTACAGTACGCTCACCTGGCAAGCCAGGACAAGCATCGTTTGCCAGGAGATTAAGGATGATCTTTACCGGTGCCTCGCGGTTCAGGTTTCTGGGATTGTCTCACCGGTGACGTACTCTGGTTGCCATGCCGTCCACGCACCACAGGCCCGCCTCGTCGAACCGTTCCAGGGCGAGGATTGACCGACTGGAAGCTCAGACCCAGAGTTCCAGTCGGTTCTCCGCGTTCCTCAAGTTCTGCCTGGCAAGCATCCTCGCCGGTCTGTTGACAGCAGGGTTCGTCGTCCCGTTCGCTGCCCTGGCGAGCACGACGGCACGGGTGAGCGCAGACTCCCTGCAACACCTGCCGGCCGAGTTCGGTTCCAACCCACAGCCCCAGCGCTCTCAGATCTTCATGGCCGACGGCAGCGTCATGGCGACGTTCTTCGACGAGAACCGCGAGTACGTGCCGCTGGACAAGATCTCACCGGTGATGCGACAGGCGCAGATCGCCATCGAGGACAACCGTTTCTACTCCCACGGTGCCATCGACCTGCGCGGCACCATGCGCGCCCTGGTCTCCAACATGGGTGGGGCATCGACCCAGGGGGGTTCCACTCTCACCCAGCAGTACGTCAAACAGGCCCGAATCGAGATGGCGGTGTCGGCTGGCGACGAGGAGGGGGTGCGTTCTGCGCAGGAGCAGACGGTCTCCCGCAAGTTGCAGGAATTGCGCTACGCCATTGCCCTGGAGCACGACCTGTCCAAGGACCAGATCCTCGAGCGCTATCTCAACATCGCCTATTACGGCGATGGCGCCTACGGCGTCGAGGCAGCAGCGAAACACTATTTCGGGGTGACGGCCGACAAGCTCGACCTTGGTCAGGCTGCCATGCTCGCCGGCCTGGTGCAGAACCCGGTCTCCTACGATCCGGTGAACAACCCTGAGGCCGCGATCACTCGCCGCAATGTCGTGCTCACCAGGATGAAGAGCTTGGGGCTGGTCAGCGAGAAGGACGTCCAGGCGGCCATGAAGCAGGGGTTCAACCGCTCGCGGGTCACCTATCCCAAGACTGGCTGCATCAGCTCGAAGTACCCGTTCGTGTGCAATTACGTGTACCAGTCGCTACTGAGTTCGCCGAACCTGGGCAAGACGCGGGCCGAGCGTGAGAAGCTCGTGAAGCGCGGCGGCCTGGAGATTCACACCCTCATCGATCCCAAGGCACAGGATTCCGCCCAGCAAGCCGTCTCCAACTGGGTGGGGCCCACCGATCCCGTGCTGGGCGGGGTGGCGACGATCCAGCCGGGCACCGGACTCATCATGGCAATGGCCCAGTCTCGTCCCGAGATGGGCACCAAGTCCGGGCAGACCTATTACAACTACCTCGCCCCGTTGGGGTTGGGCGGTTTCGGAGGTTTCCAGGCTGGGTCGACGTTCAAGGCGTACACTTTGGCTGCTGCCCTGGAGAATGGCATCCCCATCTCCAAGCACTACTACGCAGGCTCCCCCATGGACTTCACCGGGGAGACCTTCCAAGGGTGCAAGGGGAAGGTTCGATCTGGCCCCTTCTCGGTGTCCAACTCGACCGGACATTCCGGGACCATGGGGCTTCGTACGGCTGCCGCGTACTCGGTCAACACGTACTTCGTCCAGCTGGAGCGTGACGCCGGTCTGTGCAATGTGACGAAGATGGCCAAGAAGACCGGCGTGGAACTGGCCAGTGGCAAGGACATCGTCAAGGAGTACGGTGCGATCCCCTCATTCACCCTGGGTACCGCGTACGTGACACCGCTGTCGATGGCCAGCTCGTACGCCACCTTCGCAGCACGCGGTGTGCACTGCGACCCGGTCATCGTCAAGTCGATCAAGAACAAGGACGGCCAGAACCTCAAGGTTCCCGACGCCAACTGCAAGCGCGTCATGAGCACCCAGGTTGCCGACGGTGTCAACGAGGTGCTCAAGGGAGTCATGAATGGCACCGGCGCCCCAGCCCGCATCCCGGGCGGGTACCCGCAGGCTGGAAAGACTGGTACCACGGACTCCAACGAGGCCGTGTGGTTCACCGGGTACACCCCTGCCGTTGCCGGTGCTGCCTTCATCGCCGCCGACTCCTCCAGCGAGCATTTCCGGGGCCGCGAGGTACGCTCCATCCGCGGGCTGCACATGAGTACCGGAAAGTACCTCAAGGGTTCCGGCGGTGGTGACGCCGGCCAGATCTACCGCAAGGCGATGGCTGCCACGCTGATGGGCAAGCCCAGAACGAGTTTCTCCGAGGCCACGGACGAGATTCAACACGGCAAGAAGGTGCCAGTGCCCTCCACCTCGGGAATGAACTACGACGAGGCGAAGAAGGCTCTGAGGGATGCCGGTTTCGACACCCGCACCAAACGAGTCCACTCCGAGAAGCCCGAGGGGACATTCTTGGGCGCCGATCCGGATGGCGGCAAGGCCCCTCAGGGATCGACGATCGACCTCCGAGTCTCATCCGGACCACGACCGACCTATCAGCGTCGTGCTCCCCAGAGGGACCGCTGGCAGCAGTGGCGACAGCAACAACAACCGGAACAACAACAGCAGGACCCGTGGCAGCAACAGCAACAGCAGCCAGCCCCCGCAGAACCGCCCCGCTACACTCAGCAGCCGCGTTGATGACGACGAGACACACTGCGGTCCGCATGGGGGCAGGCCTGGCTGTCCTCCCCGTTCTGGCAATGGGATGGGCAGTGGCAGAGGCGCACAGCTTCGTGGTGCGCAAGCAACAGGCCATGGTGCTGCCGCCGGGATCTGAACCGATTCGGGTGCTGCACATCTCGGATCTTCATCTGTTGGCCCGCCAGACGAGCAAGATCGAGTTCGTCCGTGGGCTGGCTCGTCTGCACCCGGATCTGGTCGTCAACACGGGCGACAATTTCTGCTCGGCCACGGCGCTCGAACCTCTGCTGGACGCGTTGGCCGGACTGCTGGAGCTGCCCGGGGTGTTCGTCTTCGGGTCGAACGACTATGCCGCCCCAGCATTTCGCCATCCCCTGGGCTACGTCGTGCATGGTCGCTCACCGGTCGACCACGGGACCAGCCAGCAGCTGCCCACTGAGCACCTGCGCTCCGCCCTGACCGAGGCTGGGTGGCTGGACCTCAACGACGCCTCGGGGGATCTGAGCGTGGCAGGCCGCAGACTCTCGTTCCGAGGCACGGACGACGCGCACCTTGATCGTGACCACTACGCCAAGGTCGCTGGCCCCGCCAACCGCGGCGCAGACCTCAACGTCGGGGTGACCCATGCGCCGTACCAGCGGGTGCTGGACGCCATGACGACCGACGGCATGGACATCATCTTCGCCGGCCACACGCACGGCGGCCAGGTGTGCCTGCCCTGGTACGGGGCCCTGGTCACCAACTGTGACATCGAACCTGGCCGGGTCAAGGGGTTGTCCACCCACAGTTGTGCAGGGCACACGGCAGCACTGCACGTCTCGGCAGGGCTGGGGACCTCACCGTTCGCCCCGTACCGCACCTTCTGCCGTCCCGAAGTGACGCTACTCACCCTGGTTGCTCGTGATGCCGAACGGAATGTCGACCACTGATCGTACGTTCAGCCGTTCCCAACCTGCTCGACACCAGCCCAGCCTCCTCGTCACGAATCCCAATTTGCTCTTCCGAAAGCACCTACGATAAACTAATCGCCGGTTCACGGAACCGAGCGGCGAGCGTGACACGTGCGGTCACGCTGTCCATCGGAATCGTGGGGCACTGCTGCAGGGTTTGCCCTTCCAGCAGATGGCGGTTGACGCCGTCCAGACCTTCGGGGTGTGGCGCAGCTTGGTAGCGCGCCTCGTTCGGGACGAGGAGGTCGCAGGTTCAAATCCTGTCACCCCGACCATTCGGTTCTTCACATAGCGGTTGTCGCCAGTGTCACAGCACACACCAGGCTGATCTGATGTGCATGGGGCCATGCCCACCGCGACGACGGTGCGGTGTCAGGTGCGGCAGTCCACAGCCCCACGAACAGTGTCATCACCGTGACCCCCACCACCGTCACGATCCACGGCAACGGGCCGGAACCAGCGATGCCGCCGGATCCGTGCACCCCAGGTGCCGCATGTCCGGAATACCTCGACCGTGGATGCCGTTACACCACCGGACCCCACCGAAGGAGGAATCATCATGGCACGCGCGCTCATCGCCGCCACGGACTTCGGAGTTGAGGAGGCCGAGATCGTCGAGCCCATCAACTCCCTCAAGAAGGCTGGTATCGAGGTAACCGTCGCCTCCAACAGCGGCGAAGCCATCCAGACCGTCACCGGTGACAAGGACTGGGCGTCCAAGATCGACGCCGACTCCACGCTGGCTGACGTCAAGGCCGACAACTACGACCTGCTCGTCATCCCTGGTGGCACCGTCAACGCGGACACCCTGCGTGTCGACGAGGACGGTCGTCGTCTGGTCAAGGAGTTCTCATCCGCGGGCAAGCCACTGGGAGCAATCTGCCACGGGCCGTGGGTTCTCATCGACGCCGGCGTGGCCAAGGGCAAGAAGATGACCTCCTACATCTCACTCCGTCCAGATCTTGAGAATGCCGGGGCCACTTGGGTGGACGAGGAGCTCGTCCGCTGCCCGGGTCATGACTGGGTGCTCATCACCTCGCGCAATCCCAACGACCTCCCGGCCTTCACCAAGGCCTTGGTCGACGAGGTCGCCTGACCACCGCATCAGCGTCATGACAAGGGCTCTCACCCTCGGGTGGGAGCCCTTGCCGTGTTCATTCCGAGATCACCGCGACGCCCCGAAACCGCGTCAGGATGGGCCGCACACCCAGGCATCCCCACATCATGAGATGTCCACCCACGATGACGGCTTTACATTGCAGTTTGGTCACAATGTCGTCCCAACCCCCTGAGACGAGTGCCGAAGGCTTCCGAGCAGTGGCATGGTGTCCCGAACAACCTGGGATCGTCGGGTACCTGCCGACGTGACGTGAGAAGGAGACACCATGCGTCGAATGAGGCCACTCATTGCGCTGTCCCTCGCGGGCTTGATGGCATTGTCAGCTTGCGGCGAGGACGTTGCGGCCAAGGATGAATCGGCCGCTGGTTCGTCGGGGAACGGAGCCAACAACAGCGCCCCCGCCAAGGACGGCGGTGCCATCACGGTCCGCGGATGCACACCCCAGAACCCACTCATCCCGGCCAACACCAACGAGACCTGCGGCGGCAACATCATGGACGCCGTCACCGCGCGACTCGTCCACTACAACCCCGACAGCGCCAAGCCCGAGCTCGACATCGCCAAGTCCATCGAGACCAAGGACAACCAGAACTTCACCGTCAAGATCAAGCCCGGCCTCAAGTTCTCCGACGGAACCGAGGTCAAGGCGCACAACTTCGTCGACGGCTGGAACTGGGGTGCCTATGGCCCCAACGCCCAGCAGAACTCGTACTTCTTCGAGCCGATCGAGGGCTACGACGCCCTGCAGTGCTCCGATGACAGCTGCTCCGCCAAACCCAAGGCCGACAAGATGACCGGCCTCAAGGCCGTCGACGACCAGACCTTCACCATCAGGACCACCGAGAAGGTCGCCAACCTGAAGGTCCGTCTGGGCTACACCGCCTTCGCCCCACTGCCGGACGCCTTCCTCAAGGACGCCAGGAACGACAAATGGGCCAAGACGTCATTCGGCGCCGGGCCGTTCAAGATCGTCGACAACACGGCAACCCAGATCGTCCTGGAGCGCAACGAGAACTACGCGGGCAGCTACAAGCCCCATGTCGACAAGGTGACCTTCAAGATCTACAACGACGCCGCCCCCGCCTACAACGACACCGTGGCCAACCAGCTCGACGTCACCGACCTCATCCCGACCGACCAGCTCACCAACGACCAGTGGAAGCAGGACCTGCCGGATCGTTGGGGTCTGCGCCCCTCCGGCATCTTCCAGTCGGTGACGGCGTCCAGCAAGGACACCCAGCTCAAGAACTCAGACCTCATCAAGGCCCTCTCGATGGACATCGACCGCGAGACCATCACCAAGCAGATCTTCGCCGGCTCCCGTGAGCCCGCCGACGGCTGGGCCACCCCGGTCGTCGAGGGCTACCAGAAGGGCAACTGTGGCGATCTGTGCAGCTACGACAAGGCCAAGGCCAAGGAGCTCTACGACAAGGCTGGTGGCTACAAGGGCACCCTCACCATCGCCGTCAACGGCGACGGTGACCACAAGTCGTGGTCCCAGGCCGTGTGCAACGGCTGGAAGAACGATCTCGGTGTCAACTGCCAGCTCAAGGTGACCCCGGACTTCAAGACCCTGCGTGACCAGATCACCAAGCGTGAGATCCAGGGCTTCTTCCGCACCGGATGGCAGATGGACTACCCGTCGCTGGAGAACTTCCTCACCCCGCTGTACGCCACTGGCGGCTCCAGCAATGACGGTGAGTACTCCAATCCAGCCTTCGACAAGAAGCTCAAGGAGGCGGCCGCAGCGACCAACACCGCGCAGTCCAACAAGCTCTACAACGAGGCCGAGAGGATGCTCGCCACCGACGTTCCCGCCATCCCGCTGTGGACCAGCTCGACGGCATATGGCTGGTCCGACAAGGTGGCCAACGTCAAGTTGACGCCGTTCGGCACCATCGACCTGACCTCCATCAGCGTGAAGTGAACCACTGACTCACAGGCGGCCCACCGTTTCGTGGTGGACCGCCTGTGCCCGCAAGGAAGACAACCATGGGTAAATACGTCGTCAGACGTCTGCTCCAGATGATTCCGGTGGTCATCGGAGCGACGTTCATCCTCTTCGCCCTCGTGTTCGCACTACCGGGTGACCCGACTGCCGGACGCTGCGGTGAGCGCCCCTGTCCACCGTCCTACGTGGCGGCGTTCCGCGCCGAGTACCACCTGGACGATCCACTGCTCACCCAGTACGGCATCTACCTGGGCAAACTGGTGCGCGGCGACCTGGGCACGAACTTCTACGGCAACTCCGTCACCGCGGAGCTGTCGGTGCGCTACCCGGTGACGATCAAGCTGGCCCTCATCGCCATCCTGGTCGAGATCATCATCGGCATCGGCGCGGGCGTGTGGGCCGGCGTGCGTCGTGGCAGGTTCATCGACTACCTCATCCTCATCTCATCCCTGGTCGTCATCTCGATCCCCTCGTTCGTCATCGGCTCCCTGGCCCAGCTCCTCTTCGGCCTCAAGCTCAACTGGGCGCCCGTGACCGCCTCCGACGGCACCTGGAGACAGCTGATCCTGCCCGGATTCGTCCTCGGGGCGTTGTCGGTGGCCTACGTGGCCCGTCTGACGCGCAGCAACCTCATCGAGAACCAACGTGCCGACTATGTGCGCACCGCCAGGGCCAAGGGCCTGTCGGGATTTCGCACCGTGACCGTCCACATCCTGCGCAACTCGCTGGTGCCGGTCATCACCTACATCGGCTACGACTTCGGTGCCCTCATGGGTGGTGCGATCGTCACCGAACGCATCTTCAACATCAATGGCATCGGCAACTTCATCTTCCGTTCCATCAGCCAGCGTGACGGCGTCTCGGTGGTGGGTGCCGTCACCTGCCTGGTGCTGGTGTACCTGCTCGCGAACCTCATCATCGACCTGCTGTACGGGGTTCTGGACCCGAGGATCAGCCATGACTGAACACACCATTCCCGATTCGACCCTTGACACGACTGTCACCGCCGATCCGCAGGTGGGCCCCGAGCAGCATTCTGGGGAGAGGAAACCCCGCTCCCTCTGGAACGACGCGTGGGACGATCTCAAGCACAATCCGCTGTTCTGGGTCTCGGCGGTGCTCATCGTCATCCTCGTGCTCATGGCTGCCGCCCCCGGACTGTTCACCCGCACGAATCCACGGGCCTGCAATCTGTCCGCAGCACGTCACCTGCCCTCGGCGGTGCACTGGTTCGGTACCGACGTGCAGGGGTGCGACGTCTACGCACGCACCATCTACGGTGCCCGCTCCTCCATGCTCGTCGGAGTGCTCGCCACCCTGGGCACGGCGATCCTGGGCTCGGTCATCGGCCTCATCGCCGGATTCCGCGGCGGCTGGTTGGACAGTCTGCTCTCGCGACTGGGTGACGTCTTCTACGCGATCCCACTCCTGCTGGGCGGCATCATCATCCTGTACACCTTCCCCAACAGGATCGGCACCCCGTACATCGTCATCGTCCTCAAGGTGGTGGGGGCCGTCGTCATCCTGGGATGGCCCTCCATCGCCCGGCTCATGCGATCCTCGGTGCTGCAGGTGATGCCCAACGACTACATCCAGGCCGCACGTGCCCTGGGAGCCAGTCCGTGGCGCATCATCACCCACCACATCCTGCCCAACGCGATGGCCCCGGTCATGGTGGTCGCGACGATCAACCTGGGGGCCTACATCGCCATCGAGGCGACGCTGAGCTACCTGGGCATCGGCCTGCAGGAACCTGCGATCAGCTGGGGAGTGTCCGTCTCCGACGCCTCCGGCCTGGGATACGTTCGCTCCGCCCCGCACATGCTGCTGTTCCCCTCGCTGTTCCTGTCGCTGGCAGTTCTGGCGTTCATCTTCCTGGGCGAGGCGGCACAGAGCGCCTTCGACCCGAAACGACACTGAGAGGAGCACGACATGGCACTGTCCAAGGCACGTCTGCAACTTGACCCGGTGGACGGAAAACTTCTCGAGGTCGACGACCTGCACGTCGAGTTCCGCACCCGCGACGGCATCGCCAAGGCCATCAACGGCGTGAACTTCTCACTGCGCGAGCGCGAGACCCTGGCCATCCTCGGTGAGTCCGGCTCCGGGAAATCGGTGACGGCCCAGGCGATCATGGGCATTCTCGACACTCCCCCGGCCCACATCACCGGCGGATCGATCACGTACTGCGGCATGGAGCTGCTCACTGCGCCTGCCAGGACGATGCAGGACATTCGCGGTGAACACATCGCGATGATCTTCCAGGACGCCCTGTCCGCCCTCAACCCGGTGTTCCCGGTGGGCTGGCAGATCGCCGAGATGTTCCGTCAGCACCGCAGGATGAACAGGTCCGACTCGCTGGAGCAGGCGGTACGGCTCATGGAGCGGGTGCGCATCCCGGCCGCCAGGCAGCGTGCCGGCAACTACCCGCACCAGTTCTCCGGCGGTATGCGTCAGCGCATCATGATCGCCATGGCGATCGCCCTCAACCCGCGAGTGCTCATCGCCGACGAGCCCACCACCGCCCTCGACGTGACGGTGCAGGCCCAGATCATGACCCTGCTCAAGGAGTTGCAGGACGAGGACGACATGGGCCTCATCCTCATCACCCACGACCTGGGCGTCGTCGCCGACGTGGCCGACGACATCGCCGTCATGTACTGCGGACGGCTGGTCGAGCACTCCGACGTCCACCGGCTGTACTCGAATCCGGCGCACCCGTACACCGTCGGACTCATCGACTCGATCCCGCGGCTGGACCAGCACGGCGACAAACTCTTCGCCATCGGCGGGCTGCCGCCGTCCCTGACGGATCTGCCCGCCGGGTGCTCGTTCCACCCGCGGTGCCGGTTCGCCACCGACGAGTGCCGGGTGGGAGCCGCCCCCGAGTTCCACGAGGTGGCCCCCGGCCGTCTCAGCGCCTGCCACCACACCGAGGAGGTGCTCCATGAGCGAGCCTGAATTCCGCAAACCCACCCAGTCGGCCCGCGAGCCCATCCTGTCGGTTCGTGACCTCAAGAAGCACTACCCGCTCAAGTCCGGCATCATCAAGCACACGGTCGGCAGCGTCAAGGCGGTGGACGGGGTGAGCTTCGACCTCTACCCCGGTGAAACCCTGGGTGTGGTCGGTGAGTCCGGATGCGGAAAGTCCACCCTGGGACGGCTGCTCGTCGCCCTGGAGCAACCCACCGAGGGAAGCATCGTCTTCGACGGCCAGGACGTCACCCACGCCAGGGGTGCGCAGATGCGCAAGCTGCGCCGCAACATCCAGATAGTCTTCCAGGACCCGTACACCTCGCTGGATCCACGCAAGACGGTCGGGGACATCATCGGTGAGCCGTTCCTCATCCACCCAGACGTCGTCCCCCGCAACAAGCGCCGCGAGCGGGTCAAGGAGCTGCTCGACCTGGTGGGGCTCAACCCCGAGCACATCAATCGTTACCCCCACCAGTTCTCCGGTGGCCAGCGTCAACGCATCGGGATTGCCCGCGGCATCGCGCTCAACCCCAAGGTCATCGTGTGTGACGAGCCCGTCTCGGCCCTGGACGTCTCGGTGCAGGCCCAAGTGGTCAACCTGTTGCAGGACCTGCAGAAGGACCTCGGACTGTCGTACATCTTCATCGCCCACGACCTGTCGGTGGTGCGCCACATCTCCGATCGGGTGGCCGTGATGTACCTGGGGCGGATCATGGAGATGGGCGACGAGCACCAGATCTACGAGCGCACGATCCATCCGTACACCCAGGCGCTCATGTCTGCGGTGCCGGTGCCCGATCCCGAGATGCGCGGCACGCGTCAGCAGATCATCCTGCACGGCGACGTGCCCTCCCCGGCCAATCCGCCGGCCGGCTGCCGATTCCACACCAGGTGTTGGCGGGCCCAGGACAAATGTGCCACCGACGACACCGAGTTGCTGCCGCGCAGTGACGGGGCCGGGGAGCACCTGTGCCGGTGCCATTTCTCCGCCCTCTTCGACAAGGCGTCGCTGGACATCACCTCCGACGATCTCAAGGGGTGATGCTGGGGCGGATCAGTCCCAGAGGAACGTTGAGCGGCCCCTGAGGCCGGGGAACCGAGTCGCTCACCCCACCGCACCCCAGCGACGTTCGTGGGACGCGGGTGAATGTGGGACTGTCGAGCCCCAAGACTCCCGGGCTCAGGAGCTGTCGCTTCACGGAGCTGCGGAATCAGGAGGAACAGGTAGCCGAATCTCCAGAACCCTCACCTCCACCAGCTCTGCGGTGGCCAGCGTCAACACATCGGGGTACCCGCAGTATCACCCCAAGGTCGTCGTGTGTGACAAGCCCCAGCCCTGGACATCTCGGTGCAGGCCCAGGTGGTCATTACGGCGAGACCTGCAGAAGGACCTCAGGTGCGCGGCAGGCCCAGACGGGCAAGGGCGTCAGCGAGCCCGTCGATCTGATCGTCGGTGTGGGTGGCCATGACGGTGACGCGCAGGATCGCCCGGCTCCTGGGCACCGTCGGCCACCGCATCGCAGGGACGAACCAACCTTGTTCCCCCAGCTCATGAGCCGCCTGGACGGAAGCCGTCTCGTCACCGACCGCCACCGGGACGATGGGGGTGGGCCAGCTGTTGAGTCCCAGCCGGGTGGCCATCCGGCTGACATTGCGGTGCAGATCTGGAACCGGGCTGTTCGGACCGTCGAGCACGTCCAGAGCAGCCGTCAGAGCGGCACAGACTGCAGGGCTCGGGGCGGTGGAGTACACGTAGGGCCGGGCACGCTGACGCAACATGGCAATCACCGACTCACTGGCGAGTACCGCCCCACCCTCGGCACCGAGCGCCTTCGACCCAGTGACGACGAGGACGTCGGGCGGATCCTGCTGCATGCCGAAATGCTCGACGATTCCTCGCCCAGTGGCACCGACGGTGCCCAGACCGTGGGCGTCGTCAACCATGAGTGCAGCCCCGAAGCGGCGGCACAGCTCCGTGAGTTCCGGCAGTGGTGCAAGGGTGCCGTCCATCGAGAACACTCCGTCGGTGACGACGAGACACCGTTGCCCGTTCGCCTCGACCAGCATGGCCTGCAACGCAGCGAGATCGCCGTGCGGGAAAACCGTCACCTCGGCGCCGTGTGACCTCGCCAACCGGCATCCGTCGATGAGGCTGGCGTGGTTGCTGGCGTCGGAGAAGATTCGCACCCCGGGCTCGGCCAGAGCGTGGAGCACGCCGGTGTTCGCGGCGAATCCAGAACCGAACAGGATCGCATCTGGGTAGTCCAGGAAGGCCGCGAGGGTACTCTCGACCAGCTCATGTGCGGTGCTCGTCCCGGTGGCCAGCCGCGATCCGCCCGACCCGACACCGAAGGTCCGAATGGCCTGACGCGCTGCCCCGATGACTTCGCTGCGTTCGGCAAGACCAAGATAGTTCGAGGAACTGAACAGGATCCTGGGCTCACCGTCAACGATGGCACGGGGAGTCTGGGGTGAGGAGAACGTCGCCGGGTGACGCTCCAACCCACGTCGCTGCCAGTCCAGCACCGTGTGCGTGGCTGCGTCCTCGATCCACGTCATGCGATTCTTCCCTTCTGCGCTCCAACTCACTGCCTGCTCCACCTCTGCGTACCTGCTGCCGATGCTTCTCGTCCCGCTGCCGGGACGGGTGCCACGGATACCATCCGTCAGCCTCAACGATTCAGGCTCATCATCCGAGGGAACTCAGGCTCACCGCCCTGAGGATGGGGGCCAGAAGCCCTTCATGATGATGGCACCGATGTTTCTGCCGCACTGCCCCGAGGATGAAGACCAGCCCCTGCCCGACATCCCAGCACCCTGACCGGCAACTGAACGGTCCACTCCCCCCCCCATTGCCCCGGATGGATCCAAACGATCGGGTCCTAGACAGGCTCGACGCTGCACTCACCACTGCCCCACGGATGGATCCCCGGCGCGTGGGGAATCGTTGCAGTGCGTCAGGAATTGCTGGCATGACAAAAATTGTCACCTGCCCGAGGACATGATCACCAGAATGACTCACGTCACGTCTGCCAGCTGCATTTGTTCACTGTCTCGCTGCAGTTGCCCGCTCAAGGGGCGGGACACGACTTCGCCTACTCGCTCGAAAATGATGCGTAGCCTCACCTCACGTTGTCGAAACCCCACCATCAACTCCGTCACCCTCGACGACCACCGGGGTGTGTTCCAGGTACTCGATGAGTCCTGCCACGTCGTCTCCCCGGACGAGGAAGACGCGCCCGCCCCGGGCGGACCCGGGCTCCTTGATGTGGGGGATGCGCTGGTAACCGTGTTGTGCGGTGGCGAGGTAGCCCGTCGTGTAGTCCGGGTCGTCGGAGATGCAGATCTCGGCGAGCACGTCGGGGCGGTGGGCAACCTTCGCAGCAAGCACCTGCGCCTCGAGCACCCGGTGCTTTCCGCCGATCGGGTTGGACCTCGCCGCGTCCATGCTCGTCACCCGCACCCCGCGTTGCTGGTCAGGCTCCAGCCGCTGGCCGGTGGCGGCGTCCAGAAGTATTGCGCCACGCATGTCCCGGGCTTCGGTGAGCAGCATCCACGCCCGTTGCGCGTGCTCGGTCAGCGGAGCCAGAGCCGTCACGACGGTGTCCCTGGCATCCTGGGGTGAGGCGGTGGGCAGCACGGTCGTGGGCAGAAAAGGCACTCGCACGAGTTCACTCATGTCGATCCGTCTTACGGTGAGGTGGATCTCATCCGGGGTCGCCTTGGGGTGAGCGAGTGCCCGATGCCCCATGTCGGCGCACAGCTGGGCCACCTCGTTCTCGTCCACGATCCGCTCGGCTCCAGAAACATGTCGGTCAGCCGCGCTGGCGCGCATTTTCACACTGTAGAGAGGCACGGCGTCATGATACGAGAGGCAACTTAACAGCGTTCAGCTGGGGTGGTGCATGATCCGCCTGTGCTGCCCGTCCCATGGTGGACATGGTTGCCAGCCAGGCCGGGAGCCGCGGTTCTCACCTACCGCTTTACCCACCTGACACTCCCCACTCCCCCTCGGCTGCCCCCTTCACCTGACACACCTGACAATTTTCATCAGACCGACCGACCACACATCATGTGACTGCCTCCAGCACCCGGCAGGTGACGATTTTCGTCAGGTGGGTGAAGCCGCGCCGCTCCCCAGACTCACAACGGGGATCAGCTGACAAAAATGTTCACTCCCCATGACAGCATCACCGTGCCGCGCCCCACTCGCCGAAGCGGACCCCATCTCGCCGCAGTTTCCCGGACCGGTCTTCCCTGCCAGCAGCTTTGGCTCATGGCCCTCACGCTTCGTGACACTTTCGACCAGACAGAGCCCAGGACCGCATCGCCATGCCGGACAATTCTTGCCACCAGAGCAATCTCGCCCCTCATGTCTTGCCACCAGACCGATCTCACACCATGCCTTGCCACCAGGCCAGACTGATCTCCCCTCTCATGATCGTTCTGCCTCGGGAGCGTCAATTTTTGTCAGCTGCGACCCGCCTTCGTCACTGTGGTGACCGAACGGGGCCTGAAACGTCAGAAATGTGCATCACGGACAGGAATCCGACACCTTTCCACACTGTGGGAGATAGATTCGGCATATTGGCAAAGTCGCCTCACAGTTGGAGTACCAGTGACCACCACATCAACCACGCCAACCATTCGGTCGGTGGACCGTGCGCTCGACCTGCTCACCGCCGTATGTGATCATCCGGGTATCACACTCAGTGAAGCTGCCCGCTCTGCAGGACTGGCACCGTCAAGCGCCCTGCGGCTGCTGCGCACACTCACGGAAAGTGGCTACCTCTCACGTACCCCCGACGGCTTGTACGACGTGGGCCCCGAGCTCATCCGCGTATCCGGTCGGGTGCTTGCCGACAACTCGCTACGTCGCTTGTGCCGCCCAACGATGACCCAGCTGGCTGCCGAGACTGGCGAGTCGGTGTATCTCTCGGTGCGACATCATGACCGGGCCATCTATCTGGCCCTCGTACCGGGCATTCGCGCCATCCAGCATCGATCCTGGGAGGGCCAGTCCATCTCGTTGGAGACGAGCGCCGCCGGAGCTGTACTCACCGGACGCATCGGGCAGGCACGCTATGCCGTCATCACCTCAGGCGTGGAGAAGGACGTCGTCGGCATCGCAGCCCCCATCACCTTGCACGATGAGGTCATCGCTGCACTGAGCATGGTCATCCCCTCCTGCCACCTCAACCACGAACTCACCACCCGATACGGCACGATGGTGGCATCCTGCGCAGCGTCTCTGTCCAAGCTCATTGGCGACAATCCACCCCACCGGCGCCGGCGACAGAGAACACACCGACCGTCCGCCCGGGCCGAGGCAGCTCAACCCACCACTGACCATGCGTCCCCCACCAACAGCCATCCCAAGCCGTTGGCATCATCCCTGTGAAACCACACCACTGGACCAGGCCCAATGCTCACCCTCATCTCTCCTGCCAAGTCACTGGACCTACGAAGCCCAACCCCTGGCCACCAGACGACTGAGCCCCGCATGCTCGACGACGCAACCAGTCTGGCCACGATCATGGCGGGGAAGACGTCCGCGGATCTGCGCATGCTCATGGGCGTCTCCGAGGAGATCGCCACCCTCAACGTGGAGCGCTACCGCAACTTCCAGCCCGGCACCCCCGATGAAGCCCGGCCGGCCGCCACCACCTTCAACGGAGCCGTTTACCGCGGTATGGAGCCGCACCTCTTCACCACTCGGGACTGGACCGAGGCACAGAAGGTACTGCGTATCCTCTCCGGTCTGTACGGCGTGCTTCGCCCGCTCGACCGCATCCAGCCATATCGTCTGGAGATGGGAACTGCTCTGCACACCGATCGCGGGTCGACCTTGGTGGACTGGTGGGGCGAACGCATTCGCATGTTGCTCGAAGCCGACCTTGCCGAGTCACCTGGCGCAAAGGTCATCGTCAATCTGGCCTCCGCTGAGTACTTCCGTCCGGTCAGGGGCATCGACGCCACCGTCATCTCGCCGCGTTTTGAGTCCCGGGATCGGCAGGGCCGTTGGAAGGTCATCTCCTTCACCGCCAAGACGGCTCGAGGACTCATGGCCGGATGGTTGGTACGCAACCGGGTACGCACCCCCGGCGCCCTCAAGAACTTCGACGTCGGCTGGCGATACCACGTGGAAGGCTCCACACCAGAAGTTCCAGTGTTCCGCAAGGGGGAATGACTCCCGGAATGCAAGGTCGACCTCACCAGCTGAGGTACATGACATGGCCCTCACGGGGACCCGATCCCCAAATTGAGCGCATGCCGAGGTGGGGCCCAGCCTTTCTGACCCTATTGCACAACTGAGCGAGCTCCCCCACTGGACGAGGCTCATGTGCTCGCTGGCAGATCCATCCATGATTTCGCCAGTGGCACGGCCTGTGAATGCTGCGAGTGTTCACACCTCGGCAGAGTGCCCCTGAGCGCCGGTGAACAAAAATGTCAGCCCGGCACTCCTCACCGCACAATACTGACGCACTGTCCGGGAGCGAGGGGATTCTGACGGATCATTCGAGCTGGTGGGTCCTGCCGCTCTGCGAATCCAACGTCAGTGGCGACCCCCAGCTCACGAAGACCCGTCCAGGTCAAGCGCCCGGGACAGCATTCGGCGGAATTCCCGGCCCAGCACATTGCTGTGAGGCACCCCTGGAGGAACAGGTTGACGGATCCTCCTCGTCTTGGAGAGCCAGATCCTTCTCCCATGCCTCAGGAGAACAGGTCCAACCTCGCTCATGTGTTCCTGCCGTAGCGTCGGTTGAATCTCTCCACCTGACCAGAGGTGTCGATGATCTTGGCTCGCCCGGTGTAGAAGGGGTGGCTGGCTGAGGTGATGTCGACATCGATGAGGGGGTAGGTGTTGCCGTCCTCCCCGATGTGTTTGGAACTGGTGGCAGTCGATCTCGTGAGAAAGGTCATGCCCGCTGAGATGTCTCGAAAGACCACCGAGTGGTAGCCGGGATGGATGCCCTGTTTCATCGTCGTCCTTCCAGCATGAGTTGTGTCTCGCCACCAGTACTATATGATAATGATTCTCATATGTAAGATACTGTGACAGGAGCTCCCCTGTCCCGACGCTGTCAGGTCCGCGGCACCAGACCTGGATTCGGCAACAACGTCTCACATTCCCAACGCCGCACCAGACGCCGTTGGAACCCCAACATCCAGCGGAAGTGCTACTGGGTTCCGTCGCTGGGTAGGCGAATCACCCTCACCCTGACCCCAAGGCGATGAAGGAAATCGATCGGCGCGGCATCGACGTCGTCGTTGCCGAAATGCTCACTCGAGGAGAGAGGATCTGATGGCCAAGAAATCCACACAGCTGCGATCCATCATCAAGCTGCGCTCGGCTGCCGGAACTGGCTACACCTACGTCACCCGCAAGAATCGTCGCAACACACCAAATCGCCTCGTCCTGCGAAAATTCGACCCCATCGCGCGCCGCCACGTCGAGTTCAAGGAGACCCGCTGATGGCCAAGAAGTCCAAGATCGCCGCACAGGCAAGACGCAAGAAGATGGTGGCCAAGTATGCCGACCGGCGTGCCGAGCTCAAGGCCATCATCAAATCGTCAACAGCCACACTGGACGAGCGGATGGAGGCGTCCCGCGCATTGTCCGCCCTGCCGCGAGACTCGTCACCGGTGCGGCTGCGCAACCGCGACCAGATCGACGGACGCCCCCGTGGCTACGTCGGTAAGGCAGGAGTGTCTCGTATCCGGTTCCGCGAGATGGCACACCGCGGCGAACTTCCCGGAATCACGAAGTCAAGTTGGTGAGAACATGGCAGTACCCAAGCGCAAGAAATCCCGTTCAACCACCCGCCACCGGCGGGCACAGTGGAAGGCCTCAGCCCCCAGACTGGTGGAGATTCACATCGGCGGCAGAAGCATGCGGGTGCCACAACACTTGGCCAAGGCCTACCGCTGCGGACTGATCTCTCCCGACGACTGATCGGATCGGTTGGTTCAGCACCGATCCTGCAGTTCCTCATGGCAGGCCTCCAGGTGGCGAGACCTCGCTGCGGGGCCGTGCTCTGAGGGTTGGTGAACAAAAATGTCAGCACCAGCCCGGTCGCGACAGAATTGTTGATTAACCGGCGTGTGACCGGGAATCCTCTAGGGTTGTCGTCATGAGCAAGCCTGAAGTCACCCTGCCCGATTCCGCCCCCGACGAGCTCGTCCTCGACGACATCACTGTCGGTGACGGCCCCGAGGCCTCTGCCGGCAACCTCGTTGAGGTGCACTACGTCGGAGTGGCCCTGAGTACCGGTCGCGAATTCGATTCGTCGTGGGACCGCGGAGAGCCGTTGACCTTCCAACTGGGAGCCGGTCAGGTGATTCCCGGGTGGGATGACGGTGTGCAGGGCATGAAGGTGGGCGGACGACGCCGACTCGTCATCCCCCAAGATCTGGCATACGGCCCGCAGGGCATTCCCGGTGTCATCGCCGGCGGTGAGACGCTGATTTTCGTCTGCGACCTCGTCAACGTCATCTGAGTCCAGAACACTGAATCTGCGGCCTCACGTCGCGAACCACGGCAGCGTCCGTACCCATCGTGGGTACGGACGCTGCCGTGTAAGGCGTTGTCACCAGTCACCGTGTTGGCCCCGCCATCCTCGACATGGTCGTCCGAAAAACACCGAAACCTGCAGAGCCGCCCGCTACCGTGCCCAGGACGCCCACCATCGAGCTCAGAAGTTCGTGTTCAAAAATGTCAGCACGCCGATCGACCCGGCACACAAGAGACCTCACCACCCCCGAGGTATCAAAAATCGCCCACTCGACACCACCCCACCCGCCTCACCACAGGCTCTTGGTGGGAAACCCCAGCGGACAAGGCCCTCCACTGGTCGATTGGTCGACCTGCTCATTCCGCGTGGTGGCAGGGGAAACCCCAACGAGCAAGCTCCCCAGCGCCCCGGAGCCGGGCTTCCCGATCCCGACAGGGCCTCGGCGATGAACGCCGCCAAGCGTCCAGCCCAGCACATCGCCTGGCACCGTGACCTCTGCCTGCAGGGGTCCACGCCAACAAGAACACCCGGCATCGGTTGACCGTCGGGCCCCGTGGCCCCGCAGGGACCCACGAGCATCCGAGACTCTCTCCTGCTCCAGGATCTGCTGCCCCGAGGTCTGCAGGAACAGCACGCACCGCCACATCCGGTCACCAGCGTCAAAAAGCATCGGGTCACATCGTCGCCATGCACAACAGTGACGCCATCCCGGTGGTACCGTCAAAAATGTCTCAACGTGGAGACGACACCGGTCGGGCATCCCACCGTGGCCCACCACCGGCACATCTCACACGCGACCCCACGACCTGACAACATCTGAGGGAGCTGACCATGTATGACAACAGCAGCGCCGCCGAGGCCATGACCATCCGCCTCGACGCCGAATACCCGCCGGACCCCGTCTTCGAGCCGGGCATCCGTCGTGCCCCCTCACGTGGATTCCGGCTCACCGACGAGCAGACCCGCACCGCGCTGCGCAATGCCCTGCGCTATCTGCCTTCAGAACTGCATGAAAAGGCTGCTCCGGAGTTCCTCGAGGAGCTGCGCACCTACGGCCGCATCTACGCCTATCGGTGGCGCCCAGCCGGTCACATCAAGGGCCGTCCCATCGACGAGTACGAAGGCCGGTGCACCGAGGGCAAGGCCTTCCAGGTGCAGATCGACAACAACCTCGACTTCGACGTCGCGCTGTATCCCTACGAACTCGTCACCTATGGCGAAACCGGCAGCGTCTGCCAGAACTGGCTGCAGTACCGACTCATCAAGAAATACCTCGAGCAGCTCACCGAGGACACCACCCTGGTCGTCATGAGCGGTCACCCGCTGGGCCTGTTCCCGTCGCGCCCGGAGGCCCCACGCGTCATCATCACCAATGGGCTCATGGTCGGCCGCTTCGACAACCAGAGGGACTGGGAGATCTGTGAGGAGATGGGAGTCGCCAACTACGGCCAGATGACCGCCGGCGGATGGATGTACATCGGCCCGCAGGGCATCGTCCACGGCACCTTCAACACCATCCTCAACGCCGGGCGCATCCGTCTCGGGATCCCCGCTGACGGTGACCTCTCAGGAGTGCTCTTCGTGTCGTCGGGACTGGGCGGAATGTCCGGGGCCCAACCCAAGGCTGCCGAGATCGCCCACGCCGTCGGAATCATCGCCGAGGTCGACATGTCGCGCATCCAGACCCGTCTCGACCAGGGCTGGGTGGGGCACGTCTCCGAGGACCTCGACGAGGTCTTCGCCCTGGCGCAGAAACACATCGCCGAGCGCACCCCGATCTCCATCGCCTACCACGGCAACATCGTCGACCTGCTGCAGTACGCCGTCGACCACGACATCGACATCCCGCTACTGTCCGACCAGACAAGCTGCCATGCAGCCTATGACGGCGGCTACTGCCCCCAGGGGCTGAGTTTCGAACAACGCACCGAGCTGCTGGCCACCGACCGTGACGAGTACCGCCGCCGGGTCGACGCCACCCTGCGCAAGCACTTCGAGCTGGTGCGCACCCTCACCGAGCGCGGCACGTACTTCTTCGACTACGGCAACGCCTTCATGAACGCCATCTACGAGTCCGGTGTCACCGAGATCGCCAAGGACGGCGACAACCGCAACGGGTTCATCTGGCCCTCCTACGTCGAGGACATCATGGGCCCCGAGCTCTTCGACTACGGCTACGGCCCCTTCCGCTGGGTGTGCCTGTCGGGCCGTCACGAGGACCTCGTCGCCACCGACCAGGCTGCAATGAGCTGCATCGACCCGAATCGCCGCGGTCAGGATCGCGACAACTACATCTGGATTCGGGACGCCGAGGCCAACGACCTCGTCGTCGGCACCCAGGCCCGAATCCTCTACCAGGACGCCAAGGGCCGTAGGGACATCGCGTTGCGGTTCAACGAGATGGTGCGCAACGGCGAGATCGGCCCGGTCATGCTGGGCCGCGACCACCACGACGTGTCCGGCACCGACTCCCCCTTCCGCGAGACCGCGAACATCAAGGACGGTTCCAACGTCATGGCGGACATGGCCACCCAGTGCTTCGCCGGCAATGCAGCACGTGGCATGAGCCTGGTGACCCTGCACAATGGCGGCGGCACGGGAATCGGCAATGCCATCAATGGTGGTTTCGGGCTGGTGCTCGACGGGTCGGAGCGAGTGGACGCCGTCATCCGCAGTGGGTTGCTGTGGGACGTCATGTGCGGGGTGGCGCGACGCGGTTGGGCACGCAACGAGCACTCCGTCGAGACGGCGAGGGCCTTCAACCAGGAGAATCCGCAAGGCCACATCACCCTGCCCTATCTCGTCGACGAGGAGGTCATCGACAAGGTGGTGCCACAGTGAGCCTGGACGTGGTGGAGCTCCTAGCGCAGATTCACGATCTGGGCCGGGCCGAGGACGGTTCCTACTGGCGATTCTCGCTCACCGAGGTCGACACCAGGCTGCGTTCCTGGTTCACCACCACGGCACGCTCGCTGGGGCTCACCCTCACCCGCGACGCCAACGCCAATCTCGTCGCCTGGTGGGGCGAGCCCGGACCGGGAGCGATCCTCACCGGGTCGCACCTGGACTCGGTGCCCGGCGGCGGCGAGTTGGACGGGCCGCTGGGGGTGGCGAGCGCCCTGGCAGCAGTGAACATGCTGCAGGAGACAGGTGTCGAGCCGCGAGTACCTGTGGGTGTCGTCGTGTGGACCGACGAGGAGGGCGGCCGGTTCGACATGCCCTGCCTGGGGTCTCGGTTGGCCAGCGGGCAGTTGGAACCGACTCGGGCCCGAGAGCTGCCGTGTCGTGACGGTGGCACCCTGGCTGAGGCATGGCGTGCGGCCGGCCTGGACCCCGACGAGCTCGGCACCAGCGACTGGGCTCAGCAGGCCGGAGCCATGATCGAACTGCACGTCGAACAGGGTCGGGCGCTGGTGGACATGGGACATCCGTTGGCCGTGGCCAGCGCGGTACGCCCCCACACCCGGCGTCGGGCGACATTCACCGGCGTCAGCGATCATGCTGGCACCACCTTGCTGCCGTTTCGTCACGACCCGACGATCCCCCTGGCGCAGACCATCGTCGCGGCCCGTCGAACGGTGGCCAAGTCCGGTGATCCGCATGCCGTCGCCACCATCGGCCGTACCCAGCTGGAGCCCGGCGGCACCAACGTCATCGCCGGACGCGCCACCTGCTGGCTGGACTGTCGCACCGAGACCGACGAGATGCTCACTTGCGTCGTCGACGCCATCACTGCTGCCTCCCAGCAAGCCGCCGAGGCGGAGGGGTGCCAGGTGAGTTGGCAGCGAGAGTCCCTCACCCCACGCACCGAGTTTGACGCGAGTCTCACCGCACGTGTGCAGAAGGTGCTCGAGGAGACGATCGGGAAGACGCCGATACTGTCCACCGGGGCGGGCCACGACGCCGCCGTGCTGGCCGCCGAGGTGCCCACAGCGATGGTTTTCGTGCGCAATCCCACCGGGTCCTCGCACACCCCCACCGAGTGCGCCACCGACGAGGACTGCCGCGCCGGGGCACGAGGGCTGGCGGCCGTGCTCAAGGACGTGATGCTCAACGGTGTGGCAGCAGGGAATTCCTGTCGAACCGAGGGGCTGGGCACCAACCACGGGTGAGGCGTGTCGAGGATGCCCAGCCGTGGGAGCGCTGCCGGCTGGGCATCAAGCCGGAAGGCAGTCGAGGCGTCATGCAGCATCAAAGCACACCCCTACTCCACATGCTGGGCACCAGGCCAGGACTGACCGATCGAGCCCGGGGTGAGCATGCGTGGACGCAAAACACACCAGCAGGTTCTACTGGGAGAAGACCGGATCACACGGGACCCGGACCCCAAGCAGGAACTCGGTGACGCCACCCGTCATGAATGTTGGGAGCACGGGCACGCATGACGTCCGAATCGCACGTAACGTATTCGTCGTCCTCTCGGAGGGGACGGCCACACGAGGACTGGATCCGTGAAGGAGCTGATCGCATGATCA